>JAPPLI010000130.1:2506-104056 GCA_028819495.1 Gammaproteobacteria bacterium | reverse complement strand
GAGTTGAAATCAGTGGGCTGTATTATATCATTGTGACGAATTAATAGAGGTTCCTATAAATGAATAAAAAACAAAGCTGAACCCTAGAGAAAATCCGCATCATCATCTTCACCGGCAATTAACCCCAACTCCTGCAGGACCACCCTGGCCGTAATCGTTCCCATGGCGGAAATACCGCCACCCGGATGGCATGACGGGCCCGTCATGTAGAGCTTTTTGATGGGTGATTTATACTGGGAATAACCCGGGACAGGACGAAAGAAGCCTAACTGGGACATGACACGGTCTCCCCCGGTAGGCGAGCCCTTGTAAAATGAGCGATTGTAGGCATACAGGTCTTCCGGGGTGTGAATCTTGTAATCCAGGATATTGGCATCGTCCATATTACGGGTATGCCGGCGCAACACGGCCAGCAGCACCCGGGCATAATCCTCCTTCACATCATCCCATTTGACATTGCCGGCCAATTCCGTCGGTGGGAAGGTGTCGATGGTCAGGCAGTGCCTGCCATCGGGCGCCCTGCCGGGGTCTTTCACCGTCCAGCACAAGGAATGGATAAAAGGGTCCATCGGCAGCTGCTTTTTATCCACCTCGGCAAAATGGTTGACGACATCCTGGACGGGCCCGAAGATACGGTGATAGGCCACCTTGTTCATGTCGCCGCCGTTGTTAAAATCGGGGGCATCCTCCAGGGCATAGTGCACGCGAAAGATGCCTATATCCCCGAAACGAAAGTTTCTGCACATGCGGATAAATTTGCCGTCCAGGTGCACCGGATCAATTAACCGGGTAAAGGTTTGTACCGGGTCCAGGGCAGTAATCACGGCTTGTCTGCCTATGATTTCAGTGCCGTCCTGCAAACGGATTCCCCGGCATTCTCCATTGCTGACGATAAATTGCTCAATGGTTGAATTCGTCAGTACCGTACCGCCCTTGTCTTCGATAAGCCGCTTGCAGGACAAGGGCAGTTGCATACTGCCGCCTTCGGGAATTGACTGCCCGTATACGTGCATGGCCGGGATCATGATATAGAACGAGGCGCCCATGCCCTCCTGGTGAGGCTTGACATGGGGCCCCATCGCCCAGCCGAGTATGGCGGACCGGACCCACTTGTTTTCAAAATTTTCCTCGACAAATGCGGCGGCGCTGAGGTGGTAATCCCGTAACATCCGCAGCCCTTCCTCGCTGTTTTCCATGGCAGCGAGATGATAACTGGGGGGATTGGGCGGCGAAAAGAAACCTTTTACAAACCCGTTCTCGATTTCCTTGAAGTCATCGAAGATCTCGCGGTAGCGCATCGCATCACTCTTTGAATAACGCGCCAGGCTGTCGCAGGTTTTATCGACACTCTTGTAAATTACGATGCCCGGACCTTCAGGCATGGGGTGGCCGGTGATATCATCCTCGGACCAGAGATATTTGAGACCATAATTTTTCTCCAACTCAGGCCGCAGTACATTCCTGAAATCGGGATTGACATGGCACCAGACATGGGAAGCGCCAAACAGGTCATGTTTGAAACCGGGCAGGGTTATTTCGGCCGTGACTGCGCCCCCGCCGACCCAGTCATTACGCTCGGCAACCAGCACTGTCAGACCGTGCAGACTGAGAAAAGCGCCACAAGCCAGGCCGTTGTGACTACCACCGGCAATAACTACGTCGTAGTCGGACATCTTTGCTTAACTTCCTCTTTTGCCAATTATCAGGTCACACGTAATGTTATCGATATTACTCATTATACTTGACTTGCAGCAGCATCAAGGGTCGCCATATAATAGCCCCTCACAGAATAACTACCGGATGGAGACAGCCAAACCATGTACCCCGCACCATTCCGTTACCACCGCCCGGCGACCCTGGGCAGCGCACTGGCGCTGCTGGCGGAGCTGGGTGAAGGCGCCAGGCCACTGGCCGGGGGCCAGTCCCTGATCCCCATTCTCAAGATGCGCATGGACGAACCTTCCGACCTGGTGGACATAGGACGCCTGGCGGAGTTGACCCACATCCGCAAGGAGAAAGGCCGCTATTGCATCGGCGCCCTGGTGACCCATGCCCGTGTCGCCGCCGGCGCAGCCGCCACGGACATCCCCGTTATCCGGGACTGCGCCGCCAATATTGCCGATCCCCAGGTAAGGGCCCTGGGCACCATCGGCGGATCGGTCTGCATCGCCGACCCGAGCAGCGACTGGCCGGCGCTGCTGCATCTCCTGGATGCGGAAATCGTCTGCGGGGGAGTTGAGGGAAGCCGCAAGGTCGGCATCAGGGATTTCATCACGGATTCCTACACCAACAGCCTGGCCGACGGCGAACTTGTCACCGAGATTCAAATCCCCATCCCGCCGGCAAACAGCGGCGGCGCCTACCTGGGGTTCAAGAAGGCAGCCCCGGCCTACCCCGCCGCCTCGGCCGGGGTGCAGTTGACCCTCACGGCCGGCAATATCTGCCAGGGTATCCGCCTGGTGCTGGGGGCGGCAGGACCGGTCCCGGTCACTTCGGCGGACATCGAGCAGGCGCTCACCGGCCGGCCGCTGACGGATGACAAGCTGCAGGAAGCCGCCGGCGCCCTGGTGGAACTGTCCGAACCGCCTACCGATGCGCGCGGCTCCGCAGAGTTCAAGCGCGTGATGCTGCGCTCGCTGTTCATGCGCGCCGCGCACACGGCCATGCAGCGGGCCAGGGGTGAAACCGTATCGGGGAGCCACGACTATGTCTGAACCATTACAAACCGTATCCATTGACGTCACCGTAAACGGTAAAGCCTGCCGGCGGGACGTTGAACCCAGGCAGTTGCTGGTTGAATTCATCCGCGAGGAACTTCGCCTGACGGGCACGCACATTGGTTGCGACACCAGCTTCTGCGGCGCCTGCACCGTGCTGCTGGACGGCGCCGCCGTCAAGTCCTGCACCCTGTTCGCGGTACAGGCCGATGGCGCCGAGATCACCACCGTGGAGGCCCTGGAAAGAGACGGGCAACTGCACCCGCTGCAACAGGCGTTCTCCGAACAGCACGGCCTGCAATGCGGCTATTGCACGCCGGGGATACTCATGTCTTCCCTGGCGCTGCTGGCGCAGAACCCGAACCCGGAAATGCAGGACATCCGCAAGGCCCTGTCGGGCAACGTGTGCCGCTGCACCGGCTACCAGAACATCATCAAATCCGTCCAGGCCGCGGCCACGGTATTAGCCCGGAATTCTCACCGGGTGATGCGATGATCGCGCAGGATTTTTTACGCCTACGGGTGCCTGCGACCGAGAGCATAGCCGTAGCTCTGGTTGAGGGAGCACGTGCCCGTAGGCGTAAAAAAGACAAGCGAGGGCGCATCAAGCGCTGTGAGTAATAGCAACCTGGTGAATAATGTTAATTAACCTATTGACAGCAGATATGTATGAGATAGCAACAAGCGGCCTGGTGAGAAATCCGGGCTCCGGGGGGTCTTAAGTCATGGAAATGAAATTCACAGGCGAATTCAGCGTAGATCGCAGCAAGGAGGACGTCTTCTCCCTGCTGTCGGACCCGGAGCAGTTCGCGCCGTTGTTGCCGGGTTTCCACAGCATGGAAATGAAGGACGCCAGGACGGCCGAGATACGCGCCCGGGTCGGCATCGGCAGGATTGGCGGCATCGCCTCCACGGAACTCAGCCTGGCGGATTCCCGACCACCCCGGCACGCCCGCTACTCGGGCCGGGGCAAGCTCATGCAGGGCGTCTACCGCCTGCACACCGCCTTTGACCTGGAAGACACCGCCGCGGGCGGCACCCTCATAAGCTGGCAGGGCGAAGCCGAGGTCACCGGCAAGATCCTGTCCCTGGCAGGCGGCGGCATCCGCAGCTACGCGGAAAAACAGATCACCCAGCTTATTGCCAGTCTGGAAGCGGCGCTCTCAACCGAGCCCGCGCCGGCGCCGCCCGCAAGGCCGGGAGGCTGGTTCAGCCGCATCCTGCACGGCCTGTCCGGCGCCGACGACACCGGCGCGCCGGCCCGGGTCGAAACGCAGGGCGCAGCCGCGCTGTCCGAACAGACGCAGGCGGCGCGGGCACGCGTCAACGCGCTGCTCGACGCGCCGCACGCGGACTCGAGACCCGCGCGCCGGGAGGACGATCGCCTGGTCAAGGGCAAGGGGTTCTTCGTCGATGACTACAGCCCCGCGGGACTGCTGCACATGTCCCTGGTGCGCTCGCCTTACGCCCATGCCCGCATCGCCGGCATCGACGTCTCCAGGGCCGAGGCCCTGCCCGGCGTGGCCTGCACCCTTACCGGCGATGAAGTCATGAAAATGAGCGATCCGTTCATCCAGATTGGCGCCGGCGCGCCGCAGGAGATCACCGACTACGCTCTGGCCACCGACAAGGCCATTTACCAAGGCGACCCCGTGGTAGCGGTGGTGGCCGAATCCATCGCCATCGCCGAGGACGCGGCGCAACTCGTTGACGTGGAATACGAACCCCTGGACGTGGTGCTGGACGCCGAGGATGCCCTGGCGGACAAGGCCGTGCTGCACGACGAGTCCGGCACCAATACGATCTTCTCGGGCGTGTATGAATACGGCGACGTTGACCAGGCGTTCGCGGACGCGGCCCACGTGATCAAAATCGACAAGCTGAATTTCCACCGTTTCGGCAGCACCGCCATCGAACCCAACGCCTGCGTCGCCACCTGGGACCAGCGCGGCGAGATAGACCTGTTCTCCAACACCATCATGACGGTGCCGCTGGCGTTCCTGGCGCCGGCGCTACGGGTCAGCATGGACCAGATCCGCCTGCGCACCTACGATATCGGCGGCAGTTTCGGCAACAAGATCTGCAATTACCCGTACCTGGCCCTGGCCTGCCTGGCCTCGAAAAAACTGAACGGCGCGCCGGTGAAATGGATAGAAACCCGCGCCGGGCACATGCTGGCCGGAGGCTGCGGCAGCGAGCGCGTCTACCTGGATACGGAAGTCGCGCTGGACGGTGACGGCGTCATCACTGCAATCCGCTCGAAACACATCGACGACATCGGCGCCTATCCCCGCTACGAGCCCCTGGGCTCCGTCATCTGGTCCCAGGTGCTGCCCGCGGCCTACAAGCTGCGCAACATCAGGATCGATTTCAACCAGGTCGCCACCAACAAGGGCCCTGCCGCGCCCAACCGCGGCTATTCGCGGCTGCCGCACATCTGGTTCATGGAACGGGTGGTGGATATCTGCGGCCACGAACTGGGCATCCCCACCGACGAGATTCGCCTGAAGAACTATATCCCGGAGTTCCCTTACGAGACGCCCAACGGTTGCGTATACGATTCCGGCGACTTCCCTGCCATGCTGGCGAAGGCCAAGGAAATAGTGGATTGGGACGGGTGGAAGAAGAAACAGGCGGACGCCCGCAAGGAAGGCCGGCTGATCGGCATCGGCATCGGCACCACCCTGGATTCCGGCACCAACAACTGGGGCCAGGCCAGGTACGTCAACCCCCACGCGCCGTTTTCCGGCAATTCCACCGCTGCCACGGTGAAACTGGACCTGGACGGCACGGTGGTAGTGAGCATGGGCACCTTCCCCCAGGGCCAGGGCCATGAAACCACCGCCGCGCAGGTGGTGGGCGACGTGCTGGAGATCCCCCCGGACCTGGTCCACGTCAAGACCGGATTCGATTCACTGAACGACAGCCACACCGGCCAATCCGGCACCTACGCCAGCCAGTTCGTGGTCACCGGCCTGTCCGCTGCCCACGGCGCCGCGCTCAAGCTCAAGGCGGAAATGGTGAAACTGGCCTGTTTCGGCCTGGAAGCCGCGGAAAAAGACCTGGATTTCGGCGTCGGCGACATGGGGCCGCAGGTCTGCGTAAGGGGCACGGACCGGGCGCTCAACTACTGGATGCTGGCCAATTTCATCAACTCGAACAGCGCCAGCCTGCCCGATGAGTTGCGCGACCTGTCGCTGAACGCCCGGCACGTGTATATGCCGCCGTTCAAGGTACCGGACGTGGAGAAGAAGATCGGCAACCTGACCCTTACCTACGCCCTGCAACTGCACATCTCCGTGGTGGAGGTCGACCCCGACACCTACCAGACCCGGATCCTGGACTATGCCATCGTGGATGACTGCGGCAAGGTGATCAATCCCATGATCGTCGAGGGCCAGGTGCACGGCGCGGCCGCGCACGGCATCGGCGCGGCGCTGGTGGAGGACATTTCCTACGACGCGGACGGCAACGCCATTGCCGGCTCGTTCACCGATTACGCGCCTATCACCATCAGCACCATGCCGGAACTCAAGTGCTCCAACCGGCAATCTCCCTCCCCGTTCACCTTCCACGGCGCCAAGGGCATGGGCGAAGGCGGCGGCGGCCCGTTGCATTCCCTGTGCGCGGCCCTGCAGGACGCCCTGCACGGCAGGGATATCATCATTGAGAATTCCCACAACTCGCCCATGTCGATGTTCGAGCGCTTTGCGGGGGGGTCTGAGAAGGGGGTCACCGTCGAGTCCCGGTAAGAATTAAGGGGTCAGAGTAAAAATTCTCCGATTTTCTTACTCTGACCCCGAGATATCCAGGTAACTTTACAGGGGTCAGAGTAAGAATTTCGTCAGAAATTTTACTCTGACCCCATCTATCAATGGCAACATCATTCCACATAGGCATCCTCCCCAACCGGCCCCTGGCCGATTTTGTGGACTGGATCGCGCGCGCCGAGACCCTGGGGTTCCGCGGCGTCTGGGTCGCGGATTCCCAGTCCGTGTTCCGCGACGCCTTCATGGCCCTGACCCTGTTCGCGCAGCGCACCAGCTGCATGGAACTGGCGACCGGCGTCACCAATATCATCACCCGCCACCCCGCGGTGCTGGCGCACAGTTTCGCCACCCTGGATGAATACTCCGGCGGCCGAGCCGTGCTGGGCATCGGCGTCGGGGACAGCGCGGTGTTCACCATCGGCGAGCGGCCGGCCCGGCTCAAGCGCATGGAACAGGTCATCGACACGGTGCGGCGCCTCATGGCCGGGGAAGAAGTCAACCACGACGGCACGGACCTGAAGGTGAGCTGGCCGCCGCGCAAGGTGCCGGTGGTCATCGCCTGCACCGGCCCGAAGTCCCTGCAACTGGCAGGGCGCATAGCCGACGGCGTGCTGTTCCAGGTAGGCGCCGACCCGCAACTGGCGCGCTACGCCATCAGGAACATAGAAACCGGCGCGCACGCGGCCGGGCGCGACCCGTCAGAAATCAAACTGTACCAGCGCCTGGCCTTTGCCGTGTCCGAAAACCGCGAACAAGTGCGCGCCGAGGCCCGCGGCTACGCCTCGGTGGCCGCGGGCACGATCTACAAGGCTGTCCCCCACGAGGACATGCCCGCCGGACTGCTGCAGGACCTCAAGACCATGAAGGAGAAATACGACTACCAGCAACATGGCAGCATGGACGCTGCACAGGCCGGGCTGATCACCGACCGCATACTGGACGCAGTCGCCATAACAGGCACCCCCGACGAGGTCATCCCCCGGCTGCGGGACTTGACGCAACTGGGCATAGACAACTTCGTCCTGCCCATAGCCACGAAACACCCCGACGCGGTCATCAACACCCTGGCCGAAAAGGTAATGCCGTACATCGGCTGACGAGGATCGGGGTCAGAGTAAGAATTTCGTCAGAAATTTTACTCTGACCCCTGCATTTCGATTATCTGACTGGATTCCAGCATTCGCCGGAATGAAGGGTCTTTCTATCGTGTGTTATAGTTATTCCTTTTTAATCAAGCAAGTGGAGAAAGAAAATGTTGAACAAACTACCGGTTTTATTACTGCTGGCAGTACTGCTCCCCGGATACGCCGTAGCCGGCGAAGACTACGTCGGCAGCCTGATCACGACCACGCCCTATGAGGGCCGGCAACTCGCCATCAAGCTGGCCAGGAAGTCGATCGGCGAGATGCAGTCCGATTCCGCCGTCAAGAAGGAAGTGCGCGCCAAATATTCCAGGGACGGCGAGACCCTGATCGAAGCCGCAGGAGTCATCGCCATGGAGTTCGCCACCATCGCCGCGGCAAACAACTACTGGCGCGAATAAAAATACCCGGGGACGGACTCAAGTCCATCCCCACTCTCCCGTCATGCCGGGCTTGACCCGGCATCCAGTAGACAAAATACTCCTTATATGGAATGTTTTATTGACTGGATTCCGGGTCAAGCCCGGAATGACGAAAGGGGGGCATGTCCGTCCGGCATGTGGTAAGCCGGAAACAACATATAGCCGCACTTAACGCGCTGCCGCCACTTCCACCCGGGCGTCGTAGGCGGCCTGCCCCGTACTGAACGGGAACATGTCTACGGCGCTGTCGGGCACGCAGCGGGCGCCGGAAGTCAGACTGTTGGCGCCGGGCCAGCCGTCGTGCATCCACACCGTTCCCGGCGGTACGTCATCGGTCACCCGGGCCAGCGCGGCGCACTCCCCGCGCTCGTTGTGCAAGCGAACGGGCATGCCGTCGCTGAGACCGCGCTCTGCCGCGTCCGCTGTAGATATCCACAGGGAGGGCCCATCCTCCAGTTTATCTATGGACGGCAGCGCCCGGCCATGGTCGTAGAAGGCGTGGAAATGGGTCAGCATGCGGCCGTTGCGCAATTCCAGCGGGTACTCCGAGCCGGGACGGGGTTGGTACTCCGGCAGGGCCGGCAGGCCGTGCTGCGCGGCGCGTTCCGAATAGAATTCCACCTTGCCCGAGGGTGTCGTATAGCGGTGGTCCGGGTACGCCACGTGGGAGATGTTCAGCTCGCCGATACCGCCGTTTGCGCGCAACGATTCCACCGTGGCATGGCCGGTGGACGGATGGTCCAGCACCGCGTCGATATGGCCGTGTTCGCTCTCCCACGGGTAGAAATCACTGATCTCCATGCGCTCGGCCAGGTCTTTGAGCAGGGCAGTCATGCTGCGCGCCTCGCCGGGAGGCGGCAGGGCCTGGTCCATCAGGTACAGGTGGGTATGGGTGCTCTTAACGCCGGTGTCTTCCAGCCATGACGTGGCCGGCAGCACCACGTCCGCGTGCCTGCGCATCATGTCGTTCATGAACAGGTCGTGGCTGACGATGAGGTCCATCCTGTCGAGGCCGGCCTCCAGCCGCGCCGCGTCGGCGTAGGACGACAGCATGTTGGAGCCCAGCAGCACAAAGGCGCGCAGGCGGCCCTGTTCTATGGCCTCCAGGATGGCCGGCATCTGGTTGGGGACGTAGTCGCCCGGCGGCCGCGCTTCGAAATTCATGATGTGGCTGGTGCCGAAACCGTGGGAGGAAGCCGCGTGGCGCGGCCCCAGGCCGCAACCGGGCTTGCCGGACTTGCCGGTCAGCGCGGGCAGGCAGGACACCGCCCGGGCAGCCTGCCAGCCGTTTTGATCCTTGTACAGGGAACTGCCGCCCAGCACGATCATCGCCCGTTCGGTGTTCGCATACGCGCGGGCAAGCTCGACGATGCGCACCGCGTCCACGCCGGTGACCGCCTCGGCCCAAGCGGGCGTGAAGTCCCGCACATGCTCACTCAGTTCGGCAAATCCCGTGGTGTGTTTATTGATGAAATCCCGGTCGTGCAGGTCGTCGCCGATGATAACGTGCATCATGGCCAGGGCCAGCGCCGCGTCCGTGCCGGGTTTCACCAGGATATACTCGTCCGCCTGCCGGCAGGACTCGCTCACGCGCACGTCGATAGCCACCAGCCTGGCGCCGCGGCGCCGGGCCGCGGAAATGTGGCGCCCGGTATTGGGCTGGCTGGCGATGTTCGCGCCCCAGAGGATGATCAGGTCGGAATGGCTGCCCATGTCCTCCTTGGTGTTCGCCTCCAGCAGACCGGTCAGTCCCAGGCCGAAACCGCCCAGGCCCCAGCAGATCATGCTGCCGTCCCACCACTGGCAGCCGTACATGTTGCCGAACCTGAGAAGGAGTTCCGTATGGGCGAAGGGGCCGTAATCGTTGGCCAGCATGCCGTGCCCGCCCCACAGCCCGACGGCCTCCCGGCCCGCGGCGCGGAAACCCTCGGCGATGCGGTCCAGGGCCTGGTCCCAGCTCACCACGTCCCAGTTGTCGCTCCCCCGCGTGCTGCGCATCATGGGATACAGGATACGCCGGGGGTTGCCGATGATCTCGCCCGCGGCCTGGCCGCGCACGCACAAGAAGCCGCGGCTGTCCGGGTTCTCCTTGTCGCCCCTGATTTCCACCACCCGCTCGCCGGCGACCGTGACTTGCATCCCGCAGAACGTGGGATGGCAGTTCATGGGGCACATGGTGCGGACGGTACGCGTGGGGACAGAATTAAATTCTGTCCCCGTTTGGTCCTGTTGCGATGCTGTCATGGGGCGTCTCCTGTTACTCACCTCACCCGCAACCGGTAGGCGAACTGGGGACACATGATGCCTTTTACCTCGGTTTCGCCTTCCTGCAGCAATTCCACGTCACACCAGGGATCGTACAGGGCTTCAACTTCATCACGGAACACCCGGAACGGCGGCGGGTTGATCTCACCGTCCCGGTACGTCAGGGTAATCAGCAGCGCCTGCAAGCCGGGCCGCAGCAGGTTCTTCATGTGCGCGGCGTATTGCGCGCGCAGGTCTTGAGCCATGGCGATGAGCGAGGCGCGGTCGTACACCGCGTCGATATCGGATAACCGCTCCGGGTCCAGTGAAAAGAAGTCGCCGCACAGGAACTCCAGTTGCTCCGTCCGGTAGCGGACGAACGGCCCATCCCGGTCGCGCCGGGCATCCAGGCCGCTTTCCTCGAGAAACGACCGGGCGGCGATCTCGCTCAGTTCGACACCCAGCACCCGGTATCCCTGCTCCATCAGCCAGGCCATGTCCCTGGACTTGCCGCACAGGGGCACAAACACCCTGCTTCCCGCCGGTACATCCAGGACCGGCCAGTTGTCGACCAGAACGGGATTGAAATCTTCACGGTGGAAAGCGAGATCATTCGCTTCCCACTTCTCATGCCAGAATTGATGTTCCATGGCGCCGGATTATAGCAGCATTCGCCCGGCGCGGGACAAATCGGCAGGACGGCCGATTTGCAAACTACATCCGTGTAGTTTGCCCCTTCGGGGCCAGCTGCGCTGTCCAAATTCGTTCCGGACGAATTTGTGCACGGCGATAGCCGCCCGTAGGGTTGCATCCAGGGAAGGATGCAATGAGTGACGGTGAGGGGACGACACTCGGGGTCAGAGTAAGAATTTCGCCAGAAATTTTACTCTGACCCCTGCATTTCGGGATAGATGGGATCAGAGTAAGAATGTCGTCAGGATTTGCCGGGAAGCGAGAACAGCCTGTCCAGGTGCCGCTGATCAGGACGGCGCGGGGCCGTTATCCTGCTCACCAGGAGATAGACGAGAACGGAGACGAGGAACGCGGGGATCACTTCATGTACGTCCTGCAGTTCCGGGATCCGGAAACGGAATGCAAAACGCCAGACCACGCAGGTCAGTATTCCGGCCAGCATGGATGCCAGTGCACCCGTATCGGTTCCCCAACGCAGGTAAAGACCGCCGAAGATGGCCGGGAAGAAACTGGCTGCAAATACGGCCCCTGAAAAAGCTGTAAGTTCGACGATACCGGCGGGCGGATAGAGCGTGAATACATACAGCAATACACTGTAGCCGAAAATCGTCCACCTGGTGCGCGGCACCAGTCTACCCTTTTCCATCGGTCTTGAGACGTGCCAGATATCCTGGATGAAGGCGGTGCCGACGATAAGCAGGACTGCTGCCAGCGATGACATGCCGGCTGCGAACAATCCAGCTACGCAAATACCGCTTATCCACGGGTCATCAAACTTTGCCAGCATGAAACCCACGACCTCGTCCGTGTGCCGTACCAGGTAGGCAGCTTCCTGTTCCGTCGCCATGCCGTGGACCAGCGCGCCCAGTCCCATCACGCAAATCAGGGAGATACCGAGGAAAACAGGCGTCCATATCATTGCAAACTTCATGCTGCGGGCGTTGTCGATGGAATAAAACCGGATCAGGCAACGGGGTTCTGCAATCTGCTTCATACCGACGGCGAGGCCGATACCAAGGATATAAAAGAACGACACCAGTTGCCCGAAAGTAACCAGTCCGTTGCCCATGGGTTGTCCGAAACGGTCTGGATGTGCCGTCCATTCTATCCGGCTCATGAGTTCAGCCGCACCGCCGGCATGGATAAACGGCAACATGACGAGAATGACGGCCACGGCGAACATCATGATCCCCTGGACGGCATCGGTCCATAACACGCCGTACATGCCGCCCCAGATGGTGTAAGCGCCGGTTATTATGATCATCAGCGCCGTGCCCCAGGCATAAGGTACGTCGAGTACTGCGGTCAATACATGACCCAGTCCCTTGGTAATACCCACCATGTACCAGAGTGTGGCAAACAGGATGATCACGGCGGACAAAACCCGGATCGACTTTGACAGGGAAGATTTATAGCGCAGGTGAAAATAATCGGGGATGGTATAGGACCCCAGCAGCGCCGACTGGTTGCGCATCCGGGGACCCAGCACCAGCCAGGAAATGACGCAGAAGATCGACCAGATGAGTCCGACCCAGGCCCAGGACAACCCGTACTGGAAGGATTTGCCTGCCTGGCCGATGTAGGTATTGGTGCTGGCAAAGGTAGAGAAAAATGCGAGCGAGACGACCCAACCGGGAATTTCGCGTTTGGCGACGTAAAAGGCCTTGACCCCGGCTGCCGCCCTGTTCCTGAAATACCAACCCACACCCAGGCAAAAAACCAGGTACACGATCATCAGGCCAAGGACGGTGGCGTGCTCGACCAGGTAATCGATCATTACTGCCCGCCCTCGTTTCCGTCTTCGTCTTCCTCCGGCTGTTCGCTGATGTGGATCGTCATACGGGAAACGATCACGGCGTTAACGGCAATGACAATGATTATTCCCCAGTACGGGAAGGCAGTCAGCAGATCCATGGCCGGCTCGATACCATTACTGATCGATCAAATCCAAGGGCAGTTCGTTGGTGCACTTGATTTCGGATACTACCATCTTGGAATGCACTTCGCGCACGGCCGGCAGGGACAGCAGGTGGTGCAGAAACCGCTCGTAGGCATGGATATCCGTTGCCACGACTTTTAACAGGAAATCCATCTCTCCGAGCACCGTGTAGCATTCAAGTACTTCAGGCAGTTTCTCCACGGCTTTCTGGAAATTCGGCAGGGCTTCGTGGCCGTGTGCTTCGAGTTTGACTTCCGCAAACACGATGACGTCCAGACCCAGTTCGTTGTGATCCAGGATCGCCACCCGTTTCTTCAGAACACCGGCATCCTCCAGGCGCTTGAGGCGGCGCCAGCAGGGCGAGGTGGACAGGCCGACTTCGGCCGCCAGTTCGCTGACGGTCAGGCCGGCATCCTGTTGCAGGAGGGTCAGTATATGCTTATCGAACTTGTCCAGCTTTACGGTCATATTTTCCTCTAATTTGCATATATTAGGTAATTTTTTGCAAATTATCTGGTTTTTCAGCCAAAAACGCAATAATTATCTCCTTGATACGCTCTAAAATGTGACCAACCGTTTCCATTCATCGACATGGCTGCCAGATTACATATTCCGACTGCGCCGTACCGTCCGGGCGAAGAACCGGATTTCAGCGCCATTGCCCTGCCCGAACCCGGCGCGCTGGACCGTCCCGACGAACTGGCGCCTGCCGATGAGTTA
Source organism: Gammaproteobacteria bacterium (assembly GCA_028819495.1). Lineage (GTDB taxonomy): Bacteria > Pseudomonadota > Gammaproteobacteria > Eutrophobiales > Eutrophobiaceae > JAAXHV01. The sequence goes on along the minus strand of JAPPLI010000130.1, from coordinate 90,409 downwards.
CGCGACATGGCCTTCGGCATGATACGGGTCCTCGATGAGGAACACCGGGCCGCTGGTCCCTGGAACCCGGAACTGCCCGCCGGCGTGCTCCATGACGGGCTGCGGCACATGCTGCTGACACGCCTGTACGATGACCGTATGCTCAGGATGCAGCGCCAGGGAAAGATGTCGTTCTACCTTAAGTGCACCGGCGAAGAAGCCGTATCGGTTGCCCAGTGCATGGCGCTGGATGACGGCGATATGCTGTTTCCCACGTACCGGCAGCAGGCCCTGCTGGTCACGCGCGGTTATCCCCTGCTGGACATGATGTGCCAGTGCCTGTCCAACGCCGGAGACAGGTTGCAGGGCCGGCAAATGCCGGTTATGTACAGTTCGGATGTACATAAATTTTTCAGCATTTCCGGCAACCTGGGCACCCAGTTTTCCCAGGCTGTCGGCTGGGCCATGGCCGCCGGGTACAGGAAGACCGGGGATATTGCAGCGGCCTGGGTGGGTGAAGGCACCAGCGCGGAGGCGGATTTCCACTATGCCCTTACCTTCAGCGCGGTGTACCGCGCGCCTGTCATACTGAACGTGGTCAACAACCAATGGGCCATATCCACCTCTCAGAACGTCGCCGGGGGTGAGCAGAACCCGTTTGCCGCGCGCGCCATCGGTTACGGTATTCCCGGCCTGCGCGTGGACGGTAATGATTTTCTCGCTGTATTCGCCGCCACGCGCTGGGCCGCGGGCCGGGCGCGGGCCGGGGGCGGCCCCACCCTCATCGAATTGTATACCTACCGCGCCGCGGCCCATTCCACCAGCGACGACCCCGGCAGGTACCGGCCGGTCGATGAATGGGAACACTGGCCCCTGGGCGATCCCATAGCGCGCCTGAAACAACATTTAATCGCCCGGGGTGAATGGTCCGAGACGGAACACGAACAGATGCAATCGGAACTGGAGGACACGGTGAGCAGAACCTGGGAAGAGGCGCTCTCGCTGGGAACGTTGAATGAAGGCCCGCGCCCGCCCGACTCGGCCATGTTCGAACACGTTTACAAGGAGATGCCGCCGCATCTCCTGGAACAGCGCCGGCAGCTTGAGGCAATAAAATGAATGCAGTATTAGATATCGAGGACGGCCCGGCGCCGCAACCTGCGGCGACAGAGGCGGCGCCCGGGGAAGTGCATGCAATGTCCATGATCCAGGCCCTGAACTCCGCCATGGATGTGATGCTGGAACGGGACCCCAACGTGGTCATTTTCGGCGAAGACGTCGGCTACTTCGGCGGCGTGTTCCGCTGCACCGAAGGCCTGCAGCAGAAGCACGGCGAGGACCGCGTGTTCGATACGCCGATTGCCGAGGGCGGTATCGTGGCGACGGCCATCGGCATGGGCGTCAACGGCCTGCGACCGGTGGTTGAGATCCAGTTTGCCGACTATATTTACCCGGCCTTCGACCAGATTGCCAGCGAACTGGCCCGCCTGCGTTATCGTAGCGCCGGCCAGTTCTGGTCGCCGGTGACGATACGCACCCCCTGCGGCGGCGGCATCCGCGGCGGGCAGACCCACTCACAGACACCGGAGGCCCTGTTTGCTCACGTCTGCGGACTGAAGACGGTAATGCCGTCGAATCCCTACGATGCCAAGGGCCTGCTGATCAGCGCCATCGAGGATGATGACCCGGTCATCTTCTTCGAACCGAAACGGCTCTACAACGGTCCGTTTGACGGCAACCCCGGCAGGCCGGCCGTGAGTTGGGACGGACACGAAAAAGGGCAGGTTCCCGCTGGCCACTACCGGGTGCCGCTGGGCAAGGCCGAAACGGTCCGCGCCGGCAACGACGTAACCGTACTCGCCTACGGCACCATGGTGCATGTAGCGTTGGCGGCGACCGGTCAAACGGGCATCGACGCCGAGGTCATCGACGTGCGCACGCTGATGCCACTGGATATCGATACCCTCTGCGAATCCGTGTGCCGGACCGGGCGCTGCGTGATCGTACACGAAGCCACGCGCTTCTGCGGCTATGGAGCGGAACTCTCTGCACAGGTCCAGGAGCATTGTTTCTGGAACCTTGAAGCCCCCATCGAACGGGTAACGGGTTGGGACACGCCCTACCCGCACGCGCAGGAATGGGCGTATTTCCCGGGCCAGGCGCGGGTCGCCACCGCGCTGCAACGGACCCTGGAAGCCTGACTGTGGCTGAGTATTCGTTCAAGTTGCCGGACCTGGGCGAAGGCACCGTCGAGTCCGAGATCGTCGCCTGGCGCGCCGGGGTCGGTGATACCATCGAAACTGATCAACCCCTGGTGGATGTGATGACGGACAAGGCCACCATAGAGATCACCGCGCCGGTCACCGGCACCCTGGTCTCTATCGCCGGCGAGGCCAGCGATGTCATCGCGGTGGGCGCCGAGTTGGCAGTATTTGCCACAGGTGGCGACGCTCCCCATTCGTCATTCCCGCGCAGGCGGGAATCCAGTGAAATAACGGGTCACCCGGAGGGCGACACAGTATCCCACTGGATGCCGGAACAAGTCCGGCATGACGAGGTAGAGGAGAGCGGCGAGCCTGCGCCCGTCAGGCCGCAGACCTCCCCCGCTATTCGCCGTCTCGCCAGGGAACGCGGCATCAATCTCGACCGAATAAGCGGCACCGGGACGAACGGACGCATTACCCGCGCCGATATCGAAGCCTGCCTTGCTCAGGCCGGGAAACAGGCGGAGGCTAAAACCGAAGCGGATGCGACCGGCGTCCATGAAATCAAGCTGGTGGGCCTGCGCCGCAAGATAGCCGAACAGATGAGCCTGAGCGCCAGCCGTATCCCGCACTTCAGTTATGTCGAGGAAGTCGATGTCACCGATCTGGAACAACTGCGCCGGCAGCTAAATGGGAAGCGGCAGGAAAGCCGGCCCGAACTCACCTACCTGCCCTTCATCATGCAGGCCCTGGTGAAGGTAGCAAGTGAATTTCCCCAGTGTAATGCACACTTTGACGATGAGCGCCAGGTCATCACGCAATTCGATTCGATCCACATTGGTATTGCGGTGCAGACCGGTGACGGCCTGATGGTGCCAGTGATCCGGCACGTTGAAACCCTGGACCTGTGGCAATGCGCCCGGGAACTGCGCCAGGTGGCGGAAAAAACGAGAACCGGCAAGGCTCGAAGGGAAGAACTCACCGGTTCCACCATCACTATCACCAGTCTGGGCGCACTGGGCGGCATTGTTTCCACTCCGATCATCAATCACCCTGAAGTCGCCATCATCGGCATAAACAGGACGCAACAACGCCCGGTATTCCAAAATAACGGGGTTACCCCCCGTCTGATGATGAACATCTCATCCTCATTCGACCACCGCGTCGTTGACGGCCATGACGCTGCCTGCGCCATCCGGGCGCTGAAGCAATACCTGGAATTCCCGGCAACATTGTTCCTGCCTGAATCCTGATCAGATTTTCGGGGTCAGAGTAAAAATTCTGACGAATTTCTTACTCTGACCCCAAAGGAAATACAGGACACCCATATAATTAACTTGGGTGTCCTGTATTTTTGGGGTTAAACTTACGAGGGTATGAGCCACAGGCGTCACAGCGAGGAATAACGATGATTGTCGAACAGGTATGGACGGGCAACGACTGGCGCAACTTCAATTACCTCATCGCCTGCCCTGACACCGGCGAGGCGCTGGCCATCGACCCCCTGGACCACGAAAAATGCTTGCTGCACGCCCAGGACCAGGGCTGGGAAATCACCCAGGTGCTGAATACCCACGAACACCATGACCACACGGGCGGCAATGCCGCAATGATAGACGCGACGGGCGCGCAGTTGCTCGCCCATAAAAATGCCAGGGACAGGATTGTCGGGATAGACAGGCCGTTGTCCGCGGGTGACGTCATTAAAGTCGGCAGGACCGTGGAACTGGAAGCGCTGGATACGCCGGGTCATACCATGAGCCACATCTGCCTGCTGTCCCATACGGACCAGCCTGCCCTGTTCTGCGGGGATACCTTGTTCAACGCGGGAGCGGGTAACTGCCATAACGGCGGGCACCCGAACGAATTGTACCTGACTTTTTCCGGCCAACTGGCACTCCTGCCCGATGATACCCTGGTTTATCCCGGCCATGACTACATCATCAACAACCTGCAGTTCACCCTGAGCAGGGAGCCCGGCAATTCAGACGCCCGGTCATTAAGGGATGAGTTGATCGACCAGGACCCGGATGACGCCCTGGTCACCACCCTTGGAATGGAAAAAACCGTCAACACCTTCTTCCGCCTGAGAAACCCGGAAGTCATAGAGAAACTGCGCGAAGATTTCCCCGATCTGCCTGCCGAACCCGACGAAAAAACGGTCTTCCTGAAGTTGCGGGAGATAAGAAACAGCTGGTAAGGTGACGCTGTCCCCGACCTGGTTACTGCTTGCCGCCGACGGGTTGCTGATTATTCACGCCCTGTTTATCGCCTTTGTGGTTTTCGGGCTGATATTCATTATCGCCGGCCTGGTCAGGGGGTGGCGCTGGATCAGGAATCCCTGGTTCCGTTTCATTCATCTGGGCGCAATAGGCGTCGTGGTCATACAGGCCTGGTTGAATATAATCTGCCCGTTGACGATCTGGGAAAATAGCCTGCGGGACAAAGCCGGCGAAGCAACCTACGCCGGTTCGTTCATCCAGCACTGGCTGCACAAGTTGATCTTCTACCAGGCGGAAGCCTGGGTATTTACGCTATGTTATACCGTATTCGGCGCGCTGGTGGTCCTGGCCTGGTACCTGGCGCCGCCATCGTCATTCCCGCGCAGGCGGGAATCCAGTGAGTAAAGGGTCGCCTTTCAGGCGACACAATATTTCACTGGATGCCGGGTCAAGCCCGGCATGACGAACAAGGCAATATCAGGCAACTTTCTGCAGGGTAGCCTCCAGGGCCTCCCCCTGCTCATCCGCCAGCGCCGCATCCCGTAATTCCCTGATCTTTGTCGCCGCGTTCGGCTGGTTGCGCAGGCTGTCCAGCGCCTCCATGATGCGGTTGAAGTTCGCCACTCCCCTCTCGTGGGTCTCGCCATAGCCTTTTACCAGGCGCCGGCATTCTGCCACTTCCACGGCCAGGTCGTAATCGGCAGCGGCGCAGGACAGCACAGCGGCCAGCCATTGATCCAGGGCAACGGTTTCCGTTTTATAACGCAGAGTCCCACGGCGCGTGACCCGCAGTCCGGCAAGCAGGTAAAGCAACACGAAGCCGGACAGGCTGGTGGTGTTGATCTTCCTGCCGCGTCCGCAAAACAGGCCTATGAAATTCCTCAATAACGGGATTTTCATGTGCAGGGCACCCTTCCAGGCAGGCATGATGTCGCACAGCTCCTGCACCCTGGGGTGCATGAATTCCTGCCAAGTCACGACCTGGCCCTGCTCCGCCTGTACTTCTTTTCTCACCCTGTCAAAGCGCGTGGAGCGTATTTTCAGGTCCGCCACCCGGATCGCGTCTTCGTAAGCCATCGAGAGCGCCAGGTAACGGGCGGTCTCAACGGTCAACAGGTAGTCCCGGTCGGCACGATCCGCCCGCAGGACGGGTTGCAGCCTGTCCAGATACTGATTGGCGTAACGGACGTCCTGGTAATCCGCCAGTTTGCTTGCGGCTGCCCGGATGATCTCATGGGTTTGCGGCGGGAACTCAGCCCGGACCCGGTCCAGCAGGGTCTGGCAGGGGGACGGACTTGAAGTCCGTCCCCTTCCGGCTGCGTGGGCCGGCGGCCGCTCCTGTTGTTCCTGCTGCTTCTGTGCGTGCGCATAGCCTGCGTCAAACCCTTTCAGGTTGGCCTCAACCGCGACACCTCCCTCGGTGATGATCTCGGTAAAGGCTTCCCGGCTGAACGGCAGGGCGCCGGAACCGGCGGCCGCGCCCAGCAACACTGAACTGATGACGCTGCCTGTCCGACCGGCCAGCACATCCATGTCGAAACCGATGAAGCGCCTGGCATTTTCCGTCACGGCTTCCATGATCCTGTCGGTATTCGCCCGCCCATCGCCCAGTGCGGTTTTCTCCCCGATGGCGTAATCCCGGTGGGTGGACACCAGCGCGGTGGTGCGGTCCGGTGTGATCAGACCCCGCAACACGGCGCGCCCGCCCTCAATGAGTTCGCCGGCGATGACCAGGTCCACGCGCCCGGGCACCGGCATAAGAGCCAGCACCGCCGGGTCATCCCCGACCGCATCCCGCGGGAAGAACTCCAGGTAGTAAACGGTCGCCCCGGTGCGCTGGGCAACGCCGGGCACGGAGGTGGATTGCGCCAGGTAACCGGAACGCTCAGCCACCTGGATCAGCCAGTTGCTGAGCACGCCGCCGCCCTGCCCGCCCATGGCCAGGATGGCGATCTTGATGGGTTCGATCTGTCCTGCCTGTGGGGCATCTGCGCCCTCCCGGTTAATTTTCTCCTGCTTCCACACTGGCAGGGAGTCGGAATGACCTTCCTGTCCCGCTCCGGCAGGGTCTGTCGTTGCAATGGTCCGTCTGCGGCGGAGCAGGTCCGACCAGGCCTGCAGCCTGCCTATGACGAACGAACGGAAGGCCGCCAATGCCCTGTCGGCAAGGTTGGGGTTATAGACGATATCGGCCTTGTAAAACGACGGGCACAGTACCGCGGCATGGGCCACCTCGCCGCAGACGCCGCACCCGACACAACTGTTGACGACGGTTGCTACCGGATCCTTTCTCAGGGGGTCGGGGTTGTCCTTGATGGTCAGCGACGGGCAACCGGACAGCCTGATGCAGGAATGATCGCCGGTGCAGGTGTCTTCATCAATACCGAAGCGCTCCCGCACGTAGCGTTTCTTTTGTTTAAGCAGGTTTCTTACCTGCGGCCTGATGCGCCGCTGCCGGTTAAGCTGGCATTCTCCTTCTGCCACGATGAGTTTCGGACCCTTGTCCCTGGTGGTCATGGCCTCTCTCAGGGCATGCAGGGATTCCTGGATATTGTAGGTATGGACTTTCCTGATCCATCTCACGCCCGCGCCTTTGAGCGCATCGACGATGGACACCCGGTACTGGCGCCTTTCCGCATCGGCCTTTGATGACGGGATCCACTGCCCCCCCGTTGCCGCGGAATAACCGTTATCGACCACCACGATGATGCCGTCATGCTCGTTTTCCACCGCGTTGCCGACTCCGGTGGCAAGGCCGTTGTGCCAGAATCCGCCGTCGCCCATGATGCTCATCGCGCGTTTTTCGTGGGGCACCATCAGGGCCGAGGCGCTGGACGGGCCCAGGCCGTAGCCGGTGATGGTGTTGCCGATGTTAAAGGGGGCGACCGTGGCGAAGGAATGGCAGCCGATGTCCATGCTCACCTGCAGTTTGCCGAATTCCTTCTCCAGCAGCTTGACCGCGGAGAAGAACGGGCGTTCCGGGCATCCGGTACACAGGCCGGACGGCCGTTGGGGCACCAGTTGCGCCAGTTCTTCCCGGTTCGCGCCGTTGGTCTTTTCCAACGGCGGAACGGTAGCCGCGCCGGGTTCCCAGCGCGCCAGGAATTTGCGCAGCCCTTCCTCCATCAACTGGCAGGTGTACTCCCCGGCCATGGCAAACACGTCCTTGCCGTGCACCCGGGCCTGCACGTCGTGGCGTCTCAGGATGGTGTTGATGTTCTGTTCCAGGTAGTCCGGCTGGCCTTCCTCCACCAACAGCACCGCCTTTTTGTCACCACAGAAACGCACTACCTCCGCATCGACCAGGGGATAAGCTACGTTCAGGATATACATGGGGATGGTGTTATTGCCGAACACATCGGAACATCCCATGTGCTCCATGGCCCGGTTCAGGGTGTTGTAGAGGCCGCCGGGGACGATAATACCGATATCCTTGAAGCGGCCCTCTATCACGTCGTTCAGGCTGTTCTCCTCTATGAATTTCAGCGCCGCCGGCCAGCGTTGTTCGGTTTTTTCCGTCTCATGTTGATAGTTGAACGGGGGCAGGACGATGCGCTCCACGTCCCGCGCCGGGTCGTCCAGGGCATCGGTCACGGTAAATGCCGGGCGCCTGTTGTCTTTGGTATTCAATACGCCGTGGACGTGGCAGGCCCGCACCCGCAGTTGCAGCATCACGGGTGTGGATGACGCTTCGGACAATTCAAAACCCTTCTCGACTATCCCGGCAATGTCGTTCAGGTTGGGTCTAGGGTCGAGCAACCACATCTGGGATTTCATGGCAAAGGCATGGGACCGTTCCTGCATGATGGACGCGCCTTCGCCGTAATCCTCCCCGATGATGATGAGCGCGCCGCCCCTGACCCCGGCGGAGGCTACGTTGGCCAGCGCGTCCGAGGCCACGTTGGTGCCGACGGTGGATTTCCAGGCCACCGCGCCGCGCAGCGGATAATTGATCGAGGCGGCCAGCATGGAGGCCGCAGCCGCCTCACTGGCGGACTGCTCGAAGTGGACGCCCAGTTCTTCCAGGGTCTCCCTGGAATCGGAAAAAACGTCGATCAGGTGGCTGATGGGGGACCCCTGGTAGCCGCCGATATAGGAGACACCGGATTGCAGCAGGGCCTTGGTCACCGCGAGGATGCCCTCCCCATGCAGTTCGTCGCCGTCTCCCAGACGGAGCATTTGTACCTCCTTTGCGAAGGAACGCTCAGCCATTGGATAGATCGAGACGGGTTGAGGAACTGTTTTGCTGTGCGCCTTCCTTGGCGCACACCCTTCGGGCACCCTTCGGGTGGCCAAATCTGTTCCTGACAGATTTGTCCAGACCCGTTGGGAGCCGGGATAGCGCACAACAAAACAGTTCCTTAAACCTTGTGTGTGTGTCGGACATGATTTAAATATGTCATTCGGTGATGGCGAAGACCCTGGCGGGGGAGCCGTCCATGCCGTCCAGGGGCAGAGGGATGCCGTACAGGGTGAACTCCCTGCCGGCCAGTTTGCCTATGTCGGTGAGCAACTGGATGATGATGGTCTTGTTGCCCAGCAGGGTCTTGTGGTTGCGTCCGGGCGGCTGGTCCGCCTCGATGCCGAGCCAGAACGGCGCCTCGGGGAAGCAGTCCAGGGCCACTGCCTTGCAGCCTTTCTCCACGATGTATTCCGCCGCGGTGGTATCCAGGAATATGGATTCGCCCCAGAATTCGTCAGTGCCCCAGGCCCGTTCGGTCCAGCCGGTGTACAGGACGGGGATGACGCTGTTATCGAGCTCCACACCGGTCCTGATGATCTCGTCCGCGGTGATGCGTTCCCGTCCCTTCAGGTGCGTCAGGGGCACTACCACGCCTTTGCCGATGGTGTGCTCCAGGGGGATCTGTTCCACCGTCCAGCCGCCGGACTCCAGGAAATGGCAGGGGGCGTCGATATGGGTGCCGATATGGGTAAGGATCTCCAGCCGGGACAGCATGTGCGGGGTGAACTCGAGGTTGTCGTCCAGTTCGATGTCGCGGCTCTCCAGGTATGCTTTCTGCACTTCTCCCATGCAGGACAACACCACGCAGCGAGTGGGATTCTCTTCATACTCGCGCAGGTTCGGGATGCCCTGCATGTGGCGATTGACTGGCAGTGTCAGGTCGATGACGGCCATGGTGTCCTCCGGTCGTAAAACTGTTTCAGTATATCACCTATCAATCGATTCCAGCGATCGCAGGTAACGCCAGGTACGGTTTGCCCCGGACTGTTTTCGTAACGCATGCAGGTCGTCGGGCAGGTCCATGTCCCGGGCCAGGCCGGTGGGCTTCACAACGTTGAAGGGTATCCGGCGTTGTTCCGCTTCCCTGCGGAATTCTTCGAAACTGTTCTCGCCGTATTTCAATTCCATGGCAAGGGGCGGGGTGAACACCAAGCCGTTGGTGCCGCCGTCGTTGGCGGCGGGGCACAGGGTGACGCCTTCCCTGTGAACCCGGTCCAGGTAAACCAGGTCCCGTTCTTCGAGTTCCGGCACGTCGGCGGGGATAATGAGTGTCTTGTGAGCGCTCTTGCCGGTGATATGTTTTATACCTTTCAGAACGTCCGCGGCATAACCACCGTCGGTTCCGGTGTCGAGTACGTCAACGCCTTTTGCGCGCGCCAACTCCATGACATCCGTATCGCAACTGACCACCGTAACGCCGCCGACCGGGGATGAACCGGCCAGGACGCCGAGAATGTCTTCCAGCATGCGCAAGCTGAGTTGCCGGCGTTGATCCGGTGTCAATACACCGGCAAGCCGCAACTTGGAGTGCTCCAGCCGTTTTACGGGGATGATCACCCACATGTTTCGAATATAAAGCCAGGGGTCAGAGTAAGAAATTCGTCAGAATTTTTACTCTGACCCCGAAATTTCATCGATGCCGGTGATGCGGATGCCGGAATGGGGGGTCTTGTAAGCCCGGTTGATATGGATCAGCAGGCTGGTCAGGGCTTCGGCAGCCGCGGCGTTGGCCAGCTTCCCGGCATTGATGGCCCTGCAACCGCTGTCTTCCACCAGTTGCATCACTTCCCTGCGGGTTTCCGGGTCGTCGCCGGTCACCAGGATGTCGCAATCTATCTCCACGTCCTGTTCCAGCAGGTTGGCGGCCACGTTGTGGTACGCCGCTGTGACTCTCGCCCGGTCACCCACTGTCTCGCGCGTGATGACGGCGGCACTCCCGGCTTCCGGCAACTGGACCACTGCCACCTTCGGCGGGATGAGGGGCACCGTGGTGTCTATCAGGACCTGCCCGTTCAGGCCCGGCAGGATGCTCTCCAGGGTGGCTGCATGGGCGGCAAAAGGGACGGTCAGCGTCACGACTTCCGCCTGTCGCGTCGCGCTGAGATTATCAGTCCCCGTAATGGAACCGGCGCCGGGCTTCTTGTTGAGTTCGGAGGCCGCATTCTGCGCCTTCTCCGCAACCCTTGAACCGATAATGACCTCGTGCCCGGCCCGCGCCCAGCGCCAGGCCAGGCCGTATCCCAGGTTGCCGGTACCGCCGAGAATGGCTATTTTTTTTCCTTCAGTCATGACAATGCTGCTCCTCGTTCGTCATTCCGGCGAATGCCGGAATCCAGTAAGAAGAGAGTCGCCTCCGGCGACACATTACACATCCCTGTTCCTGGATACCGGCCATTCCCTGGCTGGTATGACGGGTAGAAAGGGACAGACTTAAATCTGTCCCCTTTCTCTTGTTATAATAGGAAGCCTCGTGCAGATGGGGGCTCGTCTAACGGCAGGACAGCGGACTCTGACTCCGCCAGTAGAGGTTCGAATCCTCTGCCCCCAGCCAATTCACAGTTTCAAAATGTTTCGTTTCCTGGCCGTGGACATGAAGATAGCACGAAACGGGCACGTGGCAAAATCCTGGATACAATGGGGTCGATTGTGTGGTTATTGGGGAGACTGATGTCAGGATTTGTTTGCCACAGCGGCAAAGGTCTGATCGAATGTCTTGATGCGGCTTACCCCGCGTCGCTGACAACTGGCCAGGTGACAAAGGTCCCTGACCCCCAGCATCGGAAACTGTTCATGAAGCCGGCAGGCGAGAAATACATCTTCACTTTCCAGGGGCCACACCTCCACACCTACCCTGGAAATAAGTGACATTGCCGCTTCGAGAGTTGCCGTGCGGTTGACGGGGATATAGCAATAGGCAAGCTCCTGTAATACTTCAGCCGAGGTGTACAAGCGCGTTTGCATGCGGAGCGCCTCGTTGAAAAACTCGCGGGCAGGCTCCCTGAGCGGGTGATCCCTGCCTACCGAGTACATGAATACATTGGTATCGATGAAAATCACGTACTTGTCGCACCGCGTTTGCGAGCTTCATCCATGACAGCCAGATGCTGCTCCCAGCCAGGCTCTGTACCTGCCGGTTCCAGTTTATCGCACTGAGCGAAGAAGGTTTCAACCTCTGCAACGGACTCGAACGGCTGGACCTGTGACTGCCGTTCAAGCCGCTCGCGCGCCGCGGCGCGCAGCCATGCGCTCAGGGACATACCTTCCTGGTGTGCCTGATAAACGAACCGGGTACGGTCTTCATCTGAAATCAATAATTGTACTCTAGCCATATGTTACTCATAAGAGATATGTATGTGTAATAATTATACGCATACCTAATCGTCAAAGCAAACCGAGCCGACCTTTGCTCGAATGGCGTCCCGGATACGTCACAAAATCGGGTCTTTGGCCGCATCCGACATTAGTAGGGATTAGCCCCATCCCAGGGATTGACAACCTCCAAACCGGTAAACCGGAAATCAGTGACGTTGCGGGTCGCCAATCTCAGACCGTGATACATGGCCGTGGCCGCCAGCAGGCTGTCAATCGTCGGCACCGGACGCCCCGCATGGGCTAGCAGGGTCCCCCACCGGTCTGCGACACCGCGGTCAACGGGTAAAATCCGATCATCAAACCAGTCCGCCAGTTCCTGTTCCAGCCAGACTCGCAACGCTTCCCGTCTTGGTGATGGCTCAAGCTTCTCCACGCCCTTGCGGATCTCGCCCAGCGACAGCACGCTCAGGTGCAATGCATCATCAGGCGTATTGCCGAACCAGGCCAGCACTTCCGGGTCAGGTTTTGGCCTGACCAGTTCAGACACCACGTTGGTGTCCAGGAGATAGCTCACAAGGTGTGTTCGCGTGTCAGCGATTGGTCACGCTCAAGTTGCAGGTCCACGCCCATGAGTGGTGATTGCCGCATCAGGTTAACAAATGACGGCTTTTTCCGGGCAAGCCGGGCATAGTCGTCACAAGACAGGATGACAGCGGCAGGCTTGCCGTGCACCGTGATCCGTTGCGGCCCGTTTTCTTGAACGCTCCTTACCAGTTCACTCAGGTGCGCCTTGGCCTCCTGCAATTGCCAGTTTGTTGTTCTCATCAATGCGGTCTTACTCTCAATGTTTCTGGTCAGCCTGGTCAGATTATAGTGGAGACTGTGACTTAAGTCAATCCTGCCGTCCGGCATCGGTTACGGTAATCAAATCACCACTGGCATCGGAGTCCACGCCTCAACTCGGGAGCAATTTAGGGGACACAATACTTAACTAAAATTCGTCCTTACAGCAGAACAGGTCCAAATAGCGGCTCAACCGTTGGATCGCGACCTTTACAACAGAAAGTGCTCTTACACGGCCCCTGTGGAAAAAATAAATCTGCCCTCTTTTTTCTCATAAAAAAGAAAAGTAGTATAAGGGGCCGAGGACTTTTCCTTTGGACATATCAAAAACATTATGGAAATCACACGCAATATCGTAGATACCTCCAAATTTAATGATAAAGCTGAACCGCCATACGAACTACGCTGGCAGGATTTTCAAATGGCAATGCAGGATGTGTATGATTTCTTTTTTGACGTAAACTCTCATCTCCTGAACAAGGGACTGCAACGTTTCGATGACATGCTGCGTCCCGCTATCATGTCCGGTTTACTTTCAGATATGCTGACTGCAAGTCTCGCAAGACATTCCCGCGTATTGATAGAAAACGAATATTTTAACGGTCATCCTGACCTGATCATGCAGGGTGTGTATCCCGATAACGCAGTGAAAGCAGGTTCTGAGGGAGTGGAAATAAAAACCACAAGAAAAGCCGGGGGAGCCGTTGATACTCATGGAGCAAGAGATCAGTGGATGTGCGTATTCGTTTATACGGTTGATACCGTTTCGGAACCCGCTACCAACAGGCTACCGATGACATTTACAGAGGTTTACCTGGGACAAGTAAGAGTGGAAGATTTCCGAAAAAACCCCAGAGGTGAACTGGGGACGCGTACGGCCACATTACATAAAGACGGCGTCAAGAAACTTCGGGATAGCTGGATATACAGGCTTTAGCGCTTCCATTTACCTTATATGCCGTCAGTCTGGGTATTGACTCACGCGCCATGGTAAAAAAACCAGTATCTTTTTCCACACCGATACTGGCATAACCTGCCACTTCCGCTGCCGCCAGAGTAGAACCGGCTCCTGCAAAAGGATCCAGGACCACGCCTTCGCCAAGGGGTAACGAAGCGTAAACAACCTGCCGCATAAACGCCTGGGGTTTGAGGCTCGGATGTGGTGCAAGTGACTTTTCACTTTTTCTGGTAGGCGATGATGCGATTACGTCACCAAAAGGCTTTTCTGCCAGCGGCCGGCGAAACCCGCCTGTTTTCCATTTTCTCAAGTTATCCTGGACACGGCCTTCAACAGGTTTTCTGTAAACGATCCAAGGCTCCCACATCGAACGAGGCATCACGCTGATTTCACTGAATTCCTCATGTGCCGCTTTCGGGCGGTCACCGCCGCGCATGGTCATAGTGAGGCGAACGATCTCTCCCCTTCTTTCCAAACCGGAGTCAGCCAGCGCAGTTGAAACTATATAAGAGACAAGAGGATTGGATGCTACGACAACATGAGCGCCGGGTACGAGTTTCGGAAGCAATAACTTGGCCCACACGAAGAAAAATGAACCCAACTGCTCCAATTGTTCTTGCGTGAGTGTGGTAAACCTGGGGAGCGGAGACCGTTTATGTCCATCAAAAGAGGGGGGAATTCTCCAGACACCACCTTTCCCGCTACGTAACTTTCTTTGTTGTTCAGGGGTGTATTCATGCAATCCGTAGGGTGGGTCTGTGACAACGGCATGGATACTGTTATCCTCCCGGCCTTCGAGCCAGTCAAAACAGTCGGCATGTACCAGGGTTGATCTGCCAAAGAGATACGGCTCCCGCCATTGTTCATCTGAAACAAGTTCACGTTGAATGCCTGAGAGATGTTCCGGATGGCGTGTGCGAAGACGGTAAACACCGCGTTCTTCGCGAACAAAAACAGCCGGTGTATTGAGTCGCAGGTAGGACCTGATTGAGGATTGAGGTGTTGGTCCGGCTATTTTTTGTACCCGTCCCTCAATTTCCTTTACTGACAGTGGCTTGGAGGTTAACAACAGCGTTTGCAGGATGGCATCACGTACCTGACCGGGGGGATTGCGTGACGCCTGGGGTTTCATATCCGGCATTATAGACGTCCAGACGTCTTTAGTCAATGATTTTATCACGAATCAAGCGATTAAGCTTGCATTGCGCTGGTATTGCAAAAGACCAGGGGCGATAGAATTAATTCCTCTGACTCCGCCAGTAGAGGTTCGAATCCTCTGCCCCCAGCCAGTTAACGCCCCGGTTACAGGTTCGCCAAGATATTCTCCGCCGAACTGACCTTGAATTCCATGGGCGCTTCGACGTGCAGTTGGGTAATGGTACCGTGTTCCACCACCATGGCAAAACGCTGGCCCCGGGTGCCCAGGCCGAAACCGGAACCGTCCAGTTCCAGCCCCAGGGCTGCGGTATACGTGCCGTTGCCGTCGGCCAGCATCAATACCTTGTCGCCGGCGCCGGCGCTCGCGCCCCAGGCGTCCATCACGAACATGTCGTTCACCGCCATGCAGGCGATGGTGTCCACGCCCTTCGCACTGATGGCATCGGCATTATTGATGAATCCCGGCAGGTGTTCTTTCGAACAGGTTGGGGTGAACGCGCCCGGCACCGAAAACACCACGACTTTTTTGCCGCCGAACAATTCATCCGTGCTCACCGAGCCCGGCCCATCTGCATTGATTACGTGAAACCGTCCCTCAGGGGCTTTATCTCCGACTTGTATTGTCACTGTGATCTCCTGTGATTAGTTGCTGTTCATGAGGAAGAAATTATATCAGGGAATGAACTTAATGCCTTCTTTTGTTGACGGGATTGTAAAAGTGGGATAGCTCTAAATCTTCGTACAACAATAACCGTAATTATGGGAGAGCAATAGTCATGGCTACAACCGAAGAACGCGTCAGACAACTCGTCAGCGATAACCTGGAAGTGGACGGGCAACCTCTGAACCTGTCGGCGGACCTGAATACCGGGCTCACCGAGCTTGGCGTATCCTCACTGGATGTCGTCGCTTTCGCGAAACTGGTTTCAAAAGAGTTCAATATTACCTTCACAATCGAGGATTGTGAGACAGTCAATACCATACAGAAGCTGATTGATCATCTCGGCGGCTAGTCCGGCCGAACGACCCGGGGC
This sequence comes from Gammaproteobacteria bacterium, assembly GCA_028819495.1. Lineage (GTDB taxonomy): Bacteria > Pseudomonadota > Gammaproteobacteria > Eutrophobiales > Eutrophobiaceae > JAAXHV01. The sequence goes on along the minus strand of JAPPLI010000130.1, from coordinate 74,456 downwards.
GTGACGCCGCTTATGCCGGACAGGTAGTGGTTCGTCCTGTCCGGCGTTGTGTGACGGGATGGGCGGGGTCAGAGTAAAAATCCTTATGTCTTCAGAAGTCCTGTGGGAGATACCTGAACCCGCTTCCGTCTGTGAAGTCCGTCCGGACGGTGACACCGTCATTAACCTGCGCCGTTACGGTAACCCGGCAGGGCCGCGCCTCGTGTTGAGCCACGGCAACGGCCTCGCCATCGATCTCTACTTCCCTTTCTGGTCGTTGCTCATGGACGATTACGACCTGGTCATCTACGACCTCAGAAATCACGGCCGGAACAATGCCGGCGCCATTGAAAACCATAATGTGCCGGCATTCATGCGCGACCATAACTGCATCCTCGCGGCCATCGACGAGCAATACGGGGAGGAACCGAAAATCGGCGTGTTCCATTCCGCTTCATCCCTGATAACGCTGATGTCAAGTTCGATACTGGCCATCCCTGCGCTTACCCTGGAAAGCAGCGCTTTCTCGGCGCTGGTGCTGTTCGACCCGCCCCTGTGCAAACCCGGCGCCAGCCAGGAAAAATTCGACGAGGCCGCCGAAAAGATGGCAGCGATGACCCGGCGGCGCTCGAACCGCTTCAAGTCCAGGGAACAGTATGTTGAACTGCTCGAGTTCATGCCGCCCTTCAGGAACGTCGTTCCCGGCGTGGGCGAACTGGTGGCGGCTACGACACTGCGCGAGGCCGCTGACGGAGATGGATACGAACTTTGCTGCCCGCCCGAGTACGAGGCGCGGATCATCGATTACATCAGGAGTTACTCACCGCTGGTGGACCTGGATGAGCTGCATTGCCCGACCAAGGTCATCGGCGCCGACCCCACCCTGCCCTATTCTTACCTGCCTACCATAGACCTGAGCGACATATTGAGCGTAGACTATGATTTCCTGCCGGACACGACGCACCTGATGCAACTGGAACAACCGGAGGAATGTGTCGCCACCATGCGCGGCTTCATTGAGCAGGAGGTGCTTCCCGGCTCCCGGTAAGGAAGTGAACGATGTACGAAACTGAACGACCGATCGCGATAGTGGGCATGGCGTGCCGCTTCCCCGGCGCGCCGGATATCCCCTCCTTCTGGCGTTTGCTGGAAGCCGGAGAGAATGCCGTGACCGAGGGTGTTCCGGGATCGGGAGTCGGGCGCATAGGGGAACTCTTCCCTGATGCCGCGCAGCTGAACGAAGGCTGTCGATTTGGCGCTTTTGTCAGCGACATAGATCAGTTCGATGAAACGTTCTTCCGGATTTCTCCGGTTGAATCGCAATTGCTGGGTCCGCAACAACGGATGATGCTGGAAACAAGCTGGCAGGCTCTCGAGGATGCGGGGATAGACCCGGACAGCCTGGAAGGCAGCCGCACCGGCGTGTACGTTGGGATCAGCAATGACGAGTACCGGATGCTGGTCCTGGACTCCGGCAAACCTGCCGATGCAGCCTCCTGCCTCTACGCCCTGAGCGGCACCAACCTGAACGGCGCCGCAGGGAGGGTTGCTTTTGTAATGGGTCTGATGGGCCCGGTGAAGGCGGTTGACGCTGCCTGCGCATCATCCCTGGTGTCTATCCATGATGCCGTGGCGGACCTGCAGCAGGGCAAGGCGGACCTGGCGCTTGCCGGCGGCGTGCAGGCCCTGCTGAACAGCCGCATCTACGAACTGCGCGCGGATGCAATGATGTTGTCGCCTGATGGACAGTGCAAGACCTTCGATGCGTCCGCGAACGGTTACGTACGGGGAGAAGGTTGCGGGGTTGTGGTCATGAAGCGGCTTAGTGATGCGGAGGCGGCCGGTGACCGGATCTGGGGGGTAATCCGGGGCTCGGCGGTCAACCACGGCGGCGCCAGCGTGGGACTCACGGTTCCCAACACGCCGGCGCTGGTGCAGGTCATGGGAGAGGCCCTGTCGCAGGCAGGAGTCGCGGCCACGGACGTGGATTACCTGGAGGCACACGGGACCGGAACGACCGTGGGCGACCCGATTGAGATCAATGCTGTAGCCGAAGTCTATTGCCAGGGACGCGCAACCGGCCAGCCGCTCCTGACCGGTTCCGTGAAAACCAACGTTCGGTCACCTGGAATCGGCTGCAGGAGTGGCCGGCGTGATCAAGGCCGTACTGGCGACCAGGCGCGGTGTGATTCCCAAACACCTGCATTTCCATGATCCCAACCCGGCTATCGACTGGGACCGCCTGCCGTTACAAGTGACAACAGACTTGACGGAGTGGCCGCGCCGGAACGGAAGACCGCGTCTGGCGGGAGTGAACTCCTTCGGGATATCCGGGACCAACGCCCATATCGTGCTGGAGGAGTACGTCTCTCCGGACACGGCGCCCGGTAAGCAATACCAGGCAGCGGGCTGTGCGCAGATGTCAGCGGTTTCCCTGCCCGCGGACGTAGCGCAACTGCCGTTACCGGAGCAGGAGATGGGACCGCGCAAGATCCGTTTTCTTCCGTTATCAGCCAAATCGGAGTACGCGCTCCGGGAACTTGCCGGGCGCTACCTGTCATGGCTCGGTGAACCGGCCGGGGAGATGGCAGGAGAGATGGGGGGGGACGGCGCCGTACCGGAACCCTTGCTGGCGGACATGGCGTGGACTGCGGGCGCGGGACGCAGCCATTTCGAATACCGCACAGGTATTGCTTTCCACGATGCCGGATCCCTGCAGGAACGGCTCAGAGAACTGGCCGAAACCGGTGAGGTGGCCAAGTCCCGGCCGGTGAACAAGGTCGCGTTCGTCTACACCGGCCAGGGAAGCCAGTGGGCCGGCATGGGGCAGGCGCTGTACGAGAGCGAACCGGTGGCGAAGGCGGTCCTGGATCACTGTGAGACAGTATTCCGGGATGAACGGGGAACCTCCCTGCTGGACGTCATGTTCGCCCGCGCCGGGACGGAAGGGAAACTGGGCGACACGGCCTGGGAGCAACCGGCGCTGTTCGCGCTGGAATGCGCACTGACGGCGCTCTGGTCCAGTGTGGGCATCCGGCCCGGGGTGGTGATGGGACACAGTGTCGGGGAACTGGCGGCGGCGCACACGGCGGGAGTATTCAGCCTGCAGGACGGCATGCGTTTTGCCTGCGCGCGCGGCGCCCTGCTGTCCGCAACCGAACCGGGCGCCATGTCCGCGGTTTTTGCGCCGGCGCCGCAGGTGGCAGCCGAAGTCCGGGCAGCGAATAAATTGTCTACCGGAATCGGGGTGAACATTTCGACGGACAACGGAACCCACCAGGTGATCAGCGGGCCGGTCGACGAGGTTGAAACCATCATGAAGCGCCTCGAAGCGCAGGGGACCCGGGCCAGGAGGCTGAACACGGCAAAAACATTCCACAGCGCCCTGGTCGAGCCGGCGCTGGACGCACTGGAAACGTCCCTGGACGGCGTGAAAACCGGGCCTCCCTCCCTGGCCGTGGTCAGCAACCTGACGGGCCGGGTGGTTAAATCCGGCCAGGCACTGGACGGGACATACTGGAGGCGGCATGCCCGGGAACCGGTGGCATTCGCCCGCGGGGTCGGTACATTAGCCGAACTCGGGGTGGACCTGGTGCTGGAGATAGGCCCCCACGCGGTGCTGGCCCCGATGGCGCTTTCGGCCTAGCCGGAGTCGGCCCAAACACCGGCTCCGATAGTGCTGTCAAGCCTGCAAAGACCGTCAGGCAACGGCGCGGCGCCTGCAGGCGGCAGTTTTACGGAGGCGGTCGCGGCAGCATACGAGGCGGGGCTTCCGGTTCGATTCGCAGGACTTTTCGCCGGTGAGTCGCGGCGCCGCATCTCGATACCCGGTTACCCGTTCCAGCGCCGGCGCCACTGGGTAGAGACGGCGAAGCAGCGGCGCGGCATTGCCGATCACCCCTTGCTGGGCGAGCGTCATGAATCGGCGCGTGGCGAGATCACCTTCGAGACGGAACTGTTTCGCTCGGATCCGGAGTGGCTGAACGATCACCGGGTGTTCAACCGGGTGGTGGCGCCGGGGACGCTGTACGGCGCAATGGCGGCCTCCGCAATGCTCTGCGAAGGAAACTGGCCGGTAGTAGTTGAAGACATGCAACTGCATAACCCGCTGGTGTTCCCGGAGGAGAGCGGCAAAGAATATGAGACCAGGGAAAATAAGGCCGGCAAAGATGAGGATAAGGACAGCCGCAAGCTGCAGGTAGTGCTTGATGCTTCAGAGCAAGCGCTGTCACGCCCCGTACAGATATTCAGCAAGGGGAATGAAGAGGGATGGACGGTACACGTGGAAGGACGCGTGTCGGCGGATGCGCCTGTCCCGGAAGCCGCCGGGCGCATCGATGCGGAAGGCCTGAAGTCCGTACTGAGTCCGGTGGACGTGGCGGGCTATTACCGCGCCAGGGCAGATACCGGTGTTGATCTCGGCCCGTCGTTCCGCACCCTTGGGAATGCCTGGTCCCGGCAGGGCGAGGCGCTGGGTGAGGTGTCTTTCCCGGCAGCCCTCGGGAGCAGCGGGACGGATATCCATCCACTTTTACTGGACGGATGTTTTCAGGTCGTGGGCATTGCGCGCGGCCTGACCGGAACGCAAAGCACGACTACCTACCTGCCTTTCGGCTGGGAACGGTTATGGCTTACGCAGAAATTGCCGGAGCAGGCGCTCTGCCACGTGCGTATGAACCAGGTTTCCCAAGAACAGGATACGGGAGAACCGCCGGAGGTCCTGAGCGGTGAATTGCGTATTTACGATGCAAACGGAGTTCTGATCGGCGGTATTAACGGTTACACGGTGAAGCGGGCAACACGGGCTGCCCTGCTCTCGGCAGTCGAGGGAGTAAAGGACCTGCTGTACGAAATCGTGTGGCGCGAGCGCGCCCTCCCCCCCGGAATGAAAGCCGCTGACTTCTTCCCGGGCCCGGCAACCGTTGCGGCCGAAGCGCAGTTGTTCACTGATTACCTGACTGAAGCAGGAGTCCCGCCCGAGAGCAGGGATGCCTTGTTGCAGGACCTGGAGCGGTGGTCGCGCAGGCGCGCGCTGGCAACCCTGGAAGAACTGGGCTGGCAACGCGTGGCAGGCGAAACCGTGGACCCGGAGGCGTTGCGGCAACAATTAAATGTTATCGAGGAACACAGGCGCCTGTTCCGCCGCATGTTCGAAATGCTGGCCAGATCCGGGGTAGTGGCGGAGACGGACGCCGGTTTCACCGTGCTCCTGGGCCCTGAAGATCCGTTGCCGGTGCGCGCCCTGGAACCCAGGGAAGTACGCGTCACGGTGGACGCTGCCGGGCTCAACTTCTGGGACGTGTTCCGTTCTCTCGGCTTCATCGAGGAGGGTCTGCTGGGCAGGGAGATGTGCGGTTACATTCTTGAGACCGGCGCCGAGGTATCGACCGTTTCTGCCGGCGACCATATTGTGGGACTGGGGTTCGGCGCGTTCGGGCCGCAAATGATCACGCATGAGGAGCTGGTGACACCCGCGCCGAAGGGATTCTCCGTCTCGGAACTTGCAACGGTACCGAGCGCATTCGTGTCGGCTGCGTTGTCCTTCGAGTTCTCCGGACTCAAGGCCGGGGACCGGGTCCTGGTCCATGCCGGCGCGGGCGGCGTGGGCCTGGCGGCCATCCAGTTGGTGCAGGCCGCGGGAGCGGAAGTCTTCGCTACCGCAAGCATGCCGAAACAGGCGTACCTTCGCTCGCTTGGCGTCAAGCATATATTCGACAGCCGCACTACCGCGTTCGGGCAGGAGATCCTGGCGGCCACGGGCGGCTAGGGTGTGGATGTGGTGCTGAACAGCCTGACAGGGGAAGGCTTCATAGACACCAGCCTGTCCTGCCTCAGGCAGGGCGGCCGCTTCGTGGAGATGGCCAGGCGGGACATCCTGAGTGAAGACGAGATGGCGGCCCTGCGACCGGACGTGCCATACCATATACTGGAACTGGATGTTCTCAAAAAGACGGAACCGGCGCGGGTCGGAAAGGTACTGAGAGGGATAATGGAGCGTCTTTCTTCAGGGGAACTGAAACCGATCATACACAGCCGCTGGCCGCTGGCCGAAGCGGGCGCCGCACTGTCGTTCATGCGCTCAGCCCGGCACCTCGGCAAGGTCGTGGTGACGACCCCGCCGCTGGTGAAGGACCGGCTGCGGCAGGACCGGACCTACCTGGTAACCGGCGGCCTGGGCGGGATCGGATGCGCCGTCGCCGGCTGGCTTGCCGACCATGGCGCGGGCATCATCGTGCTGAACGGGCGCCGGGACCCGGACGCCGCCGCGCAAGAGGTAATCGAGGCGCTGAAGGACCGGGGCGTGAGGGTACAGGTTGAACTGGCGGACATGACGGATATGGCTGCCGTGGACGGTATGCTGGCGCGCGTGAACCGGGAACTGCCGCCGTTGGGAGGCGTGATACATAGCGTGGGCGTGCTGTCGGACGGCGCGCTGACCAACCAGAGTTGGGACAGGTTTGAGGAAGTATTGTGGCCGAAAATACTGGGGGGCTGGCACCTGCATCGCGCGACTGCCGATCGCGACCTGGATTTCTTTATCCTGTTCTCCAGCCGGGTCGGCGTGATGGGCAACCCGGGACAGGCCAACCATGCCGCGGCCAATGCCTTCCTGGACCAGCTCGCCGGTCACCGGCGCGCGCTGGGCTTGCCGGGTCAGGCCATCGCCTGGGGGGCTTGGTCGGATATCGGTGAGGCGGCTGAGCAGCGGGACCGGATTGACCGGCAACGCTCGGCGCTCGGCGGGCGCTGGTTTACCCCGCAGCAGGGTATCAGGGCGCTTGACCGGCTGGTGCGCCAGGACGCCACGACCGCCGTGGTGATGTCGATGGGCTGGTCGGTATTCGAGGAGGCTGTAGAAGAGCGTCCGCCCCTGCTGGAAGACCTGTTATCCACAGACTCAGACGACATAGCCAAGAACGTAGCCTCGCCGGACGATCTGCTTACCTCCCTGCGGGAAGCGCCGGCAACAATGCATGAGGAACTGCTCGCGTCCTTCCTGCAACAGGAAGTACAGGCGGTGCTGCGGCTGCAGAGTGCGCCTGAACCCAAAGTGGGTTTCTTTGACCTGGGGATGGACTCGCTGATGGCGGTGGAATTGCGCAACCGGCTGAACCGGGCGTTTTCCGGGGAATACACAGCATCCAACACCGTTGTGTTCGACTACCCCGATATCTCCACTCTCGCCGGGCATCTTGTTGGAGAACTGGGAGAGGCTATCGACATGCCCGCCGCCCCGGCACAACCCTGGCCACAACCCGAGCCACAACCTGAAACACAACCCGGGGCGCAGATCGTGACCGGGCCCGGCCCTTCACCGGGCAGCGGGGACGACGGCATCGCGATCATCGGCATGGCGTGCCGTTTCCCGGGCGCGCCGGATCTTCAGTCCTTCTGGCGCCTGCTCGAAGCCGGCGTAGACGCGGTGACGGACGGGCGCCGGGATCCCGGTTCCTGGGAAGGCGTTACCGGAGATCCTGCCCAAAGCGACAGCGCCTTACGGCGCGCTGGTTTCATCGAGGGGATAGACCTGTTTGACGCCCGTTTCTTCGGGATATCGCCGATCAGCGCGCGCGCCACGGACCCGCAACACCGCCTGCTCCTGGAAACGAGCTGGCATGCCCTGGAAGATGCAGGGATTAACCCGGACGACCTGAGAGGCAGCAACACCGGCGTGTTCGCCGGCGTCGCCTCCAGCGAGTACCGGGACCTGATGCTTGCCGCCGGAAGCAGTATCAGCTACGTCGGCACTGCCAACAGTATGGCCGTCGGCGGGGTATCGTTCAAACTGGGTCTTACCGGCCCGGCGGTGCCCGTGGAACTCAATTGCGCATCTTCGCTGGTCTCCGTACACCATGCCCTGACGGCGCTGCGCCAGGGCGAGGTAAACCTGGCGCTGGCCGGCGGGGTGAACACGGTACTGTCGCCCGGGAAAACACGCGAAATGGCGGAACTGGGCATGCTGTCGAAGGAACAGCGCTGCAAGACCTTCGATGCTTCCGCCGATGGCTTTGCGCGCGGTGAGGGTTGCGGAATGCTGGTACTGAAACGCCTGTCCGAGGCGCAAGCTGATGGCGACCATATCCGGGCCGTGGTGCGCGGCGCGGCGGTCAACCAGAACGGGCCGAGCGCCGGACCGACGGCGCCGAACGGCCCGGGGCAGGAACGGGTCATCGAAACGGCGCTGGCGCAGGCCGGCATTGAGCCGGCACAAGTGGACTACCTGGAAGCCCATGGCGCCGGGTCGGCCCTTGGCGACCCGATCGAGGTGCAGGCGGCGGCATCGGCTTATGGGAACGGGCGGCAGGAGGATAGCCCGCTGCTGATCGGTTCGGTGAAAACCAATATCGGCCACCTGGAAACGGCCGCCGGAGTCGCCGGTATCATCAAGGTAGTCCTGGCAATGAAGTACGGAGTGATTCCCAAACAACTGCATTTCCGGGACCCGAACCCGAACCTGGAATGGGACCGCCTCCCGGTACGCGTTGTTTCGGACATGGTTGACTGGCCGCGCCATCCCGAGCGACCTCTCGGGGCGGCAGTCAGTTCATTCGGGATATCGGGCACAAACGCGCATGTCGTGATCGAGGGATATACGGACCCGCCTGCGCCAGAAGATAACCCGCGGGACGGACAGGACCGGTTCCTGCCGCTCTCGGGCAAAACCGGCGAGGCGCTCAGGGAACTGGCGCAACGCTACCTGTTATGGCTGGACGAACGTATTGAAGAAAGCCCGTCCGACGGCGACGCTGCCGCTACGTTGCTGGCCGACATGGCCTGGACCGCGGGTGTAGGGAGGTCGCATTTTACATACCGCAAGGGCATAGTATTCAACGACCCGGCGTCGCTCCGTGAAGGGTTGGAGGCGCTTGCGCAAACGGACGCAACCGCGCTGACACCGGTTGAACCATCAGGCGCGTACCGGCCGTCCGGCGGCGAAGCAGCGGCGGGAGACGGGAATGCGGCGGCGCAAGCGGCAGCGCAGGCCTACGAAGCCGGCGAGATGGTTTCCTTTACCGAACTGTTTGCGGGAGAAAACCGGCGCCGCATCCCGTTGCCCGGCTATCCGTTCCAGCGCCGGCGTTACTGGATCGAATAACCGGATATGCAATGACCGGCAACCGGACAGGAGACGGGACGGGCGTGCAATACCAGCCCGATGAAAATCCTCCCCTGGCGCTTGTCATAAGCCTCGGCCTGCAGCTCGCCGGGCTCAATATCGCTGCGGTGGTGCTTGTCCCCACGGTCATCGTGCGCGCCGCGGGCGAAACCGAAGCCTACCTGTCCTGGGCCGTGCTCACCGCGGTCATGATCTGCGGCATGACCACGATATTGCAGGCCCTCCGTTTCGGACGTATCGGCGCCGGCCACATCATCGTGATGTGCTCTTCGGCGGCCTTCATCCCCGTGTGCATCATGGCGCTCGCGGCGGGCGGCCCGGCCATGATGGCCACCCTGGTCGTTATTGCGTCCCTGGTCCCACCGGCGTTATCCTAGAAGCTACAGCTGTTCCGGCGCATCCTGACACCCACGGTCTCGGGGACGATCATCATGCTGATACCCATCACGATACTGCCGGTAGTCTCCGAACTGCTTGGCAGCGCGGTTGACGGCAGCGCCCCGCCCGGCTCTGCGCTGAGTTTTCTCATCACGGCGCTGGTGATTTGCGCGTTCGCCCTGAAGGCGCCTGTAGGCATGCGCGTGTGGGGGGCGGTGATCGGCGTCGTGACCGGCTCGGTAATCGCCGCAACGTTCGGCCTGTACGACATCGGCCGCGTTGCCGGCGCCGCCTGGTTCGATGTTCCCGAGAACCGCTGGCCGGGCCATGATCTCGATTTCGGGCCGGCCTTCTGGACGCTGCTCCCTTCGTTCCGGCTGGTGGCCCTGGTTGCCGGCATCCGCACCATGAGCAGCGCCATTGCCATCCAGCGCGTATCCTGGCGGGATGAGCGGCCCGTGGATTTCAGCGCGGTACAGGGCGCCCTGAACGTGGACGGCGTGGGTAACATGGTGTCCGGGTTGATGGGTACGGTACCGGGATCAGCCATAACGACCAGCGTGTCCATGACCGAACTCAGCAGGGTGGCGGCCCGCAACGTCGGCGTAGCCACCGGGGCGGCCTTCATCATCCTGGCATTCCTGCCGAAGCTCGTCGCCGTGGTCCTGGCCATACCGGATTCCGTGTTCGCGGGCTACCTGTTCATCATGCTTGCGCTGCTGTTCATGATAGGCTTGAAGATGATCATCGATGACGGCATGGACACCGGCAAGGGGCTTATCACCGGCGTCGCGTTCCTGGCCGGGACCGGCTGCCAGTACGGCCTGATATTCCCGGCTTACCTCGACGAATTCGCCGGCGGCCTGCTGCGCAACGGCATGAACGCCGGCGGTTTCCTCATCATCCTCATGACCCTTATCCTGGAATTGACAAAAACCCGCGGCAAGTGATTTATCCGCAGATGACGCAGATGAACGCAGATTATTTTTTTGATTTATGAATGAATTCCGGGGTCAGAGTAAAATCGTTACCATCGTGGCCACTGGTGGGACCGGGGTGATTTTACTCTGACCCCACCCATCTCTTCATCTGCGCTAATCTGCGTAATCTGCGGATAATTTATCTGCGGACAGTCCCAGGCGTTCCCTGGCCTGGAGGGTGAGCGAGAGCAGGGTCGGCATGAAGGTCAGGGTGATCAGCGTTGAGAACAGCAGGCCGAACATCACGATGGCGCCCAGGCCGCGGTAGAGTTCGGTGCCGGCGCCGGGATTGAACACCAGGGGCGACAGGCCGAAGATGGTCGTGATGCTGGATATCATGATCGGCCTGAGCCGGGCACGGGTGCTCTCCAGAACCGCATCGACCGATGCCATACCCTTGGTCTTGATGTTGCGCATGGTGCGGTCGATGATCAGGATCGGGTTGTTCACCACCGTGCCGATGAGGATCAGAAAACCCAGCATGGTGATCACGTCGAAGGACTGCTGTACGTCATCGAGTCCAAGCAGTGACAGGTTGCCGCCTACGGCGTTCAGCAGCCACAGTCCGAACAGACCCCCGCCGATGCCGACGGGAACGGTGGTCATCACCAGCAGCGGGTAGCCCCAGTGGGAGAAGATGGCCACCAGCAACAGGTAGGAAATGAACACGGCGATGATGAAATTCCCTTTCAGGGCATCCCGGGTATCTTCGAGTTGGTCGCTGGCCCCGGTGATGCGCATGCTGATGCCGTCCCCGATTTCACCGCTCGCCCTCAGTTCGTCGATAATGCCGCGCCGGACCATGTCCACACCCTGCTCCAGCGGTATGTCCCGCGGCGGGACGATGCCCAGGGTAATGGTCCTCTCGCTGTCCACTCAGCGGATGGTCTCGGTATTCACGGTCTGCCGCACCTCCGCCACTGCGCTCAGCGGCACCACGCCGCCGCGCGGCGAGTACAGCATTATGTCGTCCACGTCCTCCGGTTGCGAGATGGTGCCCCGGGTGGAGTACAGGAACATGTCGATCTTCTCGTCACCCAGGAAGAACTCATCCACGAACGCGCCGTCCGAGAAGGCCCAGATGGCGTAGCCCAGGTCGCCGGCGTCAATGCCCAGTTCACCGGCCCGTTCCCAGTCGGGGAGTATCTCCACCAGCGGTTGCCCTATGGTCAAGCCGGGGGGTTGGGCGCGGATCTGCGGGTTCTCGAATACCGAGCGCGCCTGGACAAAGGCCTTGAGACCGGCGTCGAACAGGGGCACCAGGTCGGCGCCGCTCAACTCCAGGTTGATGCTTCTCGAACCGCCCATGTTGCCGGAAAACAGCGAGCCCCTGGACGCAAACGCATGTATTCCCGGGATCTCCCGGATCTTCCCCATCACGATGTCGAGCATGTCATCAACCTGGTCCGGGGACGTGGCCTCCGGCATGAGCACGCTGCGCGAGGAGGTTGCATAGCCGATAACATAATTCAGGCCGGGGAAGCCGGATTCCCCACTGGCGTACTTGTCCGGGTCCTCGCCGATATGGGGCACCAGGAAGTCGTCTACACTCTTGTGGATCGCGTGCATCTCATCGATGTTGTAGCCCGGCGGCGCAAACAAGCGGACGAATATCTTCTGTTCCTCTCCCTCCGGCAGGTATTCCGCCTTGGGGATGGCGGCAAAGATGAGCGCGGTGATGCAGCCTACCAGGACTACCAGGCCCAGCCGGCGCGTCATTCCCTTCATCAACCACTGTACGAACCGGATCAGCATCCCGCCGACCCGCTGTCCCGCAACGTACAACCCGGCAACGGCCGCGGGTTCGGCCCTGTTCAGCGCAAGAAACCGGCTGCACAGGGTCGGCACCACCAGGGTCGCAACCAGCAGTGACATCAGTATGGATGCGGAAATGGCGACAGCTATATCGGAATACAACTGCCCGGCCTCCTGCCTGATGAAAATGATCGGGATAAATACGAACACCGTCGTCAGCGTGGATGCCAGCAGCGCCGGCCACACCTCTGCAACCCCGTCCAGCGCGGCGCGCCGGCGGTCCTTGCCGGCTGTCCGGTGCCGGTAGATGTTTTCCAGCACCACGATGCTGTTGTCCAGCGTCATGCCGATGGCAAAGGCGATCCCGGCCAGCGAGATCACATTGATGGTGCGCCCGCTGATGAGCAGGCCCAGGAAGGCCGCGAGGGTGCAGACGGGAATGCCCAGGGCGCCGATGAGGGTGGCGGATGGCGTCCTGAGGAACAGGTACAGGACCAGCGTGGCCAGCAGGGCGCCGAGGACCAGATTATTGCGCACGTTGCTCACGGAGTCGGTGATGTACTGGACGTCATCGAAGTTGTACTGCATGCGCATGCCGCGCTCCTGCAACAGGCCGTTATTCAGTTCTTCGACTTTTTCCAGGACCCTGTCCTTGACTTCCACCACGTTGGCGCCGATCTGCCGGCTTACCCCAAGGCTCACGGTCTGTACCCCGTGCGAGTAGAAGTAGGTGTCAATCTCGAACGTGGACAGTTCGACATGGCCCAGGTCGCGCAAACGCACGAACGCGCCGTCACGGCGGGCGACCACCATGTTTTCCATGTCCGCGGTGGTCTCAAAGCGCCCAATGGTCCTGAGCAGGTAACGGCGCTTGCCGCTATCAAGATCGCCGCCGGACACATCCCGGTTGCGGGCGCGGATGGCGTTGCGCACCTCGGACAGCGTGATCCGGCGTTCGACCAGCTTTACCGGGTCCACGTATATCTTGACCTGCCGCTCCGCCCCGCCGTACATGGTGACTTCCGAGACGCCCCAGACCCGCTCAAGCTGCACGCGCACGTTATCTTCCAGGAAATCGCGCATTTCCACCATGTCGATGCCCTGCGGATTGCCCGGCAGGGGCTGCGTGGAGAAGAACATGAACGGGTTCTCCGCGGAGTTGGCGACGAGACGGGGTTCATCGACGTTTTCCGGGTAGCCGGGGACCTGGGTCAGGGCATTGTTTACCCGGATCAGGACCTCGTTGATGTCCGTGCCGTAAGGGAACTCCAGCTTGATCTCGCCCAGGCCGGTCACCGCCCGGGAGATCATGCGGTCCTGACCCGGAATCCGGCGCAGGTATTCCTCCTGTTCGACGATGATCTCCTTTTCCACGTCCTGGGGCGTGGCGCCGGGCCACTTGGTTATCACGGTCACCACCCGCACGTCGAGATCCGGGATCATCTGTATGGGCACGCGAAAAACGGCAAGGATGCCGAACAGGCAGATGATCAGCACCGCCACCGCGACGATCAGCGGCTTCTCTATGGCAAACCTGAACATGTTTGATAAGGTTGCAGGAGCATGGTCATTGCCCGGCCTTTCCCAGGATGTGGTCGGAAACAATGCGCAGTTGAATTTCCGAAGTCCCTTCAAAGATTTTCGTCAGGCGGGCGTCCCGCCAGTAGCGTTCCGCGGCAAAGTGGGTGGTGTAACCCGCTCCGCCGTGGATCTGCAGGGCCTCGCTGGTCACGCGTTCGGCCATCTCCCCGGCATAATATTTCACCATCGCCGCCTCCCGGTCGCAGCGCCTGCCGCTGTCGATGGCGTCACACACGTAATACATCAGTTGTTGCGCCGCCTCTATCTCTATTTTCATTTTTGCCAGTTTGAAGCGGATGGCCTGGAAATCGGCTATGGGCCGGTTGAACTGCTCTCTTTCCTGTGCGTAGGCCAGCGCGTCTTCATAAGCCCCCTGCGCCACCCCGATGGCGCGGGCCGCGGTATGGGCGCGACCGGTCTCTAGCTCCCTGGAAATGATATAAAAGCCCCGGCCCTCGGCGCCGATGATTGCGTCCAGGGGAACGCGCGCATCGTCGAAAGCCAGTTCCCAGGTCTTCCAGCCGTAATAGCCGATCTTGGGGATCGGGTTGCCGCTGACCCCCCGGGGCAGTTCACCGCGGGGTTTTTCGACCAGGAAAACGCTCAGTCCCCGGTGTTTACGGCCCGGGTCGACGTCAGGGTCCGTACGCGCGACCACCGTGATGTAATCGGCCCCGTCGGCGAAGGTGCACCAGTACTTGCTGCCGGTGATAGACCAGTGATCGCCCTTTTTTACCGCCCGGGTGGAGATATTGCCTACGTCCGAACCGGCATTGGGTTCGGACATGGCGAGCGCGCCGAGAAATTCGCCCCTGGCCGCCCTGGTGAGGTATTTTTTTCTGCGTTCCTCGCTGAGTTCGTTGGATCCGATCAGGATATTGCCGGAACGAATGATGCTGCCCACGCTCATCCAGGCCCTGGACAGTTCCTGGCTGACCAGGCAGTATTCGAAGCACCCCAGACCCATCCCGCCGTACTCCTCCGGGATCATGATTCCGAAATAACCCAGTTGCGCAAGCTTCTCTATCAGTTCGGGGGGAATGTCGCCCTTCTCCGGATCGAGCCTGTTCGCCACGGGCAGCACTTCCTTCAGGGCAAACTCCCGGGCAGCGTCCCGCAGCATGATCCGTTCTTCCGTCAGGTAGCCCATTGCGCCGTTTCAGGGGAGTTGGGTAAGGACCTGCTCCAGGGCCGGGCGCTGCGCCGCCGGCACCTCAGCCGGGAAGCCGTACCAGAACAACCCCACCAGATCTTCCCGGTCGGGGTCCGCTCCGATGATGTGATAAAACTCGCTGGTCCTGGTCACTGCGCCGGTGGTCCATTTAACCCCGATACCCTCATCCCACAACAGCAGCATCAGGTTCTGGGCAGCGCAGCAACAGGAGGCATAGTTCTCCTGCATGGTGACCGCGTCACCCGATTTCAGGCAGGTCAGCGCCAGCCAGCCGGGCACTTCCCGCCAGCGCCTGAGCTTGATATCCGCGGCCCGCTTCCCTTGTTTATCATTGACGAGCCTTGCGTTCAGCAGGCAGATGCGCTCCTTGCTCTGCTCACCCAGCAGGTAGAAGCGCCAGGGTTGCGTCAGGTAATGGTTCGGCGCCCATACGGCCTGTTCCATGGCCGCACGCACCACGGCTTCATCCGGCAGGATGCCCGGCTTGAACTGGTGTATGGTGCGCCGGCTTGTGACGAGGTTTTTGATATCCATTCGCGAACAGGGTTTGATGAATCAGGACATGAAGTATTGTAACAAGTCGTTCAGGTAGCGGGCGCCTTTTTCCGTCGCCTTGAGCAGTGACGGTTCGTCTTCCAGCAGGCCGTCCGCCCTGGCGGCGTCGACTTGTGCCTGCACGCGCGCCGGCGCCAGGCCGGTCCTGGCGCTGAACCGGGACAATGGTACGCCGTCTTTCAGACGCAGGGCGTTCAGCATGAATTCCAGGATGCAGTCCTGCTCGTTCAGCGTTCTCTTTGCGGCTATGGCCGCATCCGAACCGGCGGCGCGCATATAACCCTGCGGCACGCGCAGGCGTGACTGCCTGGTTACCGTCCCGTTGGTAATCTTGCCGTGGGCGCCGGCACCAACGCCGATATAATCGCCGAATTCCCAGTAGTTAAGGTTGTGACCGCATTCACTGCCCGGCCTCGACCAGGCCGAAACCTCGTATTGCCGGTAGCCCTGCCCCGCCAGGTACTCCTCGCCGCAGTTTTGCATCTCCCAGGTGAGATCGTCCCCGGGCAGCGGCGGCGGTTTCGCGTGGAACAAGGTATTGGGTTCGATGGTGAGCTGGTACCAGGAGATGTGCGCCGATTCGAGACTGACCGCAGCGCTGAGGTCCGCCAGGGCGTCTTCGGCCGTCTGGCCGGGCAGCCCGTACATGAGGTCGACATTGATATCGGCAAAACCTGCGGCTGCGCCCGCCGCAACCGCAGACCGGGCCCCGGCGGCATCGTGAATCCTGCCAATGGACTTGAGTTTATGGTTATCGAAGCTCTGCGCGCCGATGGAAAGCCGGTTCACGCCCAGGCCCCGGTAACCGGCAAAGCGCAGGCTGTCGGCGGCGCCGGGGTTTGCTTCAAGGGTAATTTCAGTGCCGGAACATAGCCCGGATACGGCATCGGCCGCCTCCAGGATAGCGGCGATGCCCTGCACCGATATGAGGCTGGGGGTACCGCCGCCAAGGAAGACAGACTCAAGCTTCCTCCCCCGGAACAGGCCGGCGCTGAATTTGATGTCCCGCACCACCGCATCCACGTATTCCCGTTCCGGGAAGGAGCCGTTTTTTATTTCATGGGAATTGAAATCACAGTAGGGACATTTCCTGACACACCAGGGCAGGTGTACATACAAAGCCAAGGGTATGTTATTCATAAGATTTATCTGCAGATTAAAATTCCGGGGTCAGAGTAAAATCACCACCGACTCTGCTGTTGCCCACGTCCTCGGCGATTTTACTCTGACCCCACCTATCTCCTCATCTGCGCTAATCTGCGTAATCTGCGGATAATTTATCTGCGGACGGTCCCAGCCGTTCCCTGAACTGCAAGGTCAGCGACAGCAGGGTCGGCATGAAGGTCAGCGTGATCAGCGTCGAGAACAGCAGGCCGAACATCACTATGGCCCCCAGGCCGCGATACAACTCCGTGCCCGCTCCCGGGCTGAACACCAGGGGCGAGAGGCCGAAGATGGTGGTGATGCTGGATATCATGATGGGCCTGAGCCGGGCGCGCACGCTTTCCATCACCGCGTCAATCGATGCCATGCCACTGGTCCTGACGTTGCGCATGGTACGATCGATGATCAGGATCGGGTTGTTCACCACGGTGCCGATGAGGATCAGGAAACCGAGCATGGTGATCACATCGAAGGGCTGGTAGATATCCGACAGTCCCAGCAATGACAGGTTGCCGCCTATGGCGTTCAGCAGCCACAGGCCGATCAACCCTCCGCCGATGCCGACGGGAACGGTGGTCATCACCAGCAGCGGATAACCCCAGTGGGAGAAGATGGCCACCAGCAACAGGTACGAGATGAATACCGCCACGATGAAGTTCCCCTTCAGGGCGTTGCGGGTCGCGCTGAGCAGATCGCTGGCCCCGGTGATGCGCATGGCGATGTCGTCCCCGATCTCGCCGCTAGCGCGCAACTCGTCGATGACGCCGCGCCGCACCATGTCCACCCCCTGCTCCAGCGGGATGTCCCGCGGCGGGACGATGCCCAGGGTGATGGTCCTGCTGCTGTCGACCCGGCGGATGGTCTCGGTATTCACGGTCTGGCGCACCGCCGCCACCGCGCTGAGCGGCACCATGCCGCCCGTGGGGGAGTACAGCATGATGTCGGCCACATCCTCCGGTTGCCGGATCGTGCCTTGGGTGGAATACAGGAAGATGTCAATTTTCTCGTCGCCCAGGAAGAACTCGTCAACGAATGCCCCGTCCGAGAAGGCCCAGATGCTGTAACCCAGGTCGCCCACGTCCAGGCCCAGTTCGCTGGCGCGCTCCCAGTCGGGGCGCACCTCCACCAGGGGCTGGCCCAGGGCCAGGGTGGAGGGTTCCGGGCGGATCTGCGGGTTCTCAAACACGGATTGCGCCTGGACAAAGGCCTTGAGTCCGGCGTCGAACAAGGGCACCAGGTCGGCGCCACTCAACTCCAGGTTGATGCTCCTGGAACCGCCCCAGTTGCTGGAGAAAATGGAACCGCGGGAGGCAAACGCGTGTACGCCCGGGATTTCCCTGATCTTCTCCACGATGAGATCCAGCAGGTCGTTGGCCTGTCCGATGTCCGTCACCTCCGGGATCACAATGTTACGGGAAGCACTGGCATACCCGATTACGTATTTCAGGCCGGGCAGTCCGGATTCCCTCCTGGCGTACAGTTCCGGGTCCTGGCCGACATACGGCAGCAGGTACGCTTCCAGGTCCTTGAAGATGCCGTGCATCTCATCGATGTTGTATCCGGGCGGCGCGTACATCTGGACAAACATCTTCGGTTCCTCGCCTTCCGGCAGGTATTCCGCCTTGGGGATGGACGCAAAAATCAGCAGGGTGACGCAGGCGACCACGGCCACCAGGGCCAGCCGCCGGGCCACCGTCTCCATCAACCAGTTGACGAACCGGAGCAGCGCCGCGCCGAACCGTTGTCCCCCGGCGTACAGGCCGGAACTGGCGGACATTTCAACCCTGTTCGGCGTGAGAAAACGGCTGCACAGGGTCGGCACCACCAGGGTCGCGACCAGCAACGACATCAGTATGGATGCGGAAATGGCAACGGCGATATCGGAATACAACTGCCCGGCTTCCTGCTTGATGAAGATGATGGGGAGGAATACCAGCACCGTGGTCAGTGTGGATGCCAGCAGCGCCGGCCATACCTCGGTCACCCCGTCGATAGCGGCGCGCCGGCGCTGCTTGCCGGAAGCCATGTGCCGGTAAATGTTCTCCAGCACCACGATGCTGTTATCCAGGGTCATGCCGATGGCAAAAGCGACGCCGGCCAGGGAGATCACGTTGATGGTGCGTCCGCTGACCAGCAGGCCGAGAAACGCGGCGAGTGTGCAGATGGGTATGCCGATGGCGCCGATAAGGGTGGCGGAAGGCGTTCTCAGGAACAGGAATAGGACGATGGTAGCCAGCAGGGCGCCGATAACCAGGTTCTTGCGCACATTCACCACGGAATCGGTGACGTACTTCACGTCATCGGCATTCAGCACCATGTACAGGCCGCGCTCCTTGAGCAGGCCGTCGTTGAGCTGTTCCACCTTTTTCACCACGTCCTCCTTGACTTCCACCACGTTGGAACCGATCTGCCGGCGCACCCCCAGGCTGATGTTGGGTGTTCCGTTGGCGTAGGAGTAGGATTGGATTTCAAAGGTGGACAACTCCGCATAACCCAGGTCGCGCAGGCGGATAAATACGCCGTCGCGATGGGCGATGACCATGTTTTCAATATCTTCCGTGGTGGAGAAACGGCCCACCGTGCGCAACAGGTAGCGACGTTTGCCGCTGTCCAGGTCGCCCCCGGAAACGTCCCGGTTACGCGCGCGGATGGCGTTGCGGACCTCGGACAGCGTGATCTGCCTCTCGGCCAGCTTGACCGGATCCACGTAAACCTTGATCTGACGCTCCGCGCCGCCCCATATACGCACCTCCGACACGCCCGGCACCCGTTCAATCTGCACGCGCACGTTGTCCTCCAGGAAGTCGCGCATTTCCACCATGTTCACGTTCTGCGGGTTGCCCGGCAGGGGCCGGGCCAGGAAAAAAAGGAACGGATTATTGGAGACGGTGCTGGTGACCAGGCGCGGCTCATCGACGTTTTCCGGGTAGCCGGGCACCTGGGTCAGGGCGTTGTTGACCCGGATCAGGACTTCGTTGATTTCAACGCCGTAGGGAAATTCCAGCTCGATCTCTGCGCGCCCGGTACGGGCCTGGGAGATCATGCGTTCCAGGCCGGGGATGCGCCGCAGGTATTCCTCCTGCTCTATGATGATCTCCTTTTCCACGTCCTGGGGAGTGGCGCCGGGCCACTGGGTAATCACCGTGACGACCCTGACGTCGAGGTCGGGAATCATCTGGATGGGCACGCGGAAGATGGCCAGCAGGCCGAACAGGCAGATGATCAGCACCGCGACAGCGATAATCAGCGGTTTCTCAATGGCAAACCTGAACATGTTTAATTTATCCGCAGATGACGCAGATTACCGCAGATGAAATAAAAGTTTTTTGTCATTAAAGAAGTTACATGGTTCTTGAACCGGAATCTTAGCAACTCACAATTAAAAAAATAATCTGCGTTCATCTGCGTCATCTGCGGATAAATCACAAATTCAGTTCCAGTTCTTCCTTTATCTCCACGAGTTGTCCCGGGCGCAGGATCTCGTTGCCGCGCACCACGACGCGATCGCCGGCGCGGACGTCTCCGGCAGTGATTTCAATGTTCTCCCGGTAGGCGCGGCCGGTGCTCACGGCGACCTGGCTGGCCTTCATCCCTTCGCCATCGGTCCGTATGACCCAGATCAACTTGCTGCCGTCCGGCTTCCTGACCAGCGCGTCCTGGGACAGCAGCAGGGTGTCCGCTTCGCCGGCGTTACCAAGCTGGAAGACCGCCCGCACCGACATGCCGGGCGCAATCAGGCGCTCGCTGTTGTCCAGGTCTATCCTGACCGGGAAAGTCCTTGCCGTCTCGCTGCTTTCCGGGACTTTCATGGTGACGCCGGCATGGAACTCCCGGTCCGGGTAGGCATCGAAGGTAAGCCTCACCGGGGTACCCAACTGCACGTCATCAAAATAAAACTGGGGGACGGGCACGTTCACCCGCAGCCGGCCTATCTCCGTCAGTTCAAACAACGGGGTGTCTATCTTGACCCATTCGCCCTGTTCCACCATCTTCTGCGTGATGACGCCGTCGAAGGGCGCGCTGATGGTATGGCGCCTGACCAGCTCTTCCTGGCGTTCCAGTTCCTTTTTCAGGCGTTCCAGCGCCGCCCTGTCCATGGCAACCGTAGCCTTGGCAGCTTCATACCTGGTGGGCGGAATATGTTTCTTCTCGATCAGTTGCGCCGCTTCGTTCTGCTGCCTCAGCGACTCCTTCAACCTGGCCTGCGCCTCCGTTACCCGCGCGGCGGCGCTGTCCCTGTCGATAACCGCAATATCCCGGTCCAGTTCCAGCAAGGCATCGCCCCGGTTTACTTCGTCCCCCTCGTCCACGTACAGCTTTGCAACCAGTCCGGCCACTTCAGGAGAAAGCCGGGACTGACGGCGGGTGGTGACGCTGCCGGTCAGCGGCAGTTCCTCGTACACGGGCGCGACGACGGGCCGCATGACCTTGACCGGTATCGCCCTGTTGTCCTGCGCGAGGGCACCCCCCCCCGCGAGCAGCAGGACAAGTAGGCACAGCGGATTTGGATTGATCTCCGCCCTGTTTCGCCTTGATTCAGATCTATTCAAATGCTTTTGCCTCTTTCATCAGTTCCACCAGATTGCGCAGGGCCTGCCCCCTGTGGCTGACGGCATTCTTGACCAGCGGCGGCAACTCGGCCGAAGTACAGCCGTGGCTCGGTACATGAAATACCGGATCATACCCGAACCCGTTACTGCCCGCCGGTTTATCGACGATGTAGCCTTCCCAGATCCCTTGCGCGACCAGGGGTTCCGCGTCATCGGGGCTGCGCACATAAACGATCACACAACGGAATCTGGCTGAAGGATGACGCGCGCCAGCGGCCTGAATATTGCGCAACAGCAGGGCCAGGTTGTCGGCGTCCGAGGCGCCTGCACCGGCATAACGCGCTGAATATATGCCCGGCTCGCCGTTCAATACGTCCACTTCAATACCGGAATCATCGGCAATGACGGGATGCCGGGCATGGGCTGCGCCGTGACGCGCCTTGAGCAGTGCGTTTTCCTCAAAGCTTGTTCCGGTTTCCGCAACAGCAGGCACAGCAAACTCCGATTGCGGCAGAACACGGATTCGCCACGCGGAAAACAACTGGGAAAACTCCCTCAGTTTACCCTGGTTGGCGCTGGCTACTACGATTTCCCTGTTGTTCATCGGACGATATTATGGGGCCGGAGTAAAATTTAGTCCGGTCGCTGAAAGCTGAGCGCCGCGGTCTGGATGGCAAACAGGCTTTCGATGCCCGTCCTGGCCAGCGCCAGCATCTGTTCCAGTTCGGCGAAGGTAAACGGATGACCTTCCGCGGTGCCCTGGATCTCTATCAGTTCGCCTCCACTGGCGCGCATGGGTAATCTCCAATTGAACCGGGTATTCTCCGCCATTATAACCTTTTGATTAATAGAACTGAAAAACGGTCTCCATGCTATCTCCGTGTCCTGTTTTCAGCAGCCACTCGTATCTCAGCGGCTCCCGCTAACTTTTGCCAAATATAGGGGGTCGGAGTAAAATGCAAGCAATCTGGCGGGTTGTGCCGCTGGACTCAAGCATTTTACTCTGACCCCGGCAATAGCTAAGACATGAATAACGAAAACCTGGATACCTATCAAGGCGCCCGATTTTACAAGTGCGCCTTGCAGGTGAATCCATATAGTTATAACCAGTATCGCGGTGAAGAAACTCAAGACGAGGCGAACTACAACCAGAAAATTTTGCAGCAATGCCAAGCTAACGAAATTGAAGTCGTGGGGCTTGCTGATCATGGCAGAGTTGAGGATTCAGAAGAACTACAGAATTTTTTGACAACAAATGGAATCGCCGTGTTTCCAGGATTCGAGATTGCCAGTTCTGAAAAAATTCATATGGTATGTCTGTATCCTGAAAATAGCTCCTTGGCAACTCTCAACCAAAACCTTGGGCAGTTGATGGGGGAAAACAGCGCCAAACTTGACCAAGAGCCAACTCATCCATCCTCACTAAGTTGTGAGCAAATCGCCGGTAAAGTGATAAATACTCAAGGAGGTTTTTGGTACGCCGCACACATGACCGGAAGAAATGGGCTGCTGAAGTTGGATGGTAGTGGCGGGAATTATGTTCAATTATGGAAGAAAGAGGAACTCGTCATAGCCGGGCAAATTCCTGGAAGGATAGAAGATTTGCAGGAAGTACAAGAAGAATTAAAAAAATATCGAGAGATTATTGAAAACAAAAATCCCGACTATCGGCGAGATAAGCCAATTGCAATCATTAACGCAAAAGATATTAAGGACCCGGATCATCTGAAACACAAATCTGCTTCCTGTTTAATCAAAATGACAGATGCCAATTTTGAGGCGTTCAAACAGGCTTTTTTAGATCCTGAATCAAGAATTCGTCTTAATCATGATGTGCCAGAGCAGCCTTATTCCATAATTGAATCCATTCAATGGCGCGGCGCTGGCTTTTTCAGAGAAAAAAGTCTGACTTTCTCCCAAAATTTAAATGTAGTAATCGGTGGTCGAGGTGCCGGGAAATCCACCCTGATTGAGAGTATCAGATATGTTTTAGATGCGCCGACTCGAGGCGGAGACGAGAAAGACAGCCTACGTAGAACTACTTTGAGAGATTCTCAAGTTATTTTGCAAGCACGCTCAAAGGCTCAAAATGGAAATATCTATAGCATCAGCAGACGATATGGTGAGCAACCGGTAGTGAAGAGTGAGCAGAACGAGGTGTCTTATCTACGGCCTGACGAAATCTTGCCAGATATCGAAATCCTGGGACAAAATGAAATACTTGAAATCGAGAAAGATGAAAAGGCAAAGCTCGACCTCACGAGCCGCTTTTTATCTAACAGTGAGCAGTTTAAACAGCGTATTGGCGAAATCAAAAACAAACTGAAAAAAAACCGGGAACAGCTCCTCGAGGCAACCAATGAGCATGAGCGTCTTGATACGGAGGTCGCGAAAGAAGCAAAACTTAAAGAACAGGTTGAACAATTCAAAAAACTCGGCATAGAAGAAAAATTGAAAAATGTTCGTTTAATTGAACGTGAAAAGAATATTCAAAAAAATATTGAGGAGCAACTGAATACCATCGATGGCTGGTTGGAAAACTACCGGGAAGTTTTTGATCTTGCGTTCCTTCAGGACGAGAATATAAAAAACTTACCAAGTGCTGAGATCATTGAAGAAGCAGTAAGGATTGTTGTAAACCTGAAGAATGCTATTGATATGCTGGTTCAAAAAGCTAATGAAGCTGTTACAAGCGCCAAATCGGAATATCATGGTGTGCTCCTGAAATGGGATGAAAAACGAGATAGCGTTCGTGATGATTTAAACAATGCAATTGCTCAGTTACCCGAACAAGCTGGCAAAACCGGTAGTCAGTTAGGTTCAGAATATACCAATATAATTGCGCAACTAACAAAAGTTGAAAGGCTAAAACGGACTCATGAGAATCAGGGAAAGATCCTCGGAGAACTCAGGTCAGAACGTGACAATTTGCTGGAAGATTATCGAAATCTGGCCTTTTCTCGATACTCTGCCATGGATAAATCCACAAAAGAAGTCAACAAACAATTGGAAGGAAAAGTAAGAATTGCTATCAAACAGAAGGGCAACCTGGATAATCTCAAAACTTTTTTACTCAGCTTGAGTGGAATTGGGACAACAAAAATTGAATGGTTAGAACATGCGCGCGACAACTTGGACTTGATTCAATGGGCTAAGTGGATTAAAGAAAGTAACTCAGATGCTTTTCTGAACGCATACAAACCATTAGGAATGACCCTGAGCGTGGCGGATAAATTGTGCAGCCTTGAACCTGAGCAATGCCTGGAATTGGAAGAAATTGAACTCATGGATACCGTGGAAATTGAACTCAACACCGCACATGAGGATGCCGAAGAACATTTTGTACCATTAAATATGCTTTCTATCGGGCAAAAATGTACCGCTATTCTGAACTTATTGTTGTTGAGTAGAGATGATCCCCTAATTATCGACCAACCGGAAGATAACTTGGATAATGCCTTTATCGCAAACCGTATAGTGCAGGATTTACGAAAGTTCAAAACAAACAGGCAATTCTTGTTTGCTACCCATAATGCGAATATTCCCGTATTTGGCGACGCTGAGTTGATTGCGGTTTTAGAAAGTAACAGAGATGCTGGGAGTTTTGAAGAGGGTTCTATCGATAAACCGGCAATACGTGAAAAAGCAGCAGAGATATTGGAAGGCGGCAAAGCAGCCTTTGAAATGCGCAAGAGAAAATACGGATTTTAGAGCTAACTAATGCTACCAAGTGAACTATTGACCCTTCTCAACCAGAAAGAAGGCGCAAAGCTGGATTTCAAACGGGATGACGTACGTCCCGAAACAATGGCAAAGGAAATTGTTGCCTTTGCCAACATGAACGGCGGAACTATATTGGTTGGTGTCGAAAATGATGGTCTTATAACTGGCATTCACAGGGAAAATCTTCAGGCATGGCTGATGGATACGGTGATTGGTAGACACGTGCATCCCTTTGTCTTGCCGGATTATGAAGAAGTAGCTGTTGATGAATATAGAGTGGCAGTCGTCAAAATTCACCAGGGTACCGGTAAGCCTTATGTGCTTCGACATAATGACCGTGAAGATATCTACGTGCGCTACGGCGATACTTGTCAGTTAGCCGGGCGCGAACAGCAAGCTAGGTTATTTGATACGGGGGGATTGCTGTCAGCAGAGAAATTACCCGTTTATGGTTCCTCACTCGCAGATCTGGATGAGCGGCGTTATAACGAGTATTTCAAGAGAATTCTGCGGCATCAGCAAACTGATGTACAAGGCCTGCTGGCAGATCACAGTTTCCTGGTGGGTGAACACACTAGCCTCTTTTGCAGTTATTTCGCCTACGCTTTATTTGCCAGATCACCGCAACTAAGACTGCCGCAAGCCGGGTTAAGACTGACCGTATATGAAGGAGCAGATAAGGACTACAGTTCCAGGTTTGACAAAATCTTCAACCTGCCCTTAATGGAATACCGGGGAGACCTCCAAAACAATGAACCCGTTGAACCTCCACTGCACGGAAACCCACAAATAAAAGAATACATCAGTCGTGAACAGCTAGAGGGAATGACGCGCAGACGAATGTGGGATTACCCTGAAGAAACAGTCAGAGAGCTCTTGATAAATGCGCTGGTCCATCGAGACTGGACTAAACAGGATTATGTGCGCGTGGTTGCGTACTCTGACCGTCTTGAAATCGTTAGTCCTGGTTCCTTACCAAATGGGATGACAGTCGAAAAGATGAAAAATGGCGTGACAATTCAACGTAATCCTCATACTACCAGAATATTCAGGGACTATGGTTACGTAGAACACCAGGGAATGGGTATCCGCCAGAAAGTTATACCCTTGATGAAAAAACACAACGGCACGGAACCGGATTTTGAAGCAACTGAAGATTATTTCAAAGTAACCCTGTGGAAGAAATAACCGTGAAGAAAGACAGTTGCTGTCATTGACCACTGAAAGAGGATACGAATGGTTTCCAGCATGACTGCTTTTGCCCGGCTGGAGGACTCCGGCGAATGGGGCCATGCGGTGTGGGAAATCCGCACGGTAAACCACCGCTACCTCGATGTTTCAATCCGCTTGCCCGAGGAATTACGCGTCCTGGAAAGCGGCGTCAGGGAACGCATATCGGACCGGCTCAAGCGCGGCAAGGTGGAATGCAACCTGCGCTACGATGCGGACTCCACCCTGGACAATATTGCCGTCAACACCAGGCTCACCGAAAAAATCATCCAGGCATCCCGCAGCCTGCCCGTCGATAACCCCGCCCCGCTCAACCCGGTCGACATCCTGCGCTGGCCCGGCGTGATCGAGAAGAATACGCCCGACCTGGAACAAACCGGCGCATGCCTGCTCGTCCTGCTGGACAGCGCGCTGCAGGACATTGTCGACAACCGGCTCCGGGAAGGAGAGAAAACCGGCCGGATGATCGAAGACCGTTGCGGGCTTGCCCTGGACCAGGTCTCACAGATGCGGACAAAGGTGCCGGAAATCATTACCGCACTCAGCGAACGCCAAATGGAACGGATCCGGGAACTCAACATTGAACTGGATAACGGCCGGGTGGAGCAGGAGATCGCCCTGTTGTCACAGAAACTGGACGTGGATGAGGAACTGGACCGCCTGGAGACACATATCAACGAAGTCAGGCGGGTGCTGGCGGAAACCGAACCCATGGGCAGGCGCCTGGATTTCCTGATGCAGGAAATGAACCGCGAGGCCAACACCCTGGGTTCCAAGTCTGCCCACGTCGATACCAGCAACGCATCGATTGAACTCAAGGTGCTGATCGAACAGATGCGCGAGCAGGTACAAAACATCGAATGACGTGCCATAAACTTCTGCCGGCGCTGGCAGCGTCCCTGCTGTTTTTCAGCGGGACGGCATGCGTTGCCGGACAGGACAGGCTGCCGTTGACCCTGGAAAGCATTTTTGCCGGCAGTGAATTTGACAACCGTTTGCCGCAAAACATCCAGTGGCATAGCGACTCAAAGCGTTTCACCTTCACAAGAACCGACCCGGATACCGGCCTGCTTGATATCCATGAATACGACGTTGCCGCCGGCGCCTCCCGGTTGATCATTTCCGGTGATGCGCTCCGGTACCGGAACGAACCTGTCGGAATGACCCGGTGCCGGTGGACTGCAGACCGCCGCTATATCCTGCTGGCGGGCCCGGTCAGTACTACGTGGGATGGCAGGAAGGAAGCAGCTTATTACATCCATGAAACCGGTAGTGGTGAACTCTGGCCGCTGGCCGACAACAACCCGCGCCTGCTCAATGTGCAGCTATCGCCGAACGGCGCGCGGGTGGGTTACGTGCTGGACAACAACATCTACGTCACGGAACTGGATGATCGAACCACGCGCGCGGTAACGACGGACGGCGATGCCAATATCTTCAACGGTTATTTTGATTACGGCAGCAGGATGTTCGGCGCCGGGCAGGCCTGGTCGTGGTCGCCTGACGGGAACAAGATCGCGTTCTGGAGGATGGATGTCACCGGCGTAAAAGTATTCTACATGGTGGATGAACTGGGCAAATACAATACCGTCCGCGCGCTGAAATACCCGAACACCGGCGAGCGTCTCGCAGTCACCCGGATAGGCATGTTCGACCTGGAACGCGGACGGACAGTCTGGATGGATACCGGCGGCAATCCCGATGACTATATTCCCAGGGTCAACTGGACGAATTCATCTGGCCGGCTTGCTATCCAGACCCAGGCCAGGGACCACGATGAGCTTGTCCTGCTGCTTGCCGATACCGCCACCGGCAAAACCGGAGCCATTGTCAGGGATACCGATACGGCCTGGGTGGAGGTCACGAATGATCTGCGGTTTTTCAAGCACCGGGAACGCTTCGTTTGGACCTCGGAGAAAAGCGGGTATCGCCATGCCTACCTGTACGACTATGATGGAAACGAAACGCAGTTGACCGGCGGAGACTGGGAAATCTCTACGCTTATCGCCCTCGATGAGGGCGCGGGCTGGCTGTATTTCTACGCGAAGAAGGATTCATTCATCGATCAGCATGTATACAGGGTGACGCTCGATGGTTCGAAGCTGGAAAGGCTGACGGACAGGCCGGGCTGGCATGAGTGGCAGTTTTCGCCGGACCGGCGGCTGGTGATCGAGACCTGGTCGGATGCCGGCACACCGCCCGGCATGACCCTGCGCAAGGCGAATGGAGAGGAAATAGGTGTGCTCGAAACAGGCAATTCGGCGGCAATGGACAAGTACACAATACCTCGTGCGGAATTCATCAAGGTGGAAACCGGTGACGGCATACTGATCGACGGCTACATGATTAAACCGCCCGATTTTGATCCCGGGAAAAAATACCCCGTCATAGGCCACGGCTACGGCAATGCCGGTTCACAGGTGGTGGTCAACAGGTGGGTGACCTCGCCGTGGCAGCAGAACACGAAACAGGATCTCTGGCACCGCTACATGGCCGCACAAGGCTATATCATCTTCGCCGTGGACAATCGCACAACCGCCGGGAGAGGCAAGGCGGCGAAAAACCTGACCTACGGGCACTACGGGAAATACGCCGTCCTCGACTACCTCGAAGGCGTCAACTACCTGAAATCCCTGCCCTACGTGGACGCGGACAGACTCGGCTTCTGGGGTTGGAGCGGCGGTGGCTACCTGGCCGCGGCGCTTATGACCAAGGGCGCTCCGCACTTCAAAACCGCGGTCAGTATCGCGCCGGTCATCGACCTGAACCGCTACCAGGCCTACGGCGTGGAACGCTGGATGGATTCCTACGAGAACAACCGGCGGGGTTACTATGAAGTCGACCTGATGAACTTCGCCGACCGGCTGCAGGGCAACCTGCTGCTGATCCACGGCACCGGCGATGAAAACGTCAAGTACGGTTTCACGCTGCAGCTGGCCCACGCCCTGATCGCCGCCAACAAACAGTTTGACATGATGATCTACCCGAACCAGCGCCATGACCTGGACGACGTGCGACCGCACCTGTTTACCAGGATCACCGATTATTTCCTGGAGAAGCTGTAAGCTATTCTGCGCTTTGCAGCCGTATTAAGTCCTTAACCGTACACACGGTATAGATGATGTCGTTCCGGCGTATGCGATAGGCGCTTTTCAGGTGGGGTGAGACAATATAGTTTTCGCCGTGAGGGTATATGGATCGGAATGTTTCAACAGAGACGGTATTGAACCTGTCAGGGTTGATTTTGCATTCAATTGCGTCTACCCGGTCACGAGTGCGCCGGACCACAAAATCCACCTCGCGGCGTGATTTATCCTGCCAGTAGAATATATCTTTATCAGCGTGTTGAAAACGCAGGGCATCCAGTACCAGGTGTTCCCACAGCAGGCCGCGATCGTCCTCCCTGATGTTGTCCCAGCCTTTTTCAAAGGTGACGAACCCGGTATCGAAAGCATAACACTTCGGACGGCTGACTATCTCGCGTTTGCCCCCGCCGTGAAAAGGGGGTAACAGGAACACCGCGTGGGCAACCTGCAAGGCTTCAACGTGTGATTTGACCGTGGGCCTGCTTTGTTCGCTCAGGCTCGACAGACGGCCGTAGTCCAATTGCCCTCCGCTCTGGCGCAGCAGGAGCCTGAACAGGGACAGGAATCCCCGGCGATTACGTATCCCGAACAGTTCCAGAATGTCCCGGGCGTAGAAACTGTCAAGCCACTCATTGAAAAAGGCAGGATCCTTGCCGGCTGCCAGCAATGCTTCGGGCAAACCGCCGGACAGCAAACGCCGGTCCAGGTCGCGAACAGCGAAGGAATCTTCGCACTCTTCCCACAATACCGGACAGAGATGGATGGCCTGTTTGCGCCCGGTGAGCGAGTCACGGAACTTGCGGGTTGCTGCCAGGGTGGAGGAGCCCGTGGCCAGTATCCGCAAATGCGGATATTCATCAGCAGCGATCTTCAGCAACCTGCTCGGATCATCAAGGCGATGCACCTCGTCAAGAATCAATACCCGGTCAGGAGCCTGGCTATCAAGAAACAACTCCGGTTCTTCCAGGGTCCTGTGCACAGAAGGCAGGTCACAATTCAGGTAGAATGCATCGGGCAGCATCCTTGCAAGTGTTGTCTTACCCACCCGCCGTACACCGGATAGCCACACAATAGAACGACGAGACCAGCCATTCTCAAGCTGCTTTAACCATATATTTCGCTTAATCATATTTATATTTTACATTTATCCGTCTAAATGTAAAATTAATTTTAAGAAATAACCGCTTGGTGTGGATGCACCGCACGGTGAGCGACTGAGCGATATGGTGGTCCTCGTATTCATCAGGACGACCAATTATCTCCTGGAAAAGCCGTAAGCTGTGCCTATCTCTCAAAGCACGGGTTGTATGGTCAGTTTGAATCCAAGGGCTTTTGCCACCTTTGCTACGTTGGCAAAAGTTGGATTTCCATCACCTGACAATGCCTTATACAGACCCTCTCGGGTCAGACCTGTTTCCCTGGCCAACTGGCTCATATTGCGCGCACGGGCAACAACACTCAAGGCGTGCACTATGAATGCAGGGTCATCCCCTGCTTCTTCAAGACAGGCTTCCAGGTAAAGCCGGATATCTTCTTCGGTTTTGAGATGTTCTGCTGAATCCCAGCGGGTTGTTGCAAGGGCCATGCCTCAGTCCTCCAGTTTATCGGCTAACTTTATAGCCTTTGCGATATCTGCATGTTGCGTTTTCTTGTCGCCGCCACAAAGAAGTATGACAACGGCAGGGCCG
Source organism: Gammaproteobacteria bacterium (assembly GCA_028819495.1). Classification (GTDB taxonomy): domain Bacteria; phylum Pseudomonadota; class Gammaproteobacteria; order Eutrophobiales; family Eutrophobiaceae; genus JAAXHV01. The sequence continues at coordinate 43,495 of JAPPLI010000130.1, read as the reverse complement.
CATCGGACAAAATAGACTCTGTAGCCTGGGCCGTAATGGATACGTAACTCGTAAACACCGCCACCAACAGGCCGCACATCACCAAAATTGCCCATTTCCATTCTGTCGAGTCTGGCAATAATGCGGGTTCTAGCCCTGCTGTCCCTTAAATTGTCAAGCCACTCGACAAAAATTTCCGTTTTGCGAATCTCCATTATATGTGAACTGTAGTTTACATTTTATGGTTTGTCAATGCCAAGCGAGGGTGTTTTTTTCAATTATAGTTGAGGCTCCTTAATCTAAAGAGAAGCTTTAGTTCGAAAAAACCTCTCCTGCCTTTAAACGAATAGAACGCTACATAAAATTTCTAAAGTCGTACACTTCATCGATCATGTTTGTATTTTGCTGAACAATATTGGCAAATGCTTTGGAATAGATGAGCGTAACTGGCAACTTCTTATAGAGAGTGTTGTTGTTCCAGTCCATCTTGGTAAGCCCGAGTATATTGCGGCAGGTTTCGTGCCAACCGCCATCACCTGAAAATCGTCGTAAGAGTAGAGGTGAAGGTGTCGGCTTGAGATTACCTTCCTTGTAAATGTTATATCTAGGGTTCCCGATATGCACTCCTTGAACACTTCCTTGTGACCAAAACAATGCTTCATTAGGTTGCATAGGCAAGTATGATCCGCGCGCAACTGGATATTGGTGGGGAGTTGGTCTATTTTCTGTGTTAAATCTTATCCCTTTCCAATCGATACTTTTAATAATTTGCACAAGCTCGACTTCAGTTTCTTCACGAAAGCTATCAAACGCTCCGAGAATTTCATCTTCTTTAAACTCGGTATTCTTGTGAATTGTTACCTTTTTTGGAACGCGGCCGAAATGACCGCTTTGATATATTTCCAGACTGCGGGACAAAACGGATTGCATTTCATAATAAGAAAGGTACGGGTTCTCTCGTTCATCCTGGGTAAACTCTCTGGTGTCATAGGCTACAAACCGAAATCCAGTACCATCTGGATAGAATACTTGGCTACAACACGTTGTATACTTATTCCCATCCGATGCGGACTTCATGGCATAACTAATTCCTATAAACGCCTCGTCCCTCCCGAGACCGCTAAGTTTCCATGGTATTCCACCTGCCTTTGCGTACAGTGCTACGCTCAAGCCCCACATAACATTGGCACGACATGCTCTGTCAAGGCTCTTTTGCCGTATAATCTGGATTGGAATATTTGATGGAGCACAGTAGGCCTTAAGATAGTCGTGAAAATCGAAGTCTTCGTCTTCAAAGCATTCTTCCCAACTCTCCGGCAAATAAATCAAAGCAACATCAAAATTGGTACGTATCGATTTTAGTTGTGAGATACAGTTGAACAATCCGTCGGCGAGTTTAACTTTCTCCCGCCTCCGCGCATGAATTTCTAATTGATCAGGGAAAGACAAGACCAATCGCTCATCCTGCTCTACGATTGGAATCCTGAAAACTTCTTTAAAACCTGGATAAACTGGATAGTACTTTGTCGCTTCTTTTGGCTTTGCTTCCTTCAAAAGTTCAGTATTAAGATCTACAAGTTTATTAATCTCATTACGTGGCGCAAGAAGCGCCAATCGAATTTGGTTAGGTGCTCCGAATTGCAGGCTGTATGGGCCATTTTGAATCAACCCAACGAGGGGATGCTTGTGTCGTCCGTTATCGTTAAACAAAAGTTCTGGCTCTGGCAATGAGGTATAACCACATAGTTCACTTACTCGTCCTATCATGACAATAGCTTCTTGGAGAAAGCAGTCCGACTTGCAAGACGAAAGTATGGGTTCTGAGCACCACTCCCTTCCGCAAAGCTAGATACCTCAATCTCTACATTTAGTTCGTCTGTTCCGAAGATTATTCTGCTCCATGTACTAATTAGGTCATTAAACTTTTTGTTAAACCGATCATTACGTCTTCTTTGCATAAAATCTACTGAAATTTCGCGCGCACTATATGGCCAAATCCAGATATCCGGATTCAGTGTCAGCCATAGATTACCGTCTTTAACATCAAGAGACGCTTGGACGGCTTCCGACCAGCGAACTTGTTCGGCCTGTGGATATTCATCAGAAATAGGAGTAAATACACCCGGTACAATGCCCGAGATCGAACCGGTAATTTCGGTCAATGGATGTAACGCATTATTATCATCGGTAAGCGAATTGGCGATTAGGAAAGTTTTATTTCGAGTCGATCTGGATAGGAGCGGTTTTCTTCGTGCAAGTGCCATACATAAAGCCTTCTCTACAAAACCCTTAATTGGCCGATTGGTAACTGCTGCAAGATCTCTCGGAATATCGACTTGTTCCACAGATGTAAGTTCTTCACGGAAAGCTTGTTTGACATCGGATTTAAGGCCCCAGCACCATACTGCATCTGTTTTTACGAATATCAGATTTCCAGGCGTTTCCTTCTCTACCTTTCTCAAATCCGACCATGTCTTGGGTGTTCGAAATGTTAGTTTCAGGCATTGCTCAGGAAAAGATAAAACCGGTAAGGCATTCAGGCGCATAATTGGATTTGCTTTACCTGGATTCGGTAGAGGAATATCCACTTTTGACTGCTGGGTCCTACGAATTTTTTTGTCTATATCTATCGGTTTGTCTTCGATATTACGCCACAAACGCAACATCAAAGCATCAAATGTTTCTATTTCAACATAGTCTGCATGTGCACCTTTACTTTGCGCTAACTCCATCAATTCACTGACCTCTGGGTGTATAGGAGCCCCTTTGATTCCCATCCAATATAGACCGTGTGGGAACGGGTTGTTTGAAGCCAGAGAATCGCGAAATAGCGCCATAGTACTAACATCACGTCCGCTATAACCGATTACAATAAAGCCGAATCGATTGGCTGCATTCATGAAACACTGAGAAAGTTCCTCATTTTGTGTTTCTAGGTCTTCTGGAAGGTTTTTCAATGCTTCATAGCGAAAATCACCGTGTAATTTCACATAGAGAGGGTACTCTTCATTATTCAAAGCGTTATTTGCTGATGCTGAACCTTCTAAATGATAGGCTGACAACGATTCCCCTACTGTTTGAGCTATAGCTTTTTCAACAACAGAATCAAAATTTGTTGTAAATACAGCCCGAATATGACCTGACGAGAGTAAACCTCCCATTACTCTATTCCCTACTGACAGGGACACATGGTCTTCGGACAAGATTGCCTGTAGGTAGTTACGTTGCCGTTCCTTATCATCTCCAAATATTTTATTGAAATAGGCAGAATACTCATTATCTGCCCATAACTTAGGGAAACCTTTGGATTCCATGAAATCTTGGATACGAACCTTAACAAATTCATTCTGGATATCTTGACGTGATATCTCTTGATTCTCTTCTCGACAATAGTAACGACGCTTAATATCCCACAATATGTCAGTTGCGGTTGGCAGGCCGGCGGCGCGGGATGTGCCGGCTCCCAGAAACCATGCAAAATTCTGCGGGCGTAAACAATACTTTCCAACAAATTCATTCTGTTCCATTAGTTGCCTTTCTCTAATCCAGCCAATACTTCACGAAAACTGCTTAGTCCTGCTTCTAAATTTTCTATAATCTCCTCAGCAAGCTCATCAGGGTCAGGGAGATTTTCAAGGTCCGTCAGATTCTTGTCTTTTAGCCAGAATATGTCCAAGCTTGTCTTGTCACGTGTTATCAATTCATCGTAGCTGAATCTATGCCACCGGCCTTCAGGATTTTTATCAGCATCCCAGGTGGCTTTCCGTTCATGCCGGTTGATCGGGTTGTAACATCCGATAAATTCAGCCAGGTCTTCATATCGCATTGTCTTTTTCTTGAGTGTGTGATGCACGTTGGTACGATAATCGTAGTACCAGACTTCCCTAGTCCAGGGATTTGGACTTGCTTCCCGGTTGTCAAAAAATATCACGTTGGCCTTCACACCAGGCTTATAAAATATACCGGTAGGCAGACGCAGGATCGTATGAAGATCGGTATTCTCCAGAAGTTTGCACCGCACGGTCTCTCCTGCTCCTCCCTCGAATAAAACATTATCCGGGACGACGACGGCTGCCTTTCCGGTCGTCTTAAGCATGGTGCGGATGTGTTGGACAAAATTGAGCTGCTTATTCGAGGTAGAAGCCCAAAAGTCCTGTCTGTTATAAGTCAGATTGTCTGTTTCTTGCTCACCCTCTTCATTGGTAAAGGTCATGCTGCTCTTCTTGCCAAAGGGTGGATTGGCAAGAACATAGTCATAAGTGATTGAACTGGGTGCAACAAGTGCATCATTAGGGGAAATTGAAACACCCTCATCAATCTCGCCGATGTTATGCAGAAACATATTCATCAGACAAAGACGACGGGTGTTTGCCACAATTTCGTTTCCGTGGAAGGTTTCGTATTTCAGAAACTCCTTTTGGTTTTTGTCGAGCCGGTAATGCTCTGGATTGGTAATGAAGTCATAGGTGGATAGAAAAAACCCTCCCGTACCACAGGCTGGATCGGCGATGGTCTTTTCCGGCTCTGGACGAACACATTCGACCATCGCACGAATCAGTGCGCGTGGCGTAAAATACTGCCCTGCACCGGATTTGGTATCTTCTGCGTTCCTTTCCAGCAAATCTTCATAAATCACGCCTTTGACATCCGCTCCCATTGAGACCCATTGCACATCATCCACCATGTCGATCAGACGAAAAAGCTTGGCCGGGTCTTGAATTTTGTTTTGCGACTTGGTGAATATCTGCCCCAGCATCCCTGTCTTCTGGCCAAGTTCACGTAAAGATTCGATGTAGTGACTTTCCAGTTCAGCCCCGCGTTTGCTTTTAAGGTTCTGCCAGTTGTAATCATCAGGAATACCTACATCACGGTTATATGGGGGTTTGGCATATTCGTCAGCCATTTTCAGAAAGATCAGATAGGTGAGTTGTTCCAGGTAGTCTCCGTAACTTACTCCGTCATCCTTTAGTATCGTACAAAAACTCCAAACTTTGGAACTGATGTGACTGCTATTCATACAATAACTTCTCCGGTTTTTCTCCTACTACTTTTCCCATGCGTCTTTTCCTGTTCGGTTTTCTCTGCTCTTATCCGTTCCAACAGAATAGAAGCAGGTTCGTCATTTGGGTCTTGTGGGATAAGTTTGCCTGAAAAAGCGCTTCGTAATATTGCTTGACGCAACGTTGTAGACTTCTCCAATACCGCAGATATTTCGTCAAGTTGGGCATTTATGAGTGTCATCATGCTATCAATCTGCTTACAGATCTCTTCCTGTTCATCTATGGACATCAGTGGTACAGGGAATTCGCTCAATACAGTCTTGTTGATAGACGCTAAATTAGTCGTTTGTTTTCCCATCTCTTCAAAATATCGTTGACCGAATGTATTCCCCCAATGCGAAATTAGAGTGGAGTGCTCTTTTGAAGGAAAGTATGGGCTGGCTCGAAAAACATGATTTTGTGTTATGCATGGCATAATTTTGGATTGCCAAATCCAGCCTCTACCAAGCTTGTCACGATCTCCTCCTTCATTAAATAAAATGTCCCATTGCTTTAGTGCCATACTATCTAGCTGTGACATTTCGATTGTCATGTGTTTGACTTCTGAGAGATCTAAAAAGCCTCTCTGGACGTTTGCTACACGAAGATATGGAACCTTGATAGGATTATCAATTTTTCTGGAGTTATTAACTGACATTCCCGAACCGATATCTGTAATCTCACAAAGTCTGACAAAGCACCAAGCGGAGGGTATTTTAGGCAGCGATTTAGTTTCGTTAGATGTGATAACCTCGGGTTGTTCAAGTAAACCCGGTTTTCTTGGCTTTCTGCCTTTCTTGCCTTCCACCTCCCAGGTCTTGACAGCAGTTTTCCACTGATCAAGTTGCTGTTGATAACGCTTCTCACGCTCTTTTTTGATACGAGTGCGTAGTCTTTCAGGAGTTTCCAGCTTGTTCTTATTCTCTTCCCGCCACTGCTCCGTTAGTTTGCCTTCGAAGGCGTGTTTCAGGACAGCTTGGCGATAGACCTTAAGCTGTCCACGGGCAGTTTTGAGGCTTTCAATGCCTTTGTCCAACTCGGAAAAAAGTTCTTCTATCTTATCTACGATCCGACATTGTTCGTCAATAGGTGGTAGACAAATCGGCCAATCCTTCAAAAGCCCTTGAGAAATGTTCGGTTGAGCCCCTCCTTTTCCTGCCTCAATCAAGGCATACCTTTGTGACAACAAAAAATAATATAGAAATTCAGAGCTAAGTATTTCCAGACAAGGTTGAGCAACAGCACACGCTTGATTTGTTGAGAGATCAGCACCCCAAATCGATAGCTTTCCAATTGTAGCACCATACATTGCTATACCGACCGAACCCTTTGGAAAGACTTTGGCGCTAGATCTTTGAATACCTTCTTGTGTTATATATTCTTGCGCAGACCGTATATATTTTGGTCCGAGTTCGCCTGTCTTAACCCAAGGAATAGAACCCCTGTAGAATTTATTATTCTTACGAGAGGGCGTACCTCCTGAACCCCACAACGCAATTTCATTTAACGTTGTTTCTATCCAGCCCTTTGGTATTTGTTGGGATGATCTCTCATACATGCTACGCCGCCAGTGCATCATTCAATTCATGAATTACAGCATCCATCTGATCTCCAAAAAGCTGATACATACGCCCCAGGCCACCCCGGGCATCAAATGGCGCCATCTCAAAATCATCACGTTCAATATGAAAAGATGTGATGACGTGTTCGCGCATCATCCGTAACCAGTCCATTTGCTCTTCGTTGAATTTCTCACCACTGCCACTATGGTGCTTCATAATCCAGTCCTGGAAGTTTTTCCTTACCGTATCCGCATACGGCATGAGCGTCTTGTCTATCCCACAAACTCGCCTGATTAATGCAACAAGAGCAGTCAATTCTGTCACTGGATCATTCCCCTTATACTCATCCAGCAGTGCATAGGCACGCCAGACCCGAAGCGGAGACAGTAGCGGCTTATCATCTTTCAGCTTATCCAGCAGTTCCCGGATCATCGTATAGGTCAGTTCGCTTCGTCGATGAGGCTGGCTATAGAAGATGGTAAGTGCTTCAATCTGGTCCCGGTTGGCTTCCAGATACTCCTTAAAATCCTGGACCATCTGCTTTGCATTTTCTTTAGAATCGCCAGCCCATCCAGTGTCAAGTACGGTATCAATACCTTCGTGATCGATGGTCTGTTCTTTCTCGCGCCGAATGCCATCGAGCAGGCTTATCAGTTCGCCATTAAAAATGCTGGCGGCTTCGCTAACCAACTTATCTTGAGCCAACCGGTGCATATCTTTTCCCGGTTCTGCAATTGCCGGCAGGCTTTCAAGTTCATCTACCTTTATCTGGATATTATCTGGGTCGATGGCATCAAGCAGGCTGCGTACAATATCCTTGAGATACACACCGCCAGCTTTCTCCTTTATCCGGTTCTGTTCCTTTTCATCAAGTTGTTTATTAAGACGGGCCAAGCGTCCGGCAAGGGAACTTACATAATTTTCGTCACGGACGCCCATCATGACACTGGTTGCCAGATCCCTGAGTGACATGGAGTGTTTGGTAACTAAAGGCTGGCTTGACGTTTTCAAGGACTTGGTCACGCCAACAGCATCAACGATTACGTAGTGCGTCTTTGCGCTTGTTGCAGACGGTGAAACCTTTTTTAGCTCGTCATGATCCAATGTTCGTGTGCCGCGTCCTTTCATCTGCTCGAAATAGTTGCGACTTTTCACGTCGCGCATGAACAGGAGACATTCGAGTGGCCTTACGTCCGTTCCGGTAGCAATCATGTCAACCGTCACGGTAATACGCGGGTTGTAGTCATTACGAAACTGAGCAAGAACAGACTTCGGATCCTCTTTTGAGCCATAAGTTACCTTCTTGCAAAACTCATTGCCTTGTCCGAATTCTTCACGCACTGTCTGGATGATGTCGTCCGCGTGGCTGTCGGTCTTGGCAAAGATGAGGGTTTTCGGGATTTCCCCACGACCAGGAAATATCTCCGGCAACTTCTCGCAAAAAGTACGAATGACCGTACGAATCTGGTCGGGATTGACGATATCGCGGTCGAGTTGTTTAGCAGTATATGTCTCATCTTCGTCCTGGCGCTCCCAGCGCCGGGCGCGCGATAATTTTTCCCGCCGTTCAACCAACTGACCGATACTGAGCTTACCTCCTTGCCGGGTGCGTTCGGTTTCAATAACGTACACCTCGTTGCCGACATTCACACCATCTGCGACTGCTTTTTCATGGTCGTACTCGCTGACGACATTCTTACGGAAGAACCCGTATGTTCGATTATCGGGTGTAGCCGTCAGGCCGATCAGGTAAGCATCAAAATACTCAAGCACTTGCCGCCACAGGTTATAAATGGAACGATGACATTCATCAATTATGATGAAATCGAAAAACTCCGGCGGGATCCTCGGATTATAGGCAACTGGGACCGGTTCTTTCAGTTGCAGTATGCCTTCCGCGGGATTGGTTTCTTCGGCGAACTCATCAAGGTCTTCGTCTTTCAGAAGCGAATACATTCGCTGAATTGTGCTGATACAAACCTGGATGTCTTTTGCGACGAATGACGATTTAAGACGTTGCACATTGTAGAGTTCGGTAAATTTACGGTTACCGTCGTTCGGCACAAAAGCCATGAATTCCTGCTCTGCCTGTTCCCCCAGGTTCTTGGTATCTACCAGAAAGAGAACGCGTTTGGCATCAGCGTGTTTCAGAAGTCGATAAACCGATGTAATGGCTGCATAGGTCTTGCCAGATCCTGTGGCCATCTGAATTAGGGCGCGCGGGTGATCATTCTTGAACGATGCCTCCAGGTTCTCAATGGCAGTAATCTGGCACTCTCGTAAACCTGCGTGCAGAAGTGGAGGAATGGTTTGCACCCGAGAACGTAACGACGCAGGCTTGGACAACCATTCCCGCATCGTTTCCGGACGAGGAAAGTTAAAAATCTCACGAGAACGGGGCGCAGGATCTCTGCCGTTGGTGAACCTGGTGATGATACCTGTACTTTCGTAAACAAACGGAAGAGGTTGTTCGTTGTTGACCCACTTGAGCTTGGCGGCTGCGTAGCCCCCTGATTGACCTTCGACCTGTGTCAGTTTGTAGCCGTAGCTTTCGGGTTTAGCTTCTATGACTCCAACTGCAACCTTATCAACAAACAGAACGTAATCTGCAGGGCCTACATCAGTATCGTATTCGCGAACCGCGATTCCCAGTCCTGCAGCGAAGTTAATCTTCTTTTTATCCTGAACAGACCAACCTGCTAGAGTCAGCACATTGTCGATATTGTCCCGAGCCGCCTGTTCCGGTGTCTGATTAGCCTTTGTCATACGATATATTTTGTCTGCGCTTATTATTGTCGAATACGTGGGCAGGCTTCATTAAATTTTCTGGATGATTTCAGAAAATATTTTTTGAATTACCTATTCGCGACGAAACTGACTGAAACACAAATGCTTGTTACGACAATATGAACAATTCCTGTAGCTTTGATACCATTGTGACTGATAATTATAACATTAGATATTGCCTGTAAATTCCGTGATGCCAAACCTGCAAAAGGCCGATAACGAAAAAGTCCTGTATACCGTAGGGCATTCCAGGCATCCCATCGAACACTTTGTCAAGTTACTGAAAGAGGCTTCTGTTTCTCTGGTATTTGATGTCCGTTCCATTCCATACAGTAGGCGAAATCCGCAGTTCCGTCAGAAGGCGCTTGCCGAGAGGTTAAGGAATAAGGGAATCGATTACGTCTTTTCCGGAAAGGAACTGGGCGCCAAAAGCCCGGATCCCGATTGCTACATCAATGGAAAAGTATCATATGATTTGATCGCTGCCAGACCGGAGTTTGCGGATGCGCTGGACCGGATAATCGACAAGTCCAGTCAAGCCAGGCCTGCCCTGCTGTGCGCAGAGGAAGACCCACTGACATGTCACAGAACGATTCTGATTTGTCGCCACCTGCGACAGCGCGTCGCTTCCATCCTGCATATCCGGGGGGACGGGAGCATTGAAACCAATGAAGCGTTTGAACAGCGCCTGTTGAAGTCGACCGGCTTATCGGGAAACGACCTGTTTGAATCCGCGACAAGTATAATCGGGTGCGCTTATGACTTACAGGGGCAACGGATGACTAAAGGGTGATATGTGGATATATGGGGTCAGAGTAAAAATTCTTCGAATTTCTTACTCTGACCCCGAGTTGACGGCTGAAATTTTTACTCTGATCCCAATAAGTCTTCGAGACGGTAGGCGGCGATGCGGAAGACCTGCTCCAGGCATTCGTTGAACTCGTGTTCCGGGTCGTTTTCCAGGCGCTCGCGGAATCGCGTGATTATTTTATCCGGGTTAATGCCTTTCACGGCCAGGATGAACGGGAAACCGAATTTCTCCCGGTAGCGCCGGTTCAGGTCCGTCAGCAGGGCACTTTGGTCGTCCTGCTCCCGTTGCAGGCCGGCGCCGGCCTGTTCGCGTGCGGAGAATGCCGCCAGGGGCTTCCTGGCGCCCAGTTCCGGATGTGCCTGCAACAGGGCCAGTTGCCGCTCCGGGCCTGCGCTGCGGACGGCTTCGAACAGCGCTTCGGCCACGTGCGCCGTGTTCCTGAACGGGCGGGACTGCCAGGCTGCCTCGGCTGCCCAGGGGGACGCTTCGAATACCGCGCCGAAGGCGGCGAGGAAGGCTTGGCGGTCCATGTTGTTGATCTCATCGGGTTTATATCGACTGGTCATGACTTTTTGTTCTTCAGATGTTATGCAAGTCCAGGATTTATGGGGTCAGAGTAAAAATTCTTCGAATTTCTTACTCTGACCCCTGGTTTACGGGTTTACAATACCGTGGATTTATCCTTGCTCAACAGCCACCTGCCCGAGGCGAATAGGACAAACACCAGGGCGGCCGCAATAAACACCAGGGGGAAGCCGCCGGGGTCGCGGATATCCATGGCTACGCCGGTTACAGGCGGCCAGATCAGGCTGCCCACACCCCAGAGCATACCGAGGGAAACATTTGCCGTCACCAGGTCCCTGCCGCGGAAATGCTGGCCGATGATGGTCAGTACCGCGGTGTACATGCCGGCAAAAACGCCGCCCCAGCCGAACAGCAAGGGGTACAGCAACCAACGGGATTCCATGGCATAAGGCAGCAGGATGGCGCCGGCCAGGCCGCAGACGCCGCAAAATACCAGCAGGCCGTAGCGGTTGAACCTGTCCGCCAGCCATCCCATGGGATAAGCCAGAGTTACCCCGCCAATGCCTATAACGGTGAGCATGATCGCGGCGCCCGCCTCGCTCATGCCGCTGCGCGTCCCGTACACCGGCAGCAACGCATTGCCTGCCGTTTCCTTCAGGGAAAACAACAGCACCGCGGCAACCAGGGTCGGCGCCACCCACAGGAAGCTGATGATATTGAACGAAGGCTGATCATGGGTTGACAAACGGTGCGGACCCGTCCATATCAACGGCAGCGCGGCCAGCGCGATAAAGCACGCGCCGACCAGGAACGGCGCCCAACCCTGTATGCCTACCGCCGGGATCACCAGCGGTCCCATGGCCATGGTCGCGGCAAGCAGCGCGTTATACAGGCCCATCAACCTGCCCCGGTTGGCGTCATCGACGATTTCGTTGATCCAGGTTTCACTGGTCACCAGCAGGCAGTTGGTCATCGCCCCCAGGAAGATGCCCAGGAAAAACCAGGCATACAGGTGGTCGAAACGGGGAAATTGCAGCAACACCACCAGGTCCAGCATGAGGACAAGCACCAGGAAACGGCGCATGCCCAGTTTCTCCACCAGCATCGGAATGAATGGGGTGGAAAGGAATATGCCGATGGCAGGCATGGCGGCATTGAGTCCGATGATGCTGCGGTCAATGTCCCGCGATTCCAGGATCAAGGCCAGCAGGGGCCGGCCCAGCCCCAGGGTAAAGCCGTACATGGCCACGCACGCAAAGATGGCGAACAGGGCCTTATTTTTATTTTCCGGTATACGGGTGTGTGTCATACCAATGCCTGGCTATCTCCACACGCCGGCAGATCCAGACCCCGTCGTGCTGCCGTACATGGTCCAGGAAACGCTCCAGCGCGCCCGCCCTGCCCGGCCTGCCGATGAGGCGGCAGTGCAGACCGACGGACATCATCTTCGGCGCCGTCTCCCCTTCCCGGTAGAGCAGGTCGAAAGTATCCCTGAGGTAGGTAAAAAACTGCTCCCCGGTGTTGAAGCCCTGGCTGGTGGCAAAACGCATGTCGTTGGCATCCAGCGTATACGGCACCACCAGGTGCGGTTTGCCGTCCACCTCTTCCCAGTAGGGCAAATCGTCCGCGTAGGAATCCGCGTCATACAGGAACCCGCCGTGTTCGACGACCAGCCGGCGGGTATTCGGACTGTCGCGGCCGGTGTACCAGCCCAGCGGCGGGCTGCCCGTCAACTCAGTGATCGCATCCACCGCCAGTTTGATGTGACTGCGCTCGATCTCCTCGTCCACAAACTGGTAATTGGTCCAGCGCCAGCCATGGCTTGCAATCTCGTGTCCGTCTTCCAGCATGGCCCGTACGGCTTCGGGGTTGCGCTGCAAGGCCATGGCCACTCCGAACACGGTGACCCTGATGTCGCGCTCGCGGAAGATACGCAACAGGCGCCAGAGACCGGCCCGGCTGCCGTACTCGTACAGGGATTCCATACTCTTGTGACGCACTCCGGAGTACGCTTCGGCGCCGATGATCTCCGATAAAAAGGTCTCCGATGCCGCATCGCCGTGCAATACGGAATTTTCCGCGCCTTCCTCGTAGTTGAGCACTATCTGCAGGGCGAGGCGCGCGCCGTTCGGCCACTGTGGATGGGGCGGATTTGCCCCGTAGCCGATTAAATCACGCGGGTACTCCGTATCTCTCATACTTTAATTCAATTATGAATTCTTACTTCCTAATTCTTAATTCTTAATGTGTACTGCTACTCTACAGGCCAAGCGGAGAAAAAACCATTATAATGACGCCTGAATACAAATCCGAATATATATCTCACAGATAAAGCATGAGCGAAGACCCCCGACTGCTGGACATAAGGCACGCGTTCGTCGACCTGGCCGACAATCGCATGGGCACCAGGGCGATTTATTGCACTGACGATTTCTTCGCGCCCATGGAGAACCTGTTGAAACCGGAGGAACCCGTTCACATGCCCGGCAAGTTTACCGAGCACGGCAAGTGGATGGACGGCTGGGAATCCCGGCGCAGGCGCAGGGGCGGTCATGATTACTGCATCGTACGGTTAGGCGTATCAGGCATCATCAAGGCCGTGGACATCGATACCCGGTATTTTACCGGGAACTATCCAGCGCAGGCATCGCTGGAAGCGTGCTATTCGGGAAACCCGCCCGATGAAAATACCCAGTGGACGGAGATCATCCCCAAGTCCAGCCTGGAAGGTGATTCACATAACCTTTTCGATTCCGACGACACGAATATCTGGACCCATGCCCGTCTGAACATATATCCGGACGGCGGCGTGGCGCGCCTGCGCATATATGGCAACGTTTACCGCGACTGGTCCGATGTAACCGGCAAGCAGTTGATCGACCTGGCTGCAGTAGAGAACGGCGGCCGGACGCTGGCCTGCAACGACGAACATTTCGGCGCCATGGGCAATATCAACATGCCCGGCCGCGGCATCAACATGGGAGACGGCTGGGAAACCCGGCGCCGGCGTGAAGCCGGCCATGACTGGCTCATCCTGCAACTAGGCCATGCCGGGACAGTCGAACGCATTAATATTGATACCGCCTTTTTCAAGGGCAATTATCCGGACCGGGTCAGCCTGGATGCCCTGTACCTGTCCGGGTTCACCAAGGATGCGCCCACGCTGGAAGAAGTCGCCTGGCACGACGTGCTGGGCCTGATACTGGAGCAGGACCCCGATGCGCTGCTCAAGGACAGCGCCACTTGGCGTACACTCCTGCCTGAACACAAAATGGGGCCGGACAGGGAGCACCTGTTGCGCAAAGAACTGCAGGACATAGGACCGGTCACCCATATCAGGATCAACATGCACCCTGATGGCGGCATCAGCCGTTTCCGCGTTTTCGGCTATAAATACACCGGGTAACATGGAGAAACTTTACATCCGTTCCCGGGAATTGCTGGAAGATTCATTCCGGCTGGCCGCAGCGATTTACGCCAGCGGTTTTCGTCCCCATTTTATCGTGGGCATCTGGCGCGGCGGTTCGCCGGTGGGTATTGCCGTGCAGGAATATTTTGAATTCCGCGGGGTGGAAACGGACCATATTGCCATCCGTACCTCTTCGTATAACGGCATCGCTGATCAGTCTGACACCATCCGCGTGCACGGCCTGCATTATATTATCGAAAACGTTAATGCCGAGGATGCCCTGCTCATTGTCGATGACGTGTTCGATTCCGGCAGGAGCATCAAGGCGGTACTGGAAGAACTGGAGGACAAGACCCGGCGCAATATGCCCGTCAACTACAAGATCGCCTGTCCCTGGTACAAGCCCGGGAACAACAAGACCGGCATCGTGCCTGATTATTTCATACACGAGACCGATAAGTGGCTGGTGTTTCCCCATGAACTGGCCGGTCTGAGCATTGAGGAAATCAGGCAGGGGAAACAGGACCTGAGCGAAATCTGCGACCTGCTGGTGGATTAGATTGGGAGAGTGACATGTCAATAAAACGATACTTGGTGATACTGCTAATTATCATGCCGTTACTCGCTGCCCAAACTGCCGCTCAGCAGTACGGGTCCACCGATTTCCATACCAGCGGCGACCCCGAAGCCCATGCCCTGTTTATTCGCGGGCTGGTAATGCTGCACAATTTTGAATACGAAGACGCCAGGGCGGTATTCCGGCAGGCGCGCACCCTGGACCCAGACTTCGTCATGGCTTATTGGGGTGAAGCCCTCACCCATGAACATCCGCTCTGGAACCAGCAGAACCTGCCCGCGGCCAGGGCCGTGCTGGAACAACTGGCTCCGAGCGCCGAGGGACGGGTCGAGAGAGCGCAGACCGAACGGGAAAAAGCGTATATCCGTTCGGTGAACATCCTGTTCGGCGAGGGTGACGCCAGGGAGCGTGATTACGCCTACAGCGCCGCCCTGGGGACTATCAGCGAAACCTGGCCGGAGGATGTGGACGCCGGCGCGCTGTATGCGCTGTCGGTGCTCACCACCAGCCATGGCGGCCGGGATTTTTACAAGTTCATGCAGGCCGGCGCCATCACGGAGGAACTGATGGACCGCGCGCCGCGCCATCCCGGCGTGCTGCATTACAATATTCACAGTTATGACGACCCGGTCCACGCCCCGCTGGGCCTGCGCGCCGCAGACGTTTATTCCGAAGTGGCGCCCGCTGCAGTCCACGCCCTGCACATGCCGTCACACATCTATTTCGCCCTGGGCGATTACGAACGCGCCGGCCACCTGAACGCCCGCTCGTTCGAGGCCGCGCTGGACCGGATCGAGGAAAAAAATCTCCCCTACAACGGCCAGGCCTACCACTCGCTGTCCTGGCTGATTTATTCGCGCCTGCAGGAAGGCCGCTTCGATGAAGCACGGCGCCTGGTGGGTTACGCCGAACAGGAATTGCTACGGGCCAATACGCCTGTCAACCGCACCGGCTTCATCACCTGCCGCAGCAATTACATTATCGACACCCAGAACTGGGACGACCCGTTGCTGGACCTTGAGGTCAATTACGACAGGGTATGGCCGTCCGCGGTTGCCATGGATCAATACGTTATGGGTATGCGGGCGCTGCGCCGCGGCGACACCGGCACGGCCGGGGCTATCGTGGATGCTTTTGTCGGTTCACCCGATCCGGACAGTAAAAATATCCGCGCCGCCGCGCCCACAGTGCTGAAACTGCTGCTGGAAGGCCGGCTGCTGGTAGCGGAAGGACAACGCGAGCAGGGTCTGGCGCTGATGCAGCAGGCCGTAGACCTGGAACAGACCCTGGCGCCCGCCATCGGCCCTGCCATGCCCCAACCGGCAGCGGAAGCCCTGGCAGACGCGTACCTGGAGATGGGCGCGCCGGACCAGGCGCGGGAGAATTATGAGCTGGCCCTGGCCCGCGCGGTCAAGCGCCGGCGTTCCATGGAAGGCCTGCAGGCCGTAACAGTGCACGCAAGCGCTACGGACTAACCCTGAGCATGATCAATCAAGGTCGAGTTTAAATAACTCGATGCTGCACGGGCATTTCCGATTTTTAGAGGTGCCCTTAAGCTGATTATTGAGGTTGATAATCGAGAAACCGAATGGATACAAATACATAGTTGTAGAGCACGGCCCGATGGTGTTCCTTTAGCGCCGTAGCCGAGTTGGACGGCCGGGAGCTATCGGGAAGTCAGCACGGGAGCCAGGATTTCATATATTGAGGCTCTGTTCTGTTTTATCTCATTAATGGTCAATCCTTCCAGGGAAAACGGGAACTTGATCCATTGTTCCGTGGTATGCAAGTAGTAGTCGGGTTCCCGCCCGGTTTTATTGCGGCCGGGTTTATACCAGGGTACGGCCACACGAATATCGTCAGGCGTATTAAGTCTGGCCCTTTCACGTAATTGTTGGAGCACCGCTTGTATCGTTAATCCTGTATCAAATACATCATCAACAATAAGTAACGGGTCGGAGTGGTTTATATTTTTCACCAGATAATTCAATCCATGAACCCGCACGTGTCCTGAATGTTTCTCAATTCCGCTGTAAGATGATGTGCGAATGGCGATATGGTCGGTATTGACTCCAAAGTATTCGAGTATTTCCTGCACCGCGATGCCCACAGGCGTTCCACCCCGCCATATGGCGATAATGAATTTTGGCCTGAACCCGCTTTTCAGAATCTGGCCGCCTAACCTGAACGAATCTTCGAGTTGGCCTTGTGTAGTGAGATAGAGCTTATCTGACATTGAGAATTATTTTCTACCGGGATGTGTGAGTCATTATATACTGATGGGTAAGGGATGCTTGTTTTGAATTGTTTGTTTCAGGGCGCCTCTTGCCGGAATAATTTGCTCACATTGATTTGCTGTGGATAAAAAATTTATCAACGCAGAAGAACAATTGCTGGATTGTTACCGGCTTGGAGTAAAAATTCATGCAAGTGATTTCAGGCCGGATTTTATTGTTGGATTATGGCGCGGCGGCAGCCCGGTCGGTATCGGTGTGCAGGATTGCCTCGAATACCTGGGTGTGGAAACGGACCATATCGCCATACGCACCTCATACACCGGTATGAGCAGCTATCCGGCAATGATAGAGAATGTGTCAGCCATTCATGTTCATGGCCTGCAATACCTACTGGAAAACCTCGAAGCGGACAACAGGCTGTTGATCGTCGATGACGTATACAGCACCGGACTGAGTGTCAAGGCCGTGATTGACCAGCTTTCAAAAAAAACCCGCAGGAACATGCCTGTGGACGTCCGTATTGCCGTGCTCTGGTACAAACCGGCCAATAACCGAACCGGGCGAATACCGGATTATTATTTACATGAAACCGATCAATGGCTGGTATTGCCCTACGAATTAAATGGATTGTCGTTGAGTGAAATCTACCAGCGTAAACAGGGTGTAAAAGAAATATTTGAGGAGTTGGAGGACTTTTTACCTGCAGACAGGTTGAATAATCAAAGTGACAAATAATCTATTATAATCAGCGCTCGTAGGACTCCCGGCGAGAGGACTAATTATCATCACTTGTAAACAATAACTTATGATTGGAAGACTCTGTATCCTGCTAATATAGCAATCAGTTAAACAGGCCTAAGCAGAAGAATCCACAAAAGTCTCATGACACTCACCATTGACCAACTCCCCACCATCGATATCACTGCAGCCTTTGCCTCCAGTGACAATTTTGATGCTATTGTCATGTCAGCCCATGAACGGGGGCCCTTCGCCCGCAGTGCTCGCGGCCTGGAAGTGCTGGGACATAAAGAATGTGTCGGCTTATTAAGGGATCAGCGCTTACATTCAGATCATATGGGACTGGTAGAGGCCATGGGCTTTCCTGAAGGACCGGCAAAGGAATTTAAAAAAAGCATGTTATTAAGCCACGGCCGGGATGCCTACCGCACGCGTATCCGCCAGGCACTGATACGGGCAATCGGCGCTTCGGTCATAGAAGAACAACGTCCCATGATCCGGCAACTTGTCAAGGATCTCCTGCAGAAAATAGATCCGGACGAAGAATCCGATCTGCTGCACGACTTTGCTTTTTCGGTCCCGGCCAGCCTGTTTTGTCTATGGTTTGGCGCACCGCTCAGTGATGCTCCCTGGATCGCCGACCTGTCTGATCGGATTCTGAAGATATTCAGCAATAATCCTGAATATACCCCCGGTATTATCGCCGCCTACGATGAATTATTTCCCTACGTCCAGAACCTCATAGACAACGCAATGGAAGCACCGAAGGAAAATCTTCTTGCCAATTTCATTGCCCAGCATCAGGCTGGTTATTTCACTGAACAGGAGTTGTTCCACATTGTCTCCATGTTTAATGAGGCCAGTACCGACAACACCGCCCATGGTATCGCCACGGTCATCGGCCGGCTTACGAGTGATCGGCAACGTTGGCAGCAGGTCCTTGATCATCCTCAACTGATTCCTGGTGCTGTCAACGAAAGTATCCGTTTATCCGCCCGTATCAATACACTAATCCGCTATGCTTCAGAAGACCTGGAATATGGTGGAGTCCTGATCCCTGAGGGCACACGGGTCCACCACCTGTTACCCGCGGCCCACCGGGACCCGAAGGTTTATGAAGATCCATTACGTTACGATCCGACCCGGAAAGTTGTCCACCACCTCCTGGACTTTGGCGGCGGAATATACTCCTGTCTCGGTCAGTATGTAGCATTAATTGAGATCCAGGAAGCCGTTGCAGAATTGGTAAGCGGCTACTCCAATGCCCGATTAAAAAGCTTCAGGATAAACACCAATATGTTTGTCAGCGAAGTAAGCGAACTCAAAGTCGAGTTAAACGGGAGCAGGGCACAAGACGACTGAATGTCGTCAAAACAGTTGAAGATAAATTCCGGTTTTAGAGGCGGCATATGATTATTTACACACCCGCAAAGGCCGCTGAGAGGATACCGGTCATTGATCTCTCCCCTTATCTTTCCGGTGATACAGAGGCGAAGAAAACCGTGGCATGGGAGGTGCATAAAGCCTCCAGAGAAACAGGATTCTTTTATATCCGCAACCACGGCGTCCCTTTTGAGAGAATGGAGCAACATCTTGAGCTGGCAAGAATGTTCTTCGATTTGCCTGCAAAGGAAAAAAATAGAGTTCATATCAACAAGTCAACCTGTAATCGCGGCTATGAACCCATCGCGGCACAGACATTGGACGAAGGCTCGCCACCTGATTTAAAAGAAGGCTTTCTTATCGGTAATGACCTGGATGAAAACCATCCTTATGTAAAGCAGGAAGTGCCCAACACGGGTTCAAATCAATGGCCGGAACAACCTGAAGGTTTTAAAGATTCATTTAATGAATATGTTGATATGATGCGGGACCTGGGCAGAACGCTTGCAAAGGTACTTGCCTTATCACTGGATCTGACCGAGGCTTATTTTGACGAGGGCTTGACTGAACCTGTGATGGTCGGCCGTCTGCTGCATTATCCATCCCAGGATTCCGAGATTGTTGCCAATCAACTCGGGGCAGGGGCACACACGGACTGGGGTATGTTAACCATGCTTTTGCAGGACGATATCGGTGGACTGGAAGTGCAAAACTCCGAAGGTGACTGGATAAGCGCTCCTCCAAAAGAAAGCACGTTTGTTGTCAATTTAGGTGAAATGATGCGTGTGTTTACCAATGGTATATATCGCTCCAATATGCACCGTGTTGTTAATAATCACAGTGGCAAAAGCCGCTATTCTTGTCCCACTTTTTTTGATCCCGATTATTTTTACAAGGTCAAATGTGTCCCTACCTGCATACCTGAATCCGGAAAGCTGGATTTTCCCGAGACGACTGCCCGGGAACATGTTGCTTATATGTATGAGAAAACGTACGGAAAATCAGCCTGATTCCTTTAAGAAATAAATGAATAAATATCCATTATTCTATGTCAATGTATTTGCGAAGAACATGGTTGCTCTTGCTGAGTATTATCAAACACTATTTAATCTTGAAGAAATAACGGCAAGCCGTTCAGATTATTTCAGAGGCTTTGAAACAGGCGGATCCTGTATTGGCATAAGTAGCCTGGATGCATACGGGCTTTTGTCGCTGACTAAACCAGACACCCAGACAGACACGATCTTAATGACCTTTGGTGCATCAAGCCGGGAAGATGTTGATGAGCGTTGCAATTATGCAGTTAAGCTTGGTGGAAAAATGCTTAAACCGCCGTTTGAAACCTACTATGGCTGGTATCAGGCTGTATTAAGAGATCCGGAGGGAAACCCCTTCAGAATAAACTACACGCCATAATAGTACAGGTCCGGATTGCCGGCACCTAACCCGGGGAACGCTGTTTGTCCGGGTATTTGCCCAATATCAGGAACAATATGATCGACAGGATCAATAACCCGATCGAGCCGTTCAGTACCATACCGTAGCCATGCCAGACTGCCGCGCCTGCGCCAAATAAGGGTGGCGCAATACCGGCGCCAATTGTAAAAAAAGCGAAAATACCGCCGAATACTGCCGGGTAATGTGCAGGGCCAAAGTAACGACCTGTAAGATAGGCAAGCATGTCCAATTCGGCGCCTGCGGCAAGTCCTATAGCGATACCGATTACTATTCCGGTCCCCATGGACGGGGCGCCATATTTCATCAGCAACATCGCGATGATGGGCATCACAACAAACACCGATGCGACGCCAGGCGCCCAGAATTTGTCAACTAATACACCGACCAGCAGTCGACCAACAATTACCGTCAATCCCATTATCGCCGCGATACTTGCAATATCCGCGCGTGCCAATCCGCGAGCTACCATTATTCTCTCGAAATTCGAAAGCAAACCGACAATGACGAAAACAGTGATGAACAAGACACTCCCGAGCACCCAAAAACGGTAGCCGCGCAGTGCCTCAGCCCGCGTCATTCCCCAGCTTGTATCCGGCGCCATAGAATTTGCTTTGCCGGCTCCCGCTTCCGGGTTTTCATTGAACAACAAAACGACTATCGGCAGGGACAACACTAACGCGCCGATACCGATACCCTGATATGCCGTACGCCAGCCATAGTTGGAAATCAGGAACTCAGCGATCGGCGGCAACAGGAATGCGCCAAATCCGGTGCCCGCCATTGTAATTCCGATTGCCTTGCCCAGATTTTTCTCGAACCAGCCATTGAGCACTGCCGTCCAGATGATAGGCAGCGAACCTGCTCCGAGAACTGCGAGAGCAGCGAATGTCAGGTACCACAGCGCCAGCGACCCATTGTTCAACGACATCAATACGTATGCCAGTGCGTGCCCGACAAGTCCGAGAATGCCCAGGCGCTTGATACCGTACTTCGATGCGAGTGAACCAATGAGTGGCGCAGTAAAAAGCCCCAGACAGGCTGAGATCGTGAACGCGAAGAAAAACTCCGGCGCCGACCAGCCGAGGTCGGCCGTAACGGGACCAACGAAGAATCCTTGTGAGTAATTGGTTATCGTCATCAGTCCGCACATCATGCCTACCGTTGCGGCCAGCAAGGGTCCCCAGCCTTTCCTGAATTCGTTCATACTATTTGGTAGCTCAAAAGCCAGGCTGTAACCAGTTCTCTTTCCAGGTGATATCTGCTGTACGCGCTGAAGCCGCCGGAAAGGTTACGGCGGCTTCGACAGATAGTTTCAAAAGACTTTAATTGTATCGGTAATTGAAAGCCAGACCGATTGTCCGCGGCCGCAAGGTAAAAAAGTACTGGTGCACGCCTCCGGCTGCTGCCGCGGTATTTCCGGCAGATAAATTTTGTTCATTCCCTATATTGCGCACAAAGACTGATGCAGTCCAGTTGTCATTGGATTCCAATGCTATTGAGGCATTAAACACTGCATAGGAGTCAATTTCGAAGAAGTCCCGTCCAAGATTAATATTCCGATTGAATGTCGATTGTGTGTCGCTGGCGTATTTTCCATCCACGTGGTAGGCAATCGACCAGTTATTCATCTTAAGTGGTTGCAGATAATCAAGCGCGAATGCAAAGGTATGGTCAGGCACGCTCGGCAACGGATCGCCATCCGAAACCGTAATAAGGGGGAGTACCGTGAAAGGCGGTATAAAAAAGGACCCCGTGGTTCCGGCGACATAGTCAGATATGACAAAATCCTTTGTAATCTCCGCATCGACGTATGAATATCCAAAATTGTATGTCAGGCCTTCACCCAGGTTTCCGTTCAGTTCCAGCTCAATACCTTTTGTTTCGGCTTCATCTCCGTTCAGCACAACCTTAAATCCATTGATTACCAGGGATTCAAACTGAAAATCGTCCCATTCAACAAGATAGGCCGCGATTGAATAGTTTATATTCTCCGAGAGAGAACCTTTCAAGCCTACTTCCCAATTGGTTGTCGTATCCGGTTGAAACTGGAGCAATGACGGCAAGGAGGCCTGGCGTCCGCCTTGCGGAAGCGCATTGGCGCCGCCATGGCGGAACCCTTCGGCCCAGGTAAAATAAGCCATCATATTGTCGTTGATATCATATGACGTGTTGACCTTGAAAATCTGTTCTTCAAAATCCCGCTTTGCGTCATTAACGGTTGTGCCGCCTTCGAAAAACCGGGGCTGCTCGGGACTTGAACAAAACAGGCCGCAAAACGGTATTAATGATTCAAAGTCGTGGGAAAATTCCTGCCAGAATGCCCGTATTCCGCCGGTAACCTGCCATTGATCATTTATGTGCATGGTCAACTCACCAAAGACGGCAATATCTTCAAATTTGAAAAGCCTGTCTTCCATAAAGGTGACATCCGGGTGATTAGCGTTGTTCCTGCCACGGGGAAATCCAAGGTTTGCGACATTGACGGTCGTATCAAATTCACTTAAACCCGGTTGCCTGGTAGTAGTCAGGCCGGCCGATTCCCTGTCTTCATAATAAGCGCCGATAACGTAGTCAACCCTGTTGTCTCCATTTGACGTGAATCGAATTTCCTGGGTAAACCGCTCGGTTTCGTCAAAGGAAGAGGTGACACCGGCAGCTCGTGGATAAAATGAATTAAATGTTGCGACACTTGACCCCCCCGGCGCCCTGGTAGGCAAATCAAAGCCGGTAAAATCAGGGGTATTGAAATAGCTGACTTCGGAATAGGAAGTCGAAGAAGTGACCGAAGCAATACCAAGATCGATATTCACTTCAGCACTGAATATATCAGCCTTGCTTTCGCCGGCTGATTTGAGGAACATGGTGTGATCATAATCACCTGCATCAGGAATCGTTACGCCGCTGTTCGCGTAGAGCGTGTTCCCACCTGCACCAAGACAAGTCTGATTTGGGGTGAAAAAATCCCTGGAGAATGCGACGCCGCCATTACAGGCATTTGCGTTGGAAAAGAATGACCCGGGGAAGTTGGCGAGACTGGCGTCAACCAGCCCCCCGTCAAAGCCGGGGTTGACCCCGGAAAAATCATCTACTTCACTCTTCTGGTTGAGGTAGGTTAACTGGATATCGACCGTATCCGACGGCGCCCAGCGCAGGTTGGCGCGAAGCATATGTGATTGAGTATCATTGGTATCCTCTTCCGGAGCCAGCACATATCCGCTCGCAAGGTCTCCCGCTACACTTGGGACAGGTTCGCCGCTGCCGTCACGTTCTACAAGACCGATTCCATCTATAAAGCCACCCAGGTCATCCCAGCTCGCCACGAGCCTCAAGGCCAGGGTATCTTCCACCAGGGGAACGTTGACCGCGACGTCACCGCCATAACCAACCTCATCAGATTCCCACATGGAATCAAGGTGCACATTGGCATCCATTGAAAACCCTTCAAAGTCGGCCGCTTTCGGTATGAAACGGATTGTCCCGCCAAGCGATCCCGAACCGTATAAAGTTCCCTGAGGGCCACGCAATACTTCCACCCGTTCGATATCCTTCATAACGATGGGAAAAAATAACGGTGTCTCGCCGAAATACATTGAAACGGCGCCGGAACTGACATCGGTGCCAAAGATGAGCCTGGAATCATTGGCATTAATGCCGCGGAGAATAAAAGAATTCCGGCTTGAACGCAGCGATGCGCCCTGGTCTTTGAAATTGAGCCCTGGAACGAGACGGGAGACGTCACCTATATCGAAGGCCCGGGCGGTTTTAAGATACTCATCCGAATATGCTGAAATGTTATAGGGGATATCCTGGATACTCTGCTCCCGGCGTTGCGCCGTGACCACTACTTCTTCAAGCGGTGATTGCGCCGATGCCGGAGATGAAAAAATACCAGCCGTACATACAAGCATCAGAGCCGAAGCAAAAGGCCTTGTTTGCCCGTTCTGAGAGGGTTTTATTGTCATTGCACACCATTCCGGTTTCTTTTCCACGATATTTCCCCCGGTTCGAAATCAATTATTTTGACAGCATAAAAAGCTATATTGGATATAGTTTATTTAAGTCCTGGACACCAATAGCTTTTGCTTTGATTGTCATGGGAAATAGTTGCGCAACTGTCTTTTGCTGTTAAGTTTTTGACTTTAAAAGATAAAACGGCTCACAGGTTTACCACACCAACACACCGCCCAACAACCAAATGTAATGCTCTTTCAAATTGAACTCCGCTACGCCGAGAGATAAATATATTATTATCCCCGGTAACTTTCGGGGTGCCGGTAGTATCAAATTGGAGAACTCATGAACACCATATGCGTATTCGGCCTGGGCGAGGCCGGCTCAATCATCAGTTCAGACCTGCTGTCGGCCGGTATTTCCGTTCAAGCCTACGATCCCGCACCCGTGAGTACGCCGGCCGGAGTAAGCCGTTTCGAAGACCCAGGAGAGGCAGTAGCCTGTGTGGATGCGGTCCTTGCATTAACGGCGGCCTCGGACGCTGCCACGGCATTGGCGCAGTCCTTCGAACAGATACCTCAAAATGCACTCTATGCCGATTTTTCTACCGGATCCGCTGACTTGAAACGTCAACTCGCGGAGAAAGCAGCCAGGCGCGGTATTGCTTTTGCCGACATTGCCCTGATGGAGATCGTGCCGGGCAGGGGCATACGCACCCGGGCACTGGCAGCGGGCACAGGAGCTGATCGGTTTATGAAGTTTTTTTTGCCTCTGGGCATGCCGGTAGAATCCCTGGGAACCAGGGCGGGTGACGCGGCCACTCGCAAGTTGTTACGCAGTGTTTTTACAAAAGGACTGGCCGCCGTAATTATTGAGGCCTTGCGTGGTGCGGAAGCAGCGGGTTTGTCAGGGTGGTTGTGGCAAAACATCAGTACGGAAATTACACAGGCCGATGAACGCTTGCTGGGCCGCCTGGTTATGGGATCCGAGGTACACGCTGAGCGTCGTTTGCATGAAATGAAGGCATCTGCCGTGTTATTGCGGGAACTGGGCATTGAGCCATTGATGACTGATTCCACGGTGAAAAATCTTACAAAACTCATGTCCGAAGGCTTGCCGGCCATTCCCGTGATTCAAAACGCCGGAACTACCGCTGGAAACGAGGCCGGTAAATGATAGATCCTGATTGGTTGCCATTTCACCCGGCGCCCAGTGCGCCTGAATTTATGGTGCCTGACGGAGCTGTGGATGCACACTGCCACGTATTTGGCCCCGTAGCAGAGTTTCCTTTTGCACCTGAGAGAAAATACACCCCCTGCGATGCGGGCAAAGACAAACTATGGCGATTGCGTGATCACCTGGGTTTCTCACGCAATGTGATAGTCCAGGCCACCTGTCATGGCGCTGACAATCGTGCACTAGCGGATGCATTGCAATCCTCCCGCGGCAAGGCTCGGGGTATCGCCACGGTACGATCAACTGTAACTGGCGACGAATTGGCACAATTGCATGTAGCCGGCGTGCGCGGTGTCCGCTTCAATTTTGTAAAACGCCTGGTGGATAGTTTGCCTATTGACGAACTGGCCGGTATTGCAGAGCGAATCGTCCCTTTGGGTTGGCACATCGTCATCTATTTTGAGGCAGCAGACCTGGCTGATTATTACGATTTCTTCACGTCTCTGCCCGTCACCGTGGTGGTCGATCATATGGGCCGCCCCGATGTCAGCCAACCGGTCGACGGCTCAGGGTTTAATCTCTTTATCAAACTTCTGGCTGAGAATGAGAATTTCTGGTCGAAGGTCAGTTGTCCGGAGCGAATTTCAGAAGTCGGTCCGCCAGGATATGAAGATGTCATTCCCTTCGCCCGGCGTGTGATCGACACTTTCCCGGACCGCGTGTTATGGGGAAGCGACTGGCCTCACCCCAATATGAAGTCTCACATGCCGGACGATGGTAAACTGGTAGACTTCATACCTGATATTGCCCCCACGGAAGAACTACAACAAAAACTGTTGGTAGATAACCCCATGCGCCTGTATTGGCCGGAGGAAATCAGTTGATGATATTGTGCGCGGCAGGTGAAGGCGCTGGCGGCAATAAACCTGTCGCCTGTTACGCTGTGCCCTAGTGGTGAATTTCCCCTGAGACTTCCCTGAGGTATCCCAGGAGCAATTCAGCCGCAGGCGAGGGTTGGGTATGGGCTCGCAACGTCAGACCGATGGGGCGATAAGTGTCCTCCAGTACGACCGGCAAAACATCCAGTATGCCGAACTGCATGTCATAATAAATCTGGTGTTCCGATAACAGGGCTACCCGGTCACTGTCCATCAGGAGACCTCTTACCATGGATAGAGAGCTGGTCTCCACCGCATGCTCCGGCACGAGCATTTCGTGGCGCAACAGCGTCTCATCGAACAATTGCCGACTGGGGCTTCCCCTTGCGGGTAACACCCATTGCGCGTCCTGCATGTCCTTAAAGTCGATTCTTGACCTGCCGGCCAGCGGATGGTCTTTGCGTGCAATCACAGAAAGCCGGTCTTCAAAGAGTTTTTCGGTAACGATATCAGCACGGTCTTCGACGCTGCGAATGGCGCCCACAATGAAGTCGATATCACCACTTCGTAAGGACGACTCCAGTATATCGTAGGGACCCTCCTGCGTGACCACATCAATCTGAGGATATTTTTCCAGCAATCTGTTGATGGCTACAGGTGTCAGATAGGTGCGAGTATAAGGCAGTGTTCCGATCACAACACGTCCCTGAGTCACTCCATCCAAGTTGGCGATATCATCAATGGCTTGATGGATTTGTGAAAATGCCAGTTTGGTGTGTCGAACCAGAATCGTGGCCAGACCGGTTGGTGTAACCCCATGGGGTTCAGTCTGGAAAAGAGGTAATTCCAGCAACTCCTCCAGATATCGCATGGAGTTATATACTGCTGTTTTGCTTATCCCCAGTGTCTGCGCAGCGGCAGTGACGTTACGCTTTTCATAAAGCGCCACAAAGGCTGCCAAGCGCTTGTAACTGATATCCAATGAGAATACTGGTATTGAATCGTAGTGTCTCCCGCCGGGTTTGAATTCCTGATATGATTTCCCGGCCTTGTCAAATTCATCTACCACCAGCCTTACCCTGCGAGCCAGGGCATCGCCATATACAGTGGGCATCATACCCGTTGCGGCCCGGTCAAACAGCCTTGTACCCAGAGTTGCTTCCAGTTCACAGATTGCTTTAGTGATGGTGGTCTGGGAACGGTTCAGTATGTTGGCAGCGCGCGTCACATTTTTGTATTCTGCTACGTACAGGGCAGATTTGAGATGGCGGAGACTGACTCCCGGAATGCGCAGATTATCGTTCCTCACTCTGTTCCAACATGACGTTTTTTCAGTAAGATAGCAGTTTTTTTACAATTATTCATGAGATGAAATCGACATTATCAGTTGATCTTTCACCTTGAAGATGGCCGGATTACTTTTTCGCATGGTTGGGAAATTAATTCCCATTGGTTGGCTGAAGGGAATATAAATACGCTGTTATTACACAAATCAGAAGCGCGAACGTGAAACAGTCAGCGATTCCGTATATGCAAATGCGCGGTGGGAGTTCGAAAGGATTATATTTCCTTTCTGAAGATTTACCTGCGGACCCGGCACAGCGCAACGAAGTTCTGCTTGATGCTATGGGTCGAGGTGAGCGGCAGATAGACGGCCTGGGCGGCGCCGATCCCTTGACCAGCAAGGTGGCAATTGTAAGCCGTTCTTCCCGCCCAGACGCAGATATCGACTTCTTGTTCGTACAGGTCGTGGTAGGTCAGGACAAGGTCGATACTACACCAAATTGCGGGAACATCCTGGCGGGCGTCGGGCCTTTTGCCATAGAGGCCGGCCTGGTGCCGGCAGATGAAGAGACAACCCGACTTACAGTGCATCTGGTCAACAGCGGAAGATTGAGTGAGTTGGAACTGTCTACGCCCGGCGGTAACACGGAGTACGAGGGCGAAGTTCAAATTGATGGTGTGCCGGGTAGTGCGGCGCCGGTGCTTTGCTCTTACAAGGATTTAGCCGGGTCAATCTGTGGGGAGCTCCTGCCCACCGGCCGGGTACTGGACATTATTGACGATGTGGAAATGACCTGTGTGGATAATGGCATGCCTGTAGTGGTTTTGCGGGCAAATGATTTCGGCATCAGCGGCTATGAATCACCGCTTGAACTGAACGCAAATGAGGATTTAAAGGCAAGATTGGAGTCAATTCGACTTCAAATTGGCCCCGGTATGAACCTGGATGACGTGAAAAACAAGACCATTCCGAAGATGTGCCTCGTATCGCCGGCAGTAAACGGAGGACTGGTCAATACGCGGACGTTTATTCCTCATAAATGTCATGCTGCTGTCGGGGTATTGGGGGCGGTGTCGGCAGCTACCGCTTGCATATTACCTGGCTCGGTCGTAGAGGATCTGGTCGAACGTCCGGGAGGCAAAGTCAAAACCATATCAGTGGAGCACCCCATCGGAGAGATTTCCGTAACTCTGCAAGTGGATGAAGCCGGAGAATTTCCGGTGATTGAAAAAGTAGGCTTGCTCCGGACTGCACGCCTGCTGAGCAAAGGTGTGGTGTATGTTCCCGCTAAAGAGGGAAACTGAGGCGATGAGAACGGTAGCAGTTCGAAACATTGAGCGAGCAGATGCCGCGGTCGTGGAGGCACTGGGAACACTGGGTGTCGCCACAATTCATGAAGCGCTGGGACGGTCGGGGTTGTTAAAACCCTATATGCGACCGATATACCGGCACGCCCGGGTCGCAGGCAGTGCCATTACGGTTCTGGCCCTGCCTGGTGACAACTGGATGTTACACGTGGCTATCGAGCTTTGCCGGCCTGGGGACGTCCTCGTGGTAGCTTGCACCACGGACAATACCGACGGAATGTTTGGTGATTTATTGGCCACTTCGGCCCGGGCTCGAGGTGTAAAAGGTCTTGTGATAGATGCCGGCGTACGCGATGTGGCAACACTGGAGGATATGGGTTTCCCCGTTTGGTCCAAAGCGGTATCTGCTCAGGGTACGGTTAAAAACACGCCTGGTTCTGTAAACGTACCCATTGTCTGTGCCGGCCAGGCAGTCAATCCCGGTGATGTAGTGGTTGCGGATGATGACGGTGTGGTAGTGATACCGAAACACCGGGCCGAATCTGCAATGGCTGCTGCACGGACCCGGGAACAAAATGAGGCGGAGAAACGTGAAAAACTGGCAAACGGCATTTCAGGTCTGGACATGTATGACATGCGTCCGCGCCTGGAAAAAGCGGGGTTGATTTACCTGGATTCACTGGAAGATTTAACTGACTGATCATGGTTATTGATTGCCACGGACACTACACCACGGCGCCGGATGCGCTGGGCGAATACCGTGAGCAACAAAAAGCGGAACTGGCCGAGGATCCACACTTTCAACATGAAAAAGGTATCATTGATATCAGCGACGACCAATTGCGGGAAAGCCTTGAAGGAGCGCAGTTAAAACTGCAACGGAAACGCGGTATCGATCTCACCATATTTTCACCGCGCGCCAGCTGGATGGGGCATCATGTCGGCAATGAGAGCACCAGTAAATTCTGGTCTGAGCACTGTAATGAGTTAATCTATCGCATCACGCAGTTATACCCGGATAACTTCGCCGGAGGTTGCCAGTTGCCCCAGACACCGGGAGCGGGATTACGTAATGCACTTCTGGAACTTGAGCGTTGTGTACTTGAGTTCGGCTTTGTCGGGTTTAACCTGAATCCGGATCCATCAGGCGGCCACTGGGACTCCCCTCCCCTGGGAGATCGCTATTGGTATCCAATATATGAAAAAATGTGCGAACTGGATGTTCCCGCCATGATCCATGTGAGCGGGGCTTGTAATCATGCCTTTCAAACCACCGGTTCCTATTACCTGAGCGCCGACACTACGGCCTTTATGCAGTTGATGACATCGACCGTGTGCCGGGATTTTCCAGACATCAGGTTCATTATCCCCCATGGTGGCGGTGCGGTACCTTATCACTGGGGACGTTTCCGTGGCCTGGCCGACATGATGAAGCTGCCTCAGCTCGATGAATTATTGTTGAACAATGTCTACTTTGACACCTGTGTTTATCATCAGCCCGGGATTGATTTGTTAGTGAATGTGATTCCCTCCAGGAATATTTTGTTTGCATCAGAAATGATAGGCGCAGTACGTGGCATAGACCCCGAAACCGGCTATTATTTCGACGATACCAAACGTTACATCGATAATAACAATACACTGGGCAAAAACGAAAAAAAGGCCATCTTTGAGGGCAATGCCCGCAGGGTATTTGCCCGGTTAAACATAAAAAATCCGGACCAGGAGACCATACAATGCATGTACCAGTCGTGATAGTGGGTGCGGGCCCGGCAGGTTCGCTCCTGGCCTGGATTTTACGCCGACGCGGGATCGAAAGCATCGTCCTGGAGAGGAAAAGCCGTGAATATGTCGAGAGTCGCATCCGTGCCGGCGTCATGGAGCAGAACGCGGTAGACCTGATGATCAAGGCGGGTGTCGGCGAACGCTTGAAAAAGGAATGCATGTACCATCCGGGTGTGGTCATCGGCCTTCATAATGAGCATCACTTCCTCGATTTCGATAAGCTGATAGGCGTTGGCGTCACCATATACGGTCAGTCAGAACTTACCAAGGATCTGTTGGGCGCGCTTGCAGCGGAAGATCACAAGGTTTTCTATGAAGCGCCCGCCACGGCAATCGAAGGCATTGAGAGCGATTCCCCGACGGTGAAGTACACTCACGAGGGCATGGATAAGGAAATAAACTGCGATTTCGTTATCGGGGCCGATGGTTTTCATGGCCCTTCGCGTCATTCGATCCCGTCCAGCGTCCTCAAGACTTACGAAAATGTTTATCCTTACGGCTGGCTTGGCGTAATGGTCAAAGCGCCTCCGTCGAAAGATGTAGCGATGTTTTGCCATCATGAACGCGGCTTTGCACTGTTGAGCATGCGTTCACCGAAAATATCGCGGCTCTATCTCCAGTGCGCGCCGGATGAAGATATCAATGAATGGCCCGATGAACGGATCTGGGAAGAACTCGACATGCGTCTGGGCGCTCCGGGCTGGGAGCTGGTGCGGGGGGAAATCTTTCAGAAAGACGTGACCCCGCTGCGGAGTTTCTTCTCCCAACCCATGTCCCATGGTCGTTTGTTTCTCTGCGGTGACGCCTCGCACATCGTTCCTCCGACCGGCGCCAAGGGCCTGAACGCGGCATTCGCCGATGTGAGTGTCCTGTCCGCCGGATTGATCGAATACTTTACAAAAGACGATACTACGATTTTAGATCGTTATGCCGACGTTGCCCTGGCGCGCAACCTCCAGTGCCAGCGTTTTTCCTCGGGTAACACGGCCAAGTATCATATACACCCCGACAGCAACCCCTTCGAACGCCGCATGCAAGTAGCGGAACTGGAATACCTGGTGTCTGATGAGACCAGCCAGATATCCTATGCCAGGCAACATACGGGACTTCCGTTCGATTACTGGCCGGAACTCTGAATGCGAATCCCTTCCCGGACATTGAGCACCTGTGCCGATATGCGCATCCTGCACAGCCTGACGGGGTCCGCGGCCCTTCAACTTTT
Organism: Gammaproteobacteria bacterium; assembly: GCA_028819495.1. GTDB lineage: Bacteria > Pseudomonadota > Gammaproteobacteria > Eutrophobiales > Eutrophobiaceae > JAAXHV01. The sequence continues at coordinate 11,386 of JAPPLI010000130.1, read as the reverse complement.
AACGAACCAGGTAGAGAATAATGAGTAGAGAAACCGGTCACAGTGATCATATTCCGGGCACATGTGTGTTCACCGGGCAAAGGTCGCAGAAGGGGCTGAAGCTGAACAGCTTTGCCTTTTCTCTCCACAAAGCCGAAAACCGGGAGACTTATCGTAAAGATCAGGAAGCCTACATGGACAGCTACGGTCTTTCAGACTGGGAGAAGCAAAAGGTTAAAGAGAAGGACTGGAAGGCGCTCATTGAAGAAGGCGGCGGCAATATCTATATGCTGTTGAAAGTCGGCGCCATAACCGGTGACGGTCTCGTCCCCATCGGCGCGCAGCAGCGTGGCGAATCGGTGGAAGAATTCATGAAGACCCGCAACGTACCATTGCGGCAAAATATGTAGCAGCAAAACAATTAGCGGAGCAATAAAATGGGTAGACTAATTGCCGGTATAGGTTCCTCTCACGTTCCTTCGATTGGCACGGCTTTCGATCAGAACCAGCAGGAGGCGCCGGGGTGGAAGCCCCTGTTTGACGGTTATAAGCCTGCAAAAGCCTGGTTAAAGGAGGTCGGTACCACTCACGCCATCGTTCTGTATAACGATCATGGCACCGACTTCTTTTTCGACAAGTACCCGACGTTCGCGATGGGTACTGCCGACGAATACCCTATCGGCGATGAAGGCTGGGGCGCACGTCCGTTGCCGGCGGTAAAGGGTGATGCTGTATTTTCCTGGCACCTGGCCAACTCCCTGGTGATAGAGAGTGAATTCGATCTTACCATTTGCCAGGACATGGTGATGGACCATGGCATCCTGGTACCATTGCCGTTATTGTTTGATCATGATCCTGACTGGAGCGTCAAGACTGTGCCTTTGCAGGTCAATGTGCTGCAGCATCCGTTACCGACACCGCACCGGTTATGGAAACTTGGACAAGCATTGCGAACAGCCGTGGAGTCCTATCCCGATGATGTGCGCGTTGTTGTTGTGGGCACTGGCGGACTTTCTCACCAGTTGCACGGCGATCGTTTCGGCCATATGAACTCGGACTGGGACAAGGAATTTCTTGACCGGATCGAAGATGATCCGGAAAGCCTGGTCGATATCCATCATGATGAATGGATGGAACGAGGTGGCGCCGAAGCCGTGGAGATGATGGTGTGGCTCGGGATGCGCGGCGCTTTAACCCCGAAGGTCAACAAGATCCACCGGAATTACTACCTGCCGATGTTATCAGGAATGGGATTGACCGTTCTGGAGGATACGCAAACAAATGACGCAGCCTGAACCCGGAAAATGAAACCTCTACCATCCAGTGGGGAATTACATGACCAAAGCAAAAACAAATGGCCGGTTTATTAAAGAAGAGACCTGGCGTCACTTTTGGCATCCTGTCTGTACATTAGAAGAATTGTATTCAGCGGACCCCTCCGGCAATGGTCCGATCCAGGTGCAATTGTTGGGCGAGGCCCTGGTTATAGTAAAACTGGATGGGAGTATATCCGCTTTCGCCGATCGATGCGCGCATCGTTCAACGTCTTTGTCCAGGGGGTTCGTAGAAGATGGGAGAATACGATGCCGTTATCATGGCTGGGCCTACGACAGTAACGGAAAATGTGTCGACATTCCTGCGTGCCGGCATTTAAAAATACCGGGTCGTGCGAAAATTCAAAAATATGATGCTGAAGTAAAATACGACCTCGTATGGGTTCGTCTGGAACCCCGTGCAGAGACAGAAATACCTCCCTGTCCCGGATTTGATGATGAGGCGTTCAAGGCAGTTATCGGCAAACCCTATACCTGGGCAACTTCCGCAGCCAGGCGCCTGGAGAATTTTGTAGATTTAGCTCATTTCCCTTACGTGCATCCAAATACACTATTTGATCCAAACATGACGGATGTATCACCCCCATCAATTGAACGTAATAACGGTCAATTGATTTTCCATTTCAATCCGCAAACTGATGATATGCCCATCCCGGATGTGTCTTTAATGGGAAAAACGGACTACCAGATTACCATGCCGTTTACCGTCAACCTGGAATTTGAACTCATCAGTAAAGCCGGGAAAGGCAATCGAGCAATATTATGGATGAGCGCATCACCCCTTGACGAGGGTCATTGCCGTAGTTTCTGGTTTACCTGCCGCGATCACAATAAAGATGAACCCGATCATCCTCATCTGGCATTCCAGGAACGTGTACTGGAAGAAGATATCGTGGTGATCGAAGCACAGGACCCACCACAAATCCCATATGACATTAACGAAATATCCGTTCCGACTGATATGGTATCCATCCAGTACCGAAGGTGGCTGCGTGAAATCGAAGGAGCTGTTGATAACGACAGCTTATTAAAAAATCTTAATACAAATGAAACATGTACATAGGGCGGGACTGGAGCCGGCCCGACCCAGTGAGCCTGATTGGCTTTCCTTATGGCAAATGGTGTACCTGATCAAGCCTTCGGGGACGGACTTAAGCCCGTCCCCTGCTGACCTTATTCAATCCAGATCCAGCTTGAACAGATCGATCGCGTTGCTGCGGCCTATCTGTACACGTTCTTCATCAGTAATCACGTCGGTGGCATCAAACCAATCGGCGGCGTCTTCCATCCGCTCGAACGGGTAATCGGCGGAGAAGTAAACCCTGTCCTTGCCCAACACGTCCAGGGTACAACGGAAAGCCGGATCGGCAAACAGGCCGGTGACCGTAATGTGGAAATGTTCCCGGAAATAATCGCCCAGGGGCCGTTTGCCGCGATAGCCGCGCCGTGAAAATCGCATGCGCGCATCGGTTCGCCAAAGGGCGAAGGGAATGTTTTCCCCCATATGCCCCAGGCAGATTTTCAGGTTGGGAAAATCGTCAAACACGCCGGACCCGCACAGGCGCAGCGCATGAATAGAGGTTTCCACCGCGAATCCCCAGGGAGCGCTCATCAGCCAGGGGTGCCCTTCATAATTTCCGGCTCGTGAAGGGATCTGCATACGCGGGTGCAGGTAAAACGGCACATCGAGGTCGGATACCGTGGCCCAGAAATCCCGGTACTCGGGGATGTCATAATAGATTGCCGAGTCCGGATCGCCCTTCTGGGTAAATCCGTTCACCATTGCCCCTTTGAAGCCGAGTTCTTTGACACAGCGTTCCAGTTCCGCTGAGGCTGCGGCCGGGTCCTGCATGGGCAGCGCGGCCATGCCGGCATAACGGCCCGGGTGCCGGGTCACTGCTCCGGCGATCTTTGTATTGGCTTTTCGGGCTAGCTCTATGGCTTCATCGGTATCCAGGACGGCCTGCAGGCCGGGGGCGTTGAGCGACAACAACGCCAGTTCAATATCGGTCTTGTCCATGAACGCCAGGCGTTTTTCATCGACGTCAAGAAGTTCCAGGGTAAAGTCGTCCCATCTCCCGGAGTCGCCGGCAAACGCCTTGGCATTTCCTACGGTTTCCTCTACGGCCAGGTGTTCTTCAAAAGCAATTTTTCCTTTCATGATTCTCGTATCTCACAGTTCTATCGGGTTAAGGTTAAGGTTGTGATCGCAGTCCCGGCGGGAGCCACTCGTAATGGGAAAAACGGTTGGTCCAGCCGGTTTCATAACGCGGGATGGGGATAACGCCGTTGGCGGCGACATAGGCGTCCCAGAGGGCCTCCATTTGAACCAGTTTGTCCGGGTGGCTTGCCGCCAGGTCATTTTGCTCCGCCGGGTCCTCGGCCAGGTTGAACAGGGACCAGCGCCCATCAGGCCCCCAGGGCGCGTTCATCCAGGTGATTTTCCAGTCCCCCTGCACTACCCCCCTGCGTCCCATCATTACATAAGCAAAATAATCCTCCGGCGGATGGACGTCCCCGGTTTTCCCGCTTAAAAACGGGCGCATCGACCTGCCCCTGATGGGGGGCATGGGTTCGCCGTTATCGGCAACTCCCGGATGGTCAATGCCCGCATAAGCGAGCAGCGTAACCGGCAGGTCCAGGACGTTTGCAGGCGCGGACGACACCGCGCCGGCCTCAATGTGGCCCGGAAAACTGAATATGGCAGGCGTGCGTATGCCCCCTTCCGTCGGGAAGCCCTTGAAATAACGCAACGGCGTGCTGCCGACGTACGCCCAACCGGCCCCCAGCCAGGAATATGAACCGGGCCTCCCCAGGTTCTCCATGCCGACGTCGAAGCGGCCTTCGGCCCAGTCAAAACCGGGTTGTCCGTAAAAGTCCAGCGGGTTGCCGCCTTCCGCGCCGTTGTCGGAGAGGAAGATCACCAGCGTGTTGTCCGCCAGCCCCTCCCGCTCCAGGTAATCCAGAACTCTGCCAATGTGAAAATCCATGGCCTCCGTCATCGCCGCGTACACCTGCATGCGGCGGGCCTCAAGGCTGCGCATGGTTTCATCCAGGTCATCCCATGCCAGCCAGGCCGGATGGTGAGCGGCTACGGCCTCCTGTTCGCCTATCAGGCCGGCCTTGCGCATCCGTTCGATGCGTGCGGTGCGCACGGCTTCGTAGCCCTGCTCGTACACTCCGGCATAGCGTTCAATGTATTTATCCGGCGCGTGCAGCGGGTAATGCGGCGCGGTAAACGGCAGGTAGGCGAAAAAAGGCCTGCCGTCGAGCCGGTGCCGGTCGATGTACTCGATGATCTTGTCGGCGTAGTTCCTGGAGGAGTAAAAATCATCGGGCAGTTCAGTCTCCCGGCCGTTCTCCACGTAGGTTACCGAGGCCAGTTCCAGCAGCGAGGGAGCCCTGTTGTAATGGGACCCGCTGCCTTCCACCAGCACGAAGGACTCCTCGAAGCCTCGCTTGTCGGGCCACAGCGCAGGGTTGCCGTGCCCGCCCATGTCCCATTTGCCCGCGATGTAGGTATGGTAGCCGCCGTCCCGGAGCACGTTGGCGATGGTGGTCACCCGGTCGGTGAGATAGGTCTCGTAGCCCGGTTGCCCGCGTATTGCCGGCGTGAATTCCCCCGCCATGGTGCCGTAACCGGCAGGATGGCTGTCCGCGCCCGTGAGCAGCATGGCGCGGGTGGGTGAGCACAACATGTGCACACGGAAATGGGTCATGAGCATGCCCCGGGCCGCCAGCCGGTCGATATTGGGCGTGAGTATCTCGCTGCCCATCACACCGATATCCGAATACCCCATGTCGTCCGCCAGGATGACCAGGAAGTTGGGGCGCTCGGCCTGCTCCGCGGAACAGGCGGCCAGCAGGCACGATAGAATTATGGGGACACAATACTTAATTCTGCCAAAGAATGAAGAATGTATCGCATTGAATACATCCGGAATTAAGTATTGTGTCCCCATAATTCGCGTTGTCAACCGGAAAGACAGGGGAATGGAGTCACTGCCCCTCATGACTCAGCGCAGGCCGTTGCTCGCATGAGGGGCAGGTTATTATCGCAATCAGAAACTGTAGGAAATGGTTCCGCCGAACCACTGCGGCGGGCCGTAGATTTCCTCCAGGAACCCGGCCAGAGCAATGTCTACCAGGTAGATACGGTATTCGGAATCGGTCAGGTTCTTGCCCCAGGCCGTCACCTTCCACTTCTCATCAGCCGTGGTATAGGATACGCTGGCATTGAGGATACCGTAACCGTCTTCAGCGTTTGCTTCATTCTTGGCGCTGTAAAGATAATGATCGCCGTAGATGAACCCGTCAACCTGCACGGCCATGGAACCGCCGGCCACCTGCCAGGTATGCCGGCCGAGGAAATTGAAACTGATCTCCGGCGCTTGCGGCAGATCGCCCTCAACCCTGAATTCCGGGTCAAGTACTGTTGGCGTCTCGTCCACCTTGCTGGACAGCAGAGCTACGCCGAAATTGAAATCCCAGTTCTCAGCCGGCGACAGGGCCAGTTCGACCTCGCCGCCATACGCGGTGGCGTCGGAATTCAGTACGTCCGGCGCCAGGTTAATCAAAGAGAACACCTGGTAGTCATTATAGTCATAGTAGAACGCGGTGGCGTTCAGGCGCGCGCTGCCGTCGAACAGGGTGAATTTGCCACCGACTTCATAAGACCATAATACTTCCTCTTCATGCCGCAGTTTGCCATCCGCATCCGGCAACGTGGCCACTACCCAGTTACCGCCCTTGATGCCGCGGTTGACCGATGCAAACAGCAGGGTATCGTCATTGGGGCGGTAATCAAGCTGGAAGCGCGCGGCCCAGTCGTTGTAGTTGAGGGTGTTGCCCGGGTCACCTGTAGCCGCATACGGGTTACTGGTTGAGTTATAGGTAACAAACGGCCCGGCCTGGAAAACAGACGCGGGTACCCCGCAGCCACAGTAGTCCGCCATAATTTGATACCCGGCCGGGTCAACGTTGGTATATGTGGTGGTGTAGTCGATACTTTTGTCGTCTTCGGACCAGCGCAGGCCGGCGATGAATGTCAATTGATCAGTCAGGTCAAACTCGGCCTGGCCGAAGATCGACCAGTTCTCCGAATCAAGCTGGTAGTCAGCCTGAATTTCGCCCGTGGGGTGATTGGTCAGGATCACGCCGCTCACGAATACGCTGTTGTCCATTTCCTGGTCGAAATAAAAGCCCCCGACGGTCCAGCGCATACGATCGGCCTCACCTGAGATACGCAGTTCCTGGCTCCAGGATTCGAAATCGGCGGCAGGATCAAACGGAAAATGGATCGTCGCGATCGGCGTTGCATCCGCGTCCTCGGTATAAAACTTGTCAAAGGTCTGGTAGTTGGTAATTGACTCCACCGTCATGTTGTCGTTCATGTCCCAGGTGAACTTGGCAGTCGCGTTCCAGCCGTCGCGGTCCATGTACCCCTCATAATCCGAGTAATGGCTGCGCGGGTCGCTGCTGATCTCACCGGTGACCGGGTTGCTGGGCGGCGCCAGGGGGATGCCGAAACCCGTTCCGTTCGCGAAATCAGCCTCGGCTGGAGTCCAGGTATAAGTGCCGGTCGGCACGTCACTGTCTTCAAGGTAAGTCACCCGAAAATCGCCGAGTAACTGCTCACTGAAATCGACCTGCAGGGAAGCGCGCAACACGAAGCCGTTCGCCCCGTGCGAATCCCTGGGGGGAGGCGCGCCTGTCGGCGCCTGGGGAATACCCATGGCATCGAAGTCCACCGGCTCGCCAAGCGATTCAACATAGCCGTTCGCCTTTTCCCAGCGTCCGGCAATGCGGGCGCGTACGTTGCTGCCCAGCGCGCCGCCGAATGCGGCTTCGACGCTCCTGCGGTCATATTCCGCGTAGGACGCCTCGATATAGCCGTTGAATTCCTCGTCCGTGGCGCCGCGGGTCACGTATTGCACCACGCCGCCGGTGGCGTTGCGCCCGAACAAGGTACCCTGCGGGCCGCGCAGCACCTCGACGCGTTCCATGTCGAACATCTGTTGACCCACCATGTTCATACTGGAGATATAGGCTTCATCAATATAAGCCGCGATGGGCGCTTCCAGGTTGTCCTGGAAATTACTCTGGGAGATCCCGCGAATGTTCAGGATAGTCAATGAAGGCGTGTAGGTGAACAACTGCATCGACGGCACCTGCTGGGTGATATCGACTGTATTGGTGTAGTTCAGGTTCTTGATCATGTCGCCGCTGAACGCCGTCACCGCGATGCCGACATCCTGCATGTTCTGCTCGCGTTTCTGGGCGGTAACGACTACCTCTTCCAGCAACTGCGCGCCGGCAGACGGCGCGGCAAGCAGCATGGCGCAGGTTATGATGGCGGACAGCGAAACGTTGCCTGATTTGATTGAATACATCACTTATTCCTCCCGCTGTTTACAGGTACAGGTTCAGCGGCGCATTGTACTACAGACATTAGGCAAAAAAAACAAATTATTGACTTTTTTACACAAATTGTTGTACAAAATTGACATCACTTTACCCAACTCCCATAGTTTGCAGCAGATGACGCAGAATTCTGTACCACAAAAACCCGATCCCGGGCAGATGCTGGCCATGTACCGGACCATGTTGCTGATCCGGCGCACGGAGGAACAACTGCGGGACGATTTCCATGACGGTCGACTCCCCGGCGGTGTGCACCTCTACATCGGCCAGGAGGCCATTGCCGCGGGCGTGTGCGCGCACTTGGACGACGCCGACCCGATTGCCAGCACGCACCGGGGCCACGGCCATTACCTGGCCAAGGGCGGCGACCCGGAGGCCATGCTGGCGGAAGTCTACGCCCGTGAATACGGCATCTGCAAGGGCATGGGCGGGTCCATGCACGTGGCGGACTTCTCCAGGGGCATCATCGGCGCCAACGGCATCGTCGGCGCCGGCCTGGCCATCAGCGCCGGGGCGGCCTTCGCCGCGCAACTGGACCGCAAGGGCCGGGTCGCCGTGTGCTTCTTCGGCGACGGCGCCGCTAACCAGGGTGTGTTCATGGAGGTGCTGAACGTCGCTACGCTTTGGAAACTGCCGCTGCTGCTGGTGTGCGAGCACAACTGCTATTCCGAGTTTTCCCCCTCGGATACGGTGACGGCCGGCGAGATCATCGACCGCGCCAGGGCCTTCAAGATCCCATGCAGCGTGGTGGACGGCAATGACGCCATCGCCGTATGGCAGGCGGCCGCGGACGCGCTGGAACTGGCGCGCAGCGGGGGCGGCCCCTCTTTCATCGAAGCGAAGACCTACCGCATCTACGGCCACAACGAGAGCGAGGTGCACTGGCTCAGCAGCGAATACCGGGATGAGGACGAGATCGAACCCTGGCGCAGGCGCGACCCCGTAGAACGCCTGGGCAGCTTCATGCTGGAAAACGGGATCTGCGCCCGAGAGGACCTGGACGCCCTGGACGCTGAGGTCTGCGACCGGGTTGCGGGCGCCCCGGACGAAGGGGGGGCCCCCCCCCCACCCCCCCCCCCCCGGGGAAAAAAAAATAATTTTTAAAGACAAAAAACCCAAAAAAACCGTATTGTGGAGAAAACAA
>JAPPLI010000130.1:0-2496 GCA_028819495.1 Gammaproteobacteria bacterium | reverse complement strand
CGCGTGGCCTTTTTTTTGTTTTAAACGGGCTTCGCCCCCCTTTCCCCCCTGCCGGCGGGGGGGTTTTTGGTGGGGGCGGGGGGGGGGCCCCCGGGGCCCGCCCCCCCCCCCGCGCCTCCTCCCGACCCGGCGCTGATCCATGACATGATGTTCTCCGGACAACAACCCTGATACCCGGTTATGGCGAAGAAACGACTCATACAGGCCATCAACGACACCTTGTTCGCCGAAATGGAACGCGACCCGAAGGTGATCCTGTTCGGCGAAGACGTGGAGATCAGCATGTTCGGCGACACCAAAGGGTTGCACCAACACTTCGGCCCGGACCGCATCCGCAACACGCCCATCTGCGAGGCCACCCTGACCGGCATGGCGGTCGGCGCAGCGGCCGGCGGTTACCGGGTGATCCTGCACCTGATGTTCTCCAATTTCATTTACACCGGTTTCGATGCCATCGCCAACCAGATGGCGAAGCTGCGGCTGATGACCGGCGGACAGATAAAACTGCCGATTACCGTCATTGCCGGCTACGGCGGCGGCCGCTCCACCGCCGCGCAGCACTCCGATACGCCGTATCCCCTGCTGATGAACCTGGGCGGCGTGAACGTTGCGGTCCCGTCAACCCCGGCCGATGCGGCGGGATTGCTGAAAACCGCGATCCGGGGCGACAACCCGACCTTCTACCTGGAAGCCGGCGGGCGGGGCGGCGAGCGGGGGGAAGTGCCGGACGGTGATTTCACTATCCCGCTCGGTTCGGCCCGGGTATGCCGGACGGGGACGGACGTCACCCTGGTCAGTGTCGGCGCCATGATGAAGCCGGCCCTGCAGGCCGCGGCGGCGCTGGCCGAACAGGACATCGACGCCGAAGTCATCGATTGCCGCACCCTGGTGCCGCTGGATACGGAATCCATTGTCGCGTCGGTAGCGAAAACCGGGCGCATCGTTATCGTCGACGAGGCGCGGGACCGTTGCAGCGCGGCCAGCCATATCGCCGCCGTGATCAGCGATGAAGCTTTCGCGCACCTCAAGGCCCCCGTCAAGCGCATCACGGTGCCGAACGTGGCTATGCCTTACGCCCCAAACGTGGAGAAAACCGTCATTCCAAACCAGGAACAGATCGCCGCGGTCACTGAATCTCTTGTAAACAATCCGGATAAGCAATGAAAGTCAAACTGAAACTCGCCCAGGTGGGCATGAACATGGAAACCGCTACCATCGTCGAGTGGCTCAAGCAACCTGATGAAGCCTTTAAAAAGGGCGAGCCCCTGTACGAGATAGAAACGGAGAAGGTCACACAGGAGATCGAGGCGCCCGGAGACGGCCGCCTGCTGGAAATTCTGGTGGCCGAGGACGAAGACGCGGACGTGGGCCAGGAGGTCTGCCTTGTAGACCTGGAATTATAACCGGAAGGGGACGGACTTTAAGTCCGTCCCCGGTAAGTTAAAGCATTTCATGAAAAATCTTATATAAAGGTAAATAATTCATGAATATCAGAAGTATATTAATATTATTTACTGTAATTTCTAGTTATACCATACATGTTGGCGCTGATGATTATGCGGAGATGAAGCAACGCATCGAACAGCAGCAGAAAGCGCCGGACAGGCATAAATGGGATTTCCGCCGGGATGAACCGAGAAAACCTTTCGAGTCCTTCAGGTTCCTCGGCCTGGAACCGGGTATGGCGGTGATGGACGTGGGCGCCGCCGCGGGTTACACCACCGAGATGCTCGCCGCTGCGGTCGGTCCCGAAGGCAAGGTCTATTCCCATAACCGGGAACGGGTGCTGTACCGGTATGCTGACGGTTACTACAAGCGCACCATGGATGAACGGCTCGCGAACAACCGTTTACCAAACGTGGTACTGCACGTAAGGGAATACGACGACCTGGGCCTGGACGGGGAACTGAACCTGGCCTTCTGGGGAAATAACTTCCATGACTACCATTACAACGAACCGGGCGAAGCCACGGCCCTCGAAATCCTGCTCAGCATCAAAAAAACCCTGAAACCCGCCGGGATTCTCGGCATTACCGACCACGTCGGCACTGCGGATCACGACAACCGGGAACTGCACCGGATAGAGCCGGACATCATCCGGGACGCGCTGAAACAGGCGGGCTTCGCCATCGAGGCGGAATCCGACCTGTTCGCCAACCCGGCAGACGACCACAGCCTGGGGGTCTATGACGATGAGATTTACCTGAAGACCGACCGGGTCCTGATCCGCGCCAGGAAACCCTGACACCCCGTACCGGTTTCGATGGTGACGTGTGTTAAGATACGTGACCGACGATAAGTAACCAACAAGGACACACCCCATGAAACCCGTTTACTTTTCAGTTCTTGTCATAATTCTGCTCTGCTCTCTTGCGGTCTGTTCCGGCCCCGGTTCCGACACATCCGGCAGCGCTGACCCCCGTCCTAACGTACTGCTTATCGTGGTGGATGACCTGGCGTTCAACGACCTCGGCCTGTTCGGGAGCGAGATCAGGA
>JAPPLI010000138.1 GCA_028819495.1 Gammaproteobacteria bacterium | reverse complement strand
TGCCGGTGCCGGTGGCCAGTCACAGCTTCGGCGGCTGGAAACGTTCCCTGTTCGGTGATTTAAGCGCTTACGGCCCTGACGCCATCCGTTTTTATACGCGGCGCAAGACCATCAGCCAGCGTTGGCCTTCGGATTCTGTTGAACAGGCGCAGTTTTCCTTTCCGAGTAATCGCTGAAGCATTTCTGACAAGTCCAGAGCCTGTCCCGTACTTGATACGGAAATGGAATTGTTCAGAGCTTCCTTAATTCAGGACACACACAGCCGGGGGGTCGTCAGGCAGAAAAGGTACTAATCAACAAACTCCGGGATGACGACATCCGCGTAAGTGGCAATAATTTCCTCTTCCTTGCCGTTATCCAGGTAGATGTTGAACTGCGTGACCCCGGCCTGTGGCAGTTCTTTCAGCTTGGCAACATGTTCGGCAGGACTGCCCAGCACGCAGAAGCTGGTGACGATGTCCGGGGTAATGAAATCCAGGAAAGGGTTATCGCTGCTACCGTGTTTGTTATAGTCGTAGCCCCGCCGTTCCTCAATATATGCGGTCAGGCTATGCGGTACTGCTGTTGTGTCCGCGCCGTATTTCTCGACAATATCGGCGACGTGGTTGCCGACCATTGCCGGGAACCAGCGGGTGGCTGCAATACATTCATCCGGGGAACCAAAATACGCCGGCGCCGCGGACATGACCCGGAAGTTTGACATATCTCGTCCGGCAGCTTCACCAGCGCTATGGCACTGCTCCACAAACCAGGCTATCAGCGCCGGCTCTGCGATCTGCAGGATAACGCCGTCGCCGTGCCGGCCCGCGGTGGCCAACGCCTTTGGCCCGTACGCGGCAATCCACACCGGAAGTTCATGTCCTGCGCTCCAACTGAACTGCACGGGCTCAGGACATTCCGGATAGGTCACGGTCTCACCCCGGGCCAGGGCTTTTACGGTCTCCATGAACTCGACCACGCGGGCGAGATTGGCGGGCTTCCTGCCCATAACCCGCATGGAACTGTCGCCCCGACCCAGGCCGATATCGAACCTGCCGTCACTTTGCAGGGCCAGACTGGCAAACATGCTGGCAGCGACAGACCAGTCCCTGACGTCCGGGTTAGTCACGCAAGGCCCGAAACGCATAATGCTGGTATGCTCCATGCACATGGCGATGGCGGCGTAACAATCACGCCAGAGGATGTGCGAGTCATAAAACCAGCAATAACCAAACCCGCCGTCTTCCGCCTGACGCACCAGGTCACGCGCCCGGTCGGGGCTGACATTGCCCTTAAAACAGATACCGAATTCCACTTGACTTGTCTCCCTAATGTGAAGAAGGACGGACTTGCTCCCGTTCCCTTTGGAAATCAAACCTCATCAACAAATAATAGATCATCCCAGCCAGTAACGCGCCCACAAACCAGGCATAGTCATACAAGCCGGTAAAAAAAGACGGTATGTCGTCCGATAAACCTGTGGCATTAAAAAATCCCGGTACAGTGGGTGCGATTCCGAGACACAGCGCTATGATGGCATTAAGATTCCAGCCCTTGCTATAGCTGTATGCTCCATGTTCCCGATAGAGCTCAGCAGTTTCCAGACGACATTTTCTCACGAAAAAATAATCTGTGACCATGATGCCGGCGATCGGGCCCAGCAGGGATGAATAACCAATGAGCCAGATAAACAGGTATGCGCCGGCGGATTCCAGTAGCTTCCAGGGCATGATGGCTATACCGAGCCCCGCAGTAATGTACCCTCCCAGCCTGAACGAGATTCTCTCCGGCGCCAGGTTGGAGAAACCGTTGGCGGGGGCAACCACGTTTGCAGCCAGGTTGGTGGTCAAGGTCGCGATCGTCAACGCGAGCAGTCCCAGGACAACGCCGGCGCCATCCAGCCGTCCGGCGATAACAACCGGGTCCCAGATCGCCTCCCCGAATATGAGAACGGTAGCCGAGGTGACAAATACGCTCACCAGAGCCAGCAACGCCATGGGCGCGGGCAGACCAAGGGCCTGTCCCAACAACTGGTCGCGCTGGCTGCGGGCATAGCGGGTGAAATCCGGGATGTTGAGCGACATGGTTGCCCAGAAACCCACCATCGCGGTCAGGCCGGGCCAGAATACCTGCCAGAATTCCCCCTCCCGCTCTCCACCTTCCACGAATGCGGAAGGCGCAGACAGCATATCGCCGAAACCGCCGGCGCGGATATACGCCCAGGCCAGCAACGCCAGCGCTGTCAGCAACAAAAACGGGGCAGCCAGGGTCTCCAGCCAGCGAATCGACTCCGTGCCCTTCTGTACGAAGACAAGTTGCAGCAACCAGAACGCCAGGAAACACAACAACTGGGCCAGGTCGATACCGATAACGGGAATGGCCACGCCCACGAATACGTCCCCGGATACGGCGTTAAGGATCTGGTAGATGGCGAAGCCCCCTACCCAGGTCTGGATACCGAACCAGCCACAAGCTACCAGGCCCCGCAACAGGGCCGGCAATTTTGCTCCAGCCGTGCCGAACGAAGTGCGTAACAGTACCGGAAACGGCACACCGTATTTTGCGCCGGCGTGACCGTTGAGCATCATCGGAATCATGACAATAAGATTGCCCAGAAATATTGTCACTACCGCCTGCCACCAAGCCATACCTTCCTGCATCAAGCCCGAGGCCAGCAGGTACGCGGGGACGGAAACCACCATGCCCACCCACAGCGCCGAGATATTGACCCAGCTCCAGGTGCGCTGCCGTTCACCTGCCGGGGCAAGGTCGGTGTTCCACAGGGGACTCTCCATCATCAATCAATCGAAACGGCACGACGATGATATCGCATATCATGTCCTGCCGGCTGTTTGCGTGGTATACCAGGTAGAAGCAGCGTTATGACAATTCACTTGAGAGGAGAAAACGAGGCCGGCCTGAGAAATTTTATTTCCTGCGCCTGGATAATTCCCATGGACCAGATTTCTTCTATGAATTTCTGCCATTCCGGGTCGGTCTCCATCTTGGCGCGACGCTGCTCCCGGTCTCCCATGCTTTCATATCCCCACATAAACACGACTTGGTGCAGGTTGCCCACTTCTGTAGTAAATAACCCCAGAAATTCTCCCAGGTACTTTTTTTGAATCGGCAGCCCCTCCGTTTCGTATTTCGCCAACCACCGTTTCAACGTGCCGGGAAGGAATGTATAAGTGCGATGATCAATAATCATTGACGTTTTTCTCCCAAGGTATTGTGTTTCTCAACTATTCCAATAAACAGCCGACCCCTCCGGCGGTCATCATTGTAGGCAGGAATTTCATACCCGGTCAATCTTTATTTTATCTTTTGGTAAAAATTTCCCGGCAATATTATCTTTTCCAAATCAAAAGGTTATGACAAAAACAGCTATTGAAATGATAACCCTGGCAACATAGAATAGCGATATTGAAGGCAATACAGGCACATTACCTCCGCCTTAAGTCACGGGCATCAACAAAAAGATGAAACCAAAATCATCGAAGCTACGCGAATTCAAGGAAGCTAGAATCTTGCGCGCAACGGCGAAACTGCTGGTAACGCATGGGTTCCAGGGCACCCGTATGGAAGATATCGCCCAGGCCGTCGATATACCCCGGCCAAACCTTTACTACTATTTCCCTTCAAGGAATCACATTTACCGCCGCATCATCAATGACTTGCGCGCTGCATGGATTGACGCGTTAGGACAGATTACGGCAGACGGAGAACCCAGGGAGGTAATCAGGAACTATATTCGCGCCAAGATAGAGTATTCCAGGAAACACCCGGCTGCCTCGAAGATTTTTGCCGATGAAGTGATCAGGGGCTCGGGCATATTGACAGAGGAGGAGAACGAGGAAATCAGGAGACTGACGGATGAAAAATGTGAAGTATTGGAACGCTGGATGGATGAGGGCAGAATGGACCGTTTGGACCCTCGCCATTTCTTTTTCCTGGTCTGGGGTTCAACTCAGTATTACGCTGATTTCGAGCAACAGGTAAAAAATGTGCTTGGAGTAAAGCGCTTGACTCAGACGCACTTCGACATGGGTGTGGATACCATCACTCACGTCGTCCTCAAGGGTTGCGGCCTGGAATAATTACCTGCGCCGGCCCATCGCGCCGGGTGGGAAATTTCCGGTATCGATCCGCATCAGCGCCAATGTGTTTTGACAAATATGTCAAGTCTTCATATAGTTGATGGCGTTCTGACTTAACCACAGGTTCCCCGACAAACCCGTAAACTGAAATCCTGTTGTAACTGGAGACAAGCGATGGCGATACTTCTCAAGGTGGCTTTACGTGAATTGTTGCGTGACTGGCGCGCCGACCTGTCGACTGAATGGCAACAGGTCGTAGATGGCACTGAACTCGCCTTTGATGACGTGGACGAACAGTTGACCTTATATTCCTGGGAACCGATTTTTCCGTCACGCCGCGATTTTGTATTGCCCGGGGAGCCCCCTGACTCGCATATATTCCGGGCGTTTGACGGATTGTCGCCGGACCAGGTGCGATGCGTAGTCGTGGGGCAGGACCCCTATCCCAGCATCGGTTTCTCCACGGGCCGGGCGTTCGAAGCGGGCGACTGCCGTTACTGGAGTGAACTGGAGAAGATGTTTTCGTGCAGCGTCAGGAGCCTGCTCCAGTTCGTGTATGCTTTTCGTTCCGGTGACAGGCGTTACGCCCGGGGAACAGACGACTGGCAGGACGTGCTGCGCGCCATCTGCGCTCCGGACTCCGACTTTCCGGCGCCCGACCGGCTGGTACAGGGCTGGGTGGACCAGGGCGTCCTGATGCTGAACGCGAGCCTCACCCTGAGTCGTTTTTCGGTAGCGGGCGACCCCCACCAGGCGCGCGGCCACCTGCTGCTCTGGCGTCCGTTCATGGCGCGGCTGCTCAACTACTTTTCCAATCGCCCGTCACAGCCGGTCGTCTTCCTCCTGTTCGGCGCCGCTGCGCGAGAGGCCGCGCTTGCCGGCGGTATTGCCTCGGACGCTGATCTCGACACACACCCGGCGATTGTGGCCCTGCCGCATCCCGCCGAGGGAGACGGGTTTTTGCGACACCCGAACCCGTTTGAGCTTTGCAATGAAAAGCTGGCCGCAAGGAAGGTGCAACCAATCGACTGGTGAGGACAAAACAGCCATGCCTCGGGAGTATGATTATATTATCGTCGGCGCCGGTTCCGCGGGTTGCGTGCTGGCAAACCGGCTTTCGGTAAACCCTGACCACCGGGTGTTACTGCTTGAAGCGGGCGGGAGGGACACCAACTACCTGTTTCGCCTGCCTATGCTGATGGGCAAGCTGATGCACTCGGGCATTTACAACTGGGGCTACCATACCGAACCGGAACCCCACCTGGATGGGCGCAAGGTATATTGGCCGCGGGGCAAGGTGTTGGGCGGCAGTTCGACGATTAACGGCATGATTTACGTGCGCGGCAACCCCGCGGATTACGACGGCTGGGAGCGGCTGGGGCTCCCTGGCTGGTCCTATGACAGCGTGCTGCCCTGCTTCAAGCGTTCAGAAGGGCACGTCGACCGGGATGACCGTTACCATGGCCGGAACGGGGAACTGACCGTGTGTCGCGCCCGCGGCGACAATACCTTGTTCGATACGTTTATAGAAGCAGGCCAGCAGGCCGGTTATCCCTTTACAGACGATTTCAATGGGGAATCCCAGGAGGGATTTGGACGCTATGATTTCACGATCAGGCATGGCCGGCGCTGTAGCGCGGCGACCGCCTTTCTTCGGCCGGCGGCACGGCGCAGGAACCTTGAGGTAATAACCGGCGCGTTGACACAACGTATCGTTTTCTCAGGAGAGAACGCCGACGGGGTTGAATACCGGCAGGGTGGTAAGGTGATGTTCGCCGGGGCGAAAAATGAGATCATCCTGTGCGCCGGCGTGGTCAATTCCCCGCAATTGCTGATGTTATCGGGTATCGGTGACGCCGTGGAATTGGAGCAACACGGGATTCCGGTAGTTTGTCACCTGCCCGGCGTGGGAAAGAACGTGCAGGACCACGTAGATTGCTGCCTGGTGTACGAACTGAACCAGCCGCTGTCGTTGCGAAAAGACCTGCGTATCGACAAGGTAACCCTTGGAATAATCCAGGCCACCCTGTTCGGTAGCGGCTTTGTCACCACGTTTCCCTACGAGGCGGGTTCCTTCATGAAGTCTTCAGGGGGGCTGGAAGCGCCGGATATTCAGACCCATTTCATGCCCGCTACCGAGGATACTGCAAACTTGCACTGGTCCTTGCCATTTTTACGCAGGGAGGACGTCGCCGCCCACCATGGCCTGACAATCAGGGTCGGCCCGGTGACTCCGGGCAGCCGGGGCCGGATCGCGTTGCGTTCCGGTAACGCCGCGCACGCCCCTCTTATTTACGCCAACTACCTGGAAGATAAGCGGGATATCGAGACCACGGTCGCGGGCGTGCAGCTTATGCGCGCGGTTATAGCGCGCAAGGCGTTCGACGGGGTCAGGGGCCGGGAACTGGCGCCGGGTCCGCGCTACGGGACTGACAAGGAACTGGCAGCCTGGTTGAGAGACGCGGCGATGACTACCCTGCACCCGGTCGGGTCCTGCAAGATGGGCGTCGACGAACAGGCCGTGGTGGACGCGGCATTGCGGGTGCGCGGGGTCAGGGGCCTGCGGGTCGCCGATGCCTCTGTCATGCCGGTGATTACCCGCGGCAACACCAATGCGCCAGCCATCATGATAGCCGAAAAAGCCGGCGGACTTATACTCAACGGATAGTCCATCCAGGGTCAACTCCAGAAACCTTCTGTCCGGGTGTTTAGCCTGCATATCTTACCAATTCGTTTGTTATGAGCGGACAAAAGAATGTCTTTGCAAAGGCTATTATTGACATTTTAGTTTGACATTTTTGTATAATAATCTACAATTCAACCAGCAGGTGTTGAAATGGCGCGCGGGTTGCAGCAATGGCAAGTCGCAATTCTACTGAGACGCGGGAGAATATAGTATGAATACCCCTGGCAAGTTGATTATCGAGTGTTTGAGATACCGGTCCGCATTTGCATTTATCCTCTTGACGCTGGTATTTGCCCTGCCGGTGTTGCCGGTTGCGGCCCAATCACAGACCGCGCAGCTCGAAGAGATCGTAGTCACCGCGCGCAAACGAGAGGAATCGCAACAGGAAACACCCATTTCCATCACTACTTTTTCCCAGCAGGCCATGGAAGACGCAAATATGCTGGATCTTCGGGATATAGGCAGGTATACGCCAGGCATGTCATTCACGTCCTACGGGATGGGCAGCGCCGAGGCAGGCGCCATGTTTATCCGGGGTATCGGACAATCCGACCACATGATCACTACCGATCCGGGTGTCGGCTTGTACGTTGACGGAGTCTACGTGGGCCGTAACCAGGGCGCCGCCCTGGATATCCTTGATCTTGAACGGGTTGAAGTATTGAGGGGGCCCCAAGGCACCTTGTTCGGAAAAAACACCATCGGCGGCGCGGTCAACGTGGTCAGCAGGAAGCCGGCATTTGAAAACGGTGGTCACATCGCCGTGACCGCCGGCGAAGATGAACGAATCAACGTGGAAGCCTCCGGGGAAGTCGCCGCCAGTGATAACCTGGCGATCAAGGCAGGTATTCTTTACAAAAACCGGGATGGAGCAGGAAAACAGGTGTTTACCGGAGACGACCTCGGTGATGAGGACAGCCTGAGCGCCCGCGCGCAACTTTACTGGCAAGGCGAGTCTTTCAGGTTTTCCCTCGTTGCCGACGTGTTTGACGCCGACCAGGGCGCAGTGCCGCACACTCTTTACAATTCCGGGATAGGGACGGCGCCCTGCTACCAGGAAACTGCGCCGGGAATGTACAGCGCCTGTCCGGCGGGAACGGAAATCAGCCGTTACAAGAACTATTCGCTGGACGACCTTGGAACCAAACAGGAATCTTATGGCGTTGCAGCAACCTGGGAGTGGGATATCAACGAGAACCTGAGCGTGAAATCGATCAGCGCTTACCGGGACATGGAATACGAGGGCAACCTGGAGTTTGACGGCGCGCCGATAACACTGGTGTACTACCACGAAACGGGAGACGCCGACCAGTTTTCACAGGAAGTTCAACTCCTGGGTGAAGGGGAAACCTACCGCTGGATCGCCGGGCTGTACTACTTCACGGAAGAAGGCGAAAACCTCCAGGATGACGACGTGTTTTTCAGCCTTGACCAGCGCCGTAGCGCAGTTGAAACGGACAGCTACGCCGTATTCGCGCAAGGCACCCTGGATTTCAACGAGACGTTCAGTGTCACCGGAGGCATTCGCTATACGGACGAGGAAAAAGACTACGACCTGTATTACCAGAGACTAAGGGCGGGTGACCCGGCACAGCAAGCCATGCTGGACAACGGGGAACTGATTTATCGTATCCCGCCGACCGAATTAAGCGAATCCTGGGATGCGGTATCGGGCACAGTCAGCGCCGATTTCCATGTTAGCGAAGACGTGATGCTGTACGCCATGTACTCGCGCGGTTTTCGTAGCGGCGGGTTTAACGCTCGCCCCGGAAACCCCAACTCCGTCAACATCTATGATCCGGAATACGTGAACGTCTATGAACTGGGCATGAAGTCGGAGTTGCTGGACAAGCGCCTGCGCCTCAACCTCGCGCTCTATACCAGCGATTACGAGGACTACCAAGCGCAGGTGAACCAGATTCAGGACGCGTTTACCACACGCACACTGAATGCCGCCGAAGCCGACATCAGCGGTGTGGAAGTGGAACTGGCCGCGTTGCTGTCAACCGGGTTCAGGGTAGATGCCAGTTATGCCTATACGGACGCCGAGATCGGCGCTGTTGATATCGACCCGTCCCTGAACGCAAATTTCAGTGATGGGAGCAGGTTGCCATACGTGAGCAAACACACCTGGAGCGTGTCTCCGCAACTGGATATCCCCCTGGGCGGTGGAGACCTGCAATTCCGGGCCGATTATTCTTATCGCAGCGCTTTTTACGGCCAGATATCGAACCACCCGGAAGAAAGACAGGACGGCTATGGCCTGCTCAACGGACAAATCCAGTACCGTTCCCCGGGCGACCGCTGGCGTCTGGCGGTTTACGGCATCAACCTTGCCGACAAGGAATACGCCCGGGTGAAAAACTATTTCCCATTCTTCATCGGCTTCGCCCTCTGGAATACCGACCGGCGGGAAATCGGCGTCAAGGCGCGCCTGAATTTCTGATTTGTGTACCGTGCCTGAGGATAACAACGAACCCGTATGCGGTTTCCCCGGTTCCGCCAATCCCACGCTACGTTATTCAGGATGACGGCACAGGGGCTGCGGTTTTACAGATAACCGGCTTCAATTCCTGTTGTTCCTCTGTCAGCATAAACGCTCGACGTAGCGACTCCGAGACTGCTTTCGCCCCGGCTTCATCCCTGGCATGGACATGGGCGATGGGAGTATGGGAGTCGATACGCGCACCAGTACCTGCGATATCCGTCAGACCGACGCTATGGTCGATACGGTCTTCGACACGCTTCCTGCCGCCGCCCAGCGCAACGATCGCATTTCCCACCCGGCGTACATCGATAGTGGCGATATACCCCTCGCCGTCCAGGAAAACCGGCCTGACGGCCGGGGCCGGCGGCAGGTAGTCATCGAGCCGTTCGACAAGATCGGCAGGGCCGCCCAGTGCGCTCACCATGTCGGCGAAAACCCGGGTCGCCCGCCCCTGGTCCAGCGCCGCTTGCAACAAGGACTGTGCGGCCTGGCGGTCTTCCTCTATCCCCGCCAGCGCCAGCATCTCGGCAGCCAGGGCGAAAACCACTTCATGCAGTCGATCATCGCGCCACGCGCCGGTCAGGAAATCAATCGTCTCACGCACCTCAAGGGCATTGCCAGCGTTGCGTCCGAGCACTTCGGACATATCGGTGATCACGGCCCGGGCCGGCAGGCCGGCCTCCACTGCCGTGTTGATGATGGAGCGAGCGAGATCCAGTGCATCAGCCTCAGTCTCCATGAACGCGCCCGAGCCGGTCTTGATATCCATGACCAGGCCGCAGAGTCCGGCTGAAATTTTCTTGGACAAGATGGACGCTGTGATCAGCGGCACGGACTCGACACTCGCGGTCACGTCCCGGATGGCATAAAAACGCCGGTCCGCCGGCGCCAGTTCCGGCGTCTGGCCGATGATCGCGCAACCGACCGAAGCAACCACACGTTTGAAAGCCTCCAGTCCCGGTGCAGTGTTATAGCCGGGGATACTGTCCAGCTTGTCCAGAGTGCCACCGGTATGCCCCAGCCCGCGCCCTGAAATCATCGGGACGTAAGTGCCGCACGCGGCAACCAGGGGCGCCAGTATCAAACTGACCTTGTCTCCCACGCCTCCCGTCGAATGTTTATCGACGGCCAATCCTTCAATACCCTCCCCTGCCCAGTCGATCACATTCCCTGAGCGTGCCATTGCCCGGGTCAGTTCAGCAGTTTCAGCGAAATCCATGGATTGAAAATAAACGGCCATCGCCAAGGCGGAGACCTGCTCGGCCGCGATGGAACCGTCACTCAAGCCATCGACGAAAAACTGGATCTCAGCCGCATCAAGCGCCTCGCCATTGCGTTTCTTTCTGATTATTTCCTGGGGGAGCATTCAGACTATTGCCAACCAGTCCTAATCCGTCGCATGTAAGCATCGGCATCTTCATCCTTCCAGATATTTTTACCCAGCCCTTGCAAGGACAGTATCGGATCAGTGATGTCAGGTTCCGGGTTCTCGATATACTCTTCCCGTAACTCCACCTGTACACTCTGCTCTGAATGATTCATACTCTATCCTCCAAACTCAGAAATAAGCCAGATATCTTACGGATAAACAGGCAAGTTCATCAAGTTAATACGCCGTTTTGCTTTACCTTTATACAGGGCAACCGCATACTTTCAGTTTCCAGTCATGACAATGGATGTGTTGTCGAAAAACACGAAAGGCACAAAAGGTTTATAGTTTTTCGTAGACCAATAAGTCTTTATGCTGATGATTAATAACAGATACAGCATGTCATTTTCCACGGGAAGCCTGCTGCTCCGTGAATCAGTAATGCTGGCCACGCTGTATCATGACGTGGGCGCGTGGAATTCTGTACGGGAGAGGGTTATCACAGAAAATCTCTTGCAGAGCAGAACCCTTAATACGCTCAAGCGTGTCTGCCGGGAGGTTACATCGCGCCTCAAGACTCTGAGTCCGAAAGAGCTCGAATTTCTCATTGAGTGCAGTCCCCAGGAACAAGCCTGGCTGTTGTGGATTGCCGCTTGCCGCCGTTACCGCTTTATTGCTGATTTTGCCGTCGAAGTGCTGCGCGAACGCTACATTGCGTTAAAGACAGATTTGAACCATGAAGATTATGAGTCCTTTTATAACCGTAAATCCCAATGGCATGAGGAACTCGACAACATCAGCCCTGTCACGCGCAGCAAACTGCGTCAGATACTGTTCAAGATGCTCCGAGAGGCAGATCTCCTGACTGTTGACAATAAGATAACCTCTGCCATGCTCAGTCCAGAGTTATTGAGCGTGATTCTCCCGAACCAGAAACGGGATGTTTTATACTTCCCTGTTTTTGATGCCGACCTGTCGGGAATGAGGCAATGAAAGACACTTTTGACCATCTGCTTGCCGTATTCTCCAGCCAGCGTTTTCTCAACAAGCAAGGCATAGGCAACGAGGTGCCGTTTTTCATCTGTCCTTTCAAACCGGAAGAAGCCGTTGACATGGAGCGATATCGCGGCCAATTGACCAAGCGTCTCGAACAGGCCGGGAAACGCGTCCTGGATATCAACCTGTACGATCTCTCCGTAGACCTGCTCAAACAGCGTGGCATCTGGGAGCGCATTCTCGAGATGGAACAGTCCACCCCCAAGGAGCGCCTCAAGGAATTGTTGCAAGGGGTGCTGGACCCCGAGACACACCTGGTTCCCGCCATTTCAGACAGGCTGGCAAACGCGGATTTTGACGTTCTGTTCCTGTCCGGGGTGGGCGAGGTGTTTCCTTACATCCGTTCGCACAATGTATTGAATAATCTGCAAAGCACCGCGAAAGAAAAGCCGACCGTCATGTTTTTCCCCGGAGAGTACACCCACTCGCAGGAGGCAGGCGCATCGCTTGACCTGTTCGGGCGATTGCACGACGATAAATTTTACCGGGCTTTCAACATCTTTCATTACGAGACATAGGCATGACAACACTTAAAACCCTGTTTGACAAGCCGGTTGACCGGCCCATTGAAGGTGTCATCAAGGCTGACGATGAAGCCAGTCTGCGCCTGGAAATCGAAGAGTACGTTCTGACCAACGAGGTCGCGAAACGGCTGGAGTCTTTCCTGGAAGCCTATAACCACAATGAAGGCGCCAACGGTGTGTGGGTATCCGGTTTCTTTGGTTCGGGCAAGTCCCATTTATTGAAAATGCTGGCTTTGCTGCTGGAAAACAGGCACATAGACGGAACCCCGGCGCTTGATCTGTTTCTTCCCAAGTGTGGCGATAACGAGTTCTTGAAAGGCGACCTGAAAAGGGCCGCTGCCATTCCGTCAAAAAGCATCCTGTTCAACATCGACCAGAAAGCGGACGTCATCAGCAAAAAACAGGTTGATGCCCTGCTCGCAGTGTTCGTCAAGGTCTTCGATGAGATGTGCGGTTACTACGGCAAACAAGGGCACGTTGCCAGGTTCGAGCGCGACCTGGACAGCCGTGGCCTGTACGAACAATTCAAATCCGCCTTTGAAGCCGCATCCGGCCACTCCTGGGAACAAGGTCGGGAACAGGCGTTATTGGAGGCAAACCACATTGCTGCCGCGTATGCGACAGTCACCGGTAGCGAGGCAGCAGCGGCCCAGGGGATACTTGACAGGTACTACAACGAATACCGCGTGTCCATTGAAGATTTTGCCGAACAGGTATATCTCTGGATCGAACAGCAATCAACCCGGGAAGGGCAACCGGCGTTTCGTCTCAATTTCTTTGTCGATGAGGTCGGACAATATATCGCCGACAACGTAAAGCTGATGACCAACCTGCAAACCATAGCCGAGAGTCTGGCAACCCGTTGTCGCGGGCGCGCATGGATCGTTGTGACGGCCCAGGAAGACATGACAACGGTTGTGGGTGAGATGGACAGGCACCAGGGCAATGACTTCTCCAAGATTCAGGCGCGCTTCGCCAACCGCATGAAGCTGACCAGCTCCGACGTGGACGAGGTGATTCAAAAACGCCTGCTCACAAAAACCGAACAAGGCATTCAGCAACTCTCCAGGATTCACCACGACCAGTCCAACAACTTCAAGACCTTGTTCGACTTTGCCGACGGTTCCCAGACCTACCGGAACTTTCAGGATCGCGACCATTTCATTGGAAGCTACCCGTTCATCCCCTACCAGTTCCCGCTGTTCCAGGCGGCTATTCAGAACCTGTCGCAACATAATGCCTTCGAAGGCAAGCACAGTTCGGTAGGTGAACGCTCCATGCTGGGTGTGTTTCAGCAGGTTGTGGTCAGTATTGCGGATATTGAAACGGGCCGGCTGGCAACTTTCGACCTGATGTTCGAAGGTATCCGCAGCGCGCTGAAATCCAACATCCAGCGCGCCATAATCCAGGCAGAAGGCCATCTTGGCGACCCGTTTGCGATTCGCCTGTTGAAAGCGCTGTTCCTGGTCAAATATATCAAGGAGTTCAAGCCTACCCCGCGTAACCTCCGTATTCTGATGCAGGAGCGCTTTGACCAGGACGTGCCTGCGCTCAGGCAACGCGTCGAAGAAGCTCTCAACCTGCTGGAACAGCAAACCTGCGTGCAGCGCAACGGCGAGCTTTACGAGTACCTTACGGACGAGGAGAAAGACGTCGAGGTGGAAATCAGGAATACTGAGGTGGAATCGTCGGACCTTGCCGCCGAACTGGAGAAGATCGTTTTCGATCATGTCATCAAACATTCCAGGATTCGCCACGGCAAGGACGGCCCGGACTACCCGTTCTCAAGAAAGCTGGATGATAATTTACACGGACGCGAGCATGAGTTGGCTATCAATGTCATCACCCCATTCCATGACCTCTCGGACAAGGAAAACAAGTTGCGAATGCAAAGCATGGGTCGGGACGAATTATTAGTGCTGATGCCCGCCAATGAACGGCTTGTGAGCGACCTGCTGATGTACAAACGCACTGAGAAATACATCAGGCAGAATGTTTCCATTGCACAACAAGAAACCGTCAAACGTATTCTGATAGACAAGGGCCACCGGAACCAGGAACGCTATGCCGAATTACAAAGCCTTGTGAAGAGCCAGCTGGGCAAGGCAAAACTGATCGTTATGGGCGGAGACGTTGACGTCGGTTCGGAGGAGCCGCAGGCCCGTATATCCGGCGGATTTCAATCACTTGTTACCCGCGCTTACCCGAACCTGTCCATGCTGCGCGGCGTTGTGTACAACGAGGACAGCATTTCTACATTCCTCGATGAAGCACAACAGGGGTTGTTCGGCAATGATGCCACTTCCCTGGATGAAGCCGAAAATGAATTATTTGCATCCATCCAGCGCGAGCACAAAACAGGCATGCGCACCACGCTGAAAACATTGCTGGAGAAATTTGAGCGCAAACCCTACGGCTGGCCTTACGCGGCAGTGCTGTGTACAGTGGCCAAGCTGTGCGCACGCGGAAAGATTGAGGCGCGAGCTGACGGCAACCTGCTGGAAGATAACGAACTGGTGCAGGCTATACGCAACAGCCGTAACCACGGCAACGTGGTGTTGGAACCCCTGGTTGAGTTTACAGCCTCCCAGGTGCGCGCGCTCAAGCAGTTCTTCGAGGATTTCTTTGATGGTCCGCCACAGGCCGGTGAAGCAAAAGCGCTCGGCAGGGAAACCAACGAAAAGTTCAAGGCGCTGGGCGGTGAGATTGACGGACTGATTAGCCAATCATCCGACTATCCGTTCCTGACAATGCTGGCGTCTCCACTCGATGAGGTCAAGGGACTCGCGGACATATCCTATAGCTGGTATCTGACCGAACTGGCGACCATGGAAGACGCCTTGCTGGAGATGAAGGAAACCATCATTGACCCGGTGCGCAAGTTTATGAACGGCTCGCAAAGGTCTATCTTTGATGAGGCCAGGCGGTTCCTGCAAACCCAGGAGTCCAACTTTGCTTCTGTTCAGGACGACGTAGTGACGCAGATAAAAACCACCCTGAACGACCCGGAATGTTACAAGGGCAATCATATGCAGCAGGTGAACGCGCAAATCAAAACGCTGCAAGAACAAATTGACATACAGGTCGGGGATGAGATTACCAAGGCAACAGAGAGCATCGACAAACTTAAAAGCCGTCTGGCCGGCATGGACGAGTTCAGTACGTTGCTTAATAAACAACAGCAAGAGATCATGCGCCCGTTTGACGAAATCAACACGTTTATTGAAAGGAATACCCTGATACCCGTCATCCGCGATACCTTGCGTCAATTTGAAGAGAGTAACTACCCAAGTCAACTTGCGCAACTCACAGCCTTGGCGCGGGAGACACAAACGCCTGATCCTGTGTCCGACACTGGCACAACGACCACACCGGACAAAGTCCTGGAACCCGCGCCAACCGAGTACGTATCGGCCCGTACATTACAGGTCTCTTTCGAAAAGGCGTGGCTTGCTGACGAAGCCGACATAGACGACTACCTGGAGGCCATGCGCGAAGCCCTGCTGGAAGAAATCCAAAAGGGTAAAAGGATTCAAATTTAAAGGGTTCCGACCAGTACCAGAAGGAGGAATCCGGAATTGGAAACAGCGCAGCTTAAAAAATTTGCCCGGTCTGCCCGGCGCAGCCTGATGGAACAGGTGGCGGCCAAACTCGCGCTGGTATTGCCCGAAGGCAGCACGGCCCGGCGCGAGCGCGCTGAAGCGGTGCGGGCGCTGGAGCAGGCCCTCATGGACCACAGTAAGGATCAAGTCATCGAGCGGGTGGCTTATACCTGGTTCAACCGCTTCTGTGCCCTGCGCTTCATGGATGTAAACCGTTATACCCGTACTGGCGTAGTGTCACCTACTGAAGGGCAGTCCTAGCCCGAACTTCTGGCCGAGGCCAAGATGGGGCATATCGATGAAAACATGGCGCCGGCCAAAACCCGGCAACAGGTGTTTGCCTTGCTGGACGGCAGCGCTCCCAGCAGCGACCCGCAAGGGGAAGCATATCGACTTCTGCTGGTGGCCGCCTGCAACTCCTGGAACAAGGCCATGCCGTTCCTGTTCCAGCCCATAGATGACTATACTGAACTGCTGATGCCTGACGACCTGCTCTCGGGCAACTCTATCCCAGCCTATGTCCGTGAGGCAATGACACCGGATGTCTGTGAAGACGTGGAGGTGATAGGCTGGCTCTACCAGTTCTACATATCCGAGAAGAAGGACGAGGTGTTCGAGGGATTGAAGAAGAACAGAAAGATCACGCCGGAAAACATTCCCGCCGCCACCCAGCTTTTCACGCCCCACTGGATCGTGCGCTACCTGGTGGAAAACTCCCTCGGCCGTCTGTGGATGCTCAACCGCCCCAACTCCAAACTCACCGGGCAGATGGAGTATTACATCAGGCCGGAGCAGGCAGAGAGCGATTTTCTGCGTACCGATAAGCCCGAAGAGATACGGATTTGCGACCCGGCTTGCGGTTCCGGTCACATGCTCACTTATGCTTTTGACCTGCTCTATGCCATCTATGAGGAAGAAGGTTATGAACCGGCTGAGATACCGGAGAAGATTCTCACTCACAACCTCTACGGCATAGAGATAGACCCCCGCGCCGGCGCGTTGGCCGCCTTCGCCCTGAGCATGAAGGCCCGCGCCAAGCAACGGCGCTTTTTCAGCAGAGGTGTCGAACCCAACATCTGTGTGCTGGAGAAAATCTGTTTCGATGAAGATGAATTGGAAGACTACCTGGATTTTATAGGCCGAGACCTGTTCACCGCGTCGCTGCAAACCACCTTGCGCCAGTTCGAGGAAGCCGATAATTTCGGTTCACTCATCCGCCCCGACGTTTCCGACGTAGAAGAAATCCTCCGAACACTGGAAGCAAGGAACGTAACAGGACAGTTGTTCCTCAACGCCATCCATAAAATGGTGCTGCAAGCGCTACAACAGGTCGATTACCTGAGTCCCAGATATCATATAGTCATAGCAAATCCGCCGTATATGGGGGGTAAGGGAATGAATGGGCGGCTGGGAGCCTGGGCAAAGGATAACTATCCCAACAGCAAGTCCGATCTGTTTGCTACGTTCATTGAGCGTAACCTCGACCTTGCCCAAAATCATGGAATTGTTGCGATGATAACGATGCAAAGCTGGATGTCTCAGTCATCTTTCGAGACGCTACGAATACAGATTTTGGGACAGAACACACTGCTATCAATGGCTCATCTTGGTGCCAGGGCGTTTGACAGTATTGGTGGCGAGGTCGTGACGACAACAGCTTTCGTTTTGGAAAACAAAATCAGACCGGGATATCAGGGCGCTTATTTGCGCTTGGTAGATGGTAGATCTGAACACGAAAAAGCATCGGCAATGGAAGAATCCATCAAAAATCCTGACTGTGGTTGGTTCTATCGAGCATCGGCTGCGGATTTCAAACAAATTCCGGGGAGTCCGGTCGTATATTGGCTTTCTTCTCAAGTCTCAACTACTTTCAAAAATAGTAAACCGCTTAGCGATTTAGTTTCACTAAAAGCAGGGATGTCTACAGGAGATAACGTGAGATTCCAGCGACATTGGCATGAAGTGTCGAATAGCAAAACAAATAAAAAAGCTGCCGATTCTGCCGATGCTCAAAAATCAGGATGTCGATGGTTCCCATGCAATAGTGGTGGAACATATAGGAAATGGTATGGAAATCACTCTGTTGTTGTAAATTGGGAGATGAACGGCGTTCAAATTCGCCGTTTCGATGGTTCAGCAATCAGAAATGATAACTTCTATTTTATGAGTGGAATTACTTGGTCAAAGATAAGTTCTGGGGCTTTTGCTGCCCGTTTCCGGCCAACTGGCTTCCTGTTTGACGATACAGGCCGATGCGGCTTTACAGATGGTTTAGCAGAAACCCATACCGCATTAGCATTTTTATGTTCCTGTTTGAGTAATTTATATCTAAGAATACTGAGTCCAACGTTAAGTTTCACGAGTGGAGAGCTTGCTAATATACCTTATGCTCCCCCTCCTGCTGAAGCCGTTTATCCCATTGCAAAAAA
>JAPPLI010000050.1 GCA_028819495.1 Gammaproteobacteria bacterium | reverse complement strand
ATGTCTGTGCCGTTCAACTTCTCAAATCGAAATTGCATGAATTCAACCGGTATGAGATTCTTTCCGGTCATGACCGCGCCGATATCCGAACAGATACAGAACGTGCTTGCGGCCTATGCCGTCAACCCGGCACAGGTTCAACCGGTTGATACCGGACTGATCAACAGGACTTACCTCGTCACAGGCGAAAATGGACTGGATTACATATTGCAGAAGGTAAACAGCAGGTTTCCCCCTGAAATAAACCTGGATATCGATATTGTTACCCGCCACCTGGAACAATCCGGACTGTTGACTCCCAGGTTGCTGCCAGACTGCCGCGGCATGGTTTATTACCGGGAAGACGGACAGGTCTGGCGCTTGTTCAGCCATATCAGCGGCAACATCCACGAGCGCCTGGAACAACCGGAAATGGCGGGGGCGGCAGGCGCCATGCTGGGACGTATGCACGCCACGCTGGCGCTGCTCGATTACGAGCTCCGGACAAGCCTGCCGGTTACGCATGACACGCCTCGTCATGCCTCACATCTGAAAAATACCCTGACAAATCGCCTCGGCCACGTGAGATATGCGACAGTCAAACCACTGGGAGAGGCCATCCTGGCGCGCCTGGAGCAGCTTCCCCCATTACCCGCAGTCGCCGCGCGCCTGGTTCACGGCGACCCGAAGATATCCAATTTCATCTTTTCCGGCGACAACCGTGAAGTGCTCTGCATGGTTGATTTCGATACCCTGAGCAGGATGCCGGTGTACCTGGAACTCGGCGATGCGCTGCGTTCCTGGTGCAACCCGTACGGGGAAGATTCCACCGCTGCATACTTCTCAATGGCCCATTGCCGGGCAGCGCTTGAAGCTTATGCCTGCCATGCCGGGAAGCTGCTCACGCCGGAGGAATGGTTAGCCGTCCCGGCAGCGACACTGATGATATACATTGAGCTTGCCGCCCGTTTCTGCGCCGACGCCTTGAACGAAGATTATTTTTCATGGGACCCGCAACGGTTCAGCAGCCACAGCGAACACAGTGAGCTCAGGGCCAGGGGGCAGTTCAACGCGGCAAACTCCCTCCTCGAGCAATATTCATCATTGAATGAAGCGGTAAACCGGACACTGCCCTAGGCGCAATCATCCACGTCCCCCCTTCAGGCTCATTTCATGTTGGAAAACCCTGTGCAGAAATTGTTGCAGCTGTGGTAAACTCTGACTCAAGCAGCGGTCTGCTGTATATCATATCCGGCGCTGCTGCCCGGGGATGGCAGGAAAAAAACAAAAAAGATATTTAACACATATAATTATAGTGTTTTAGCTGTAAGGACTGAACACTTTATTTACCGGATTACCAATGGAAGTTGTGGAAGCAAGTATGCAAATGGAAACGTTTGAATCGGACCATGAGAGGCTGGGATGGGGATGGATCGTGTTGTTTTATTCCTGATTGCAATTCTGTTTTATTCAGCATCAACCCTTTTTTATCTCGTGTCATTTCCGGCGTCATCGCCGGGAAGGACGGGATACCGTTGTTTTTGGAAGAATTAACCAGTGGCGTACCAGAACACGCTAAGACGTGTCCGGCAAAATCTGTACAGGCGGATTATGAGAGCCCGAGGGCAATATTTTCCTGTACGGAATATTCACGATACAGGAGACAAAAATGACAAGAAAAATTATTGAGATATCAGCAGGAGTGTTATCGGCAGTTGAGATATTTTATGACCTCTCCTTCAACGAAAGGAAGATGATTGCCGATAAGTGCCGGGGATTGCAGTTCGATGAAGGAGACATCATCACGACCCACGATGATACCGGCAGCGATGTTTATTTCATCATCAGCGGCAAGGTGAGGGTCGCCATTTATACGGTTTCCGGAAGGGAAATATCTTTCGGTGAGCAAGTTGCCGGGGAAATGTTCGGTGACATTTACGCCTTGGACAAGAAATCCCGGTCGCCCTATGTCATCAGCCTCGACAATACCACGCTCGCCGCCATGTCGGCAGAGAACTTTCTCTGGGTTTTGCAGTTGTATCCTTCGGTCATGTCCCGGACATTCATGCGGCTTTCCCAACTGGTCAGGCTGTTATCGCGGCGGATTGTGGAATTCAGTTCCCTGGACGTCAGAGACAGGCTCCATGCCGAACTGTTGCGACTGGCCTGGAAAAACATGAACAATTCCAACACTGCGACCATATCACCGGCGCCAAGACATGTTGAACTTGCCAACCGCATCAGTACCCACCGTGAAGCGATCTCGCGGGAGATGACGGAACTTGCATCGTCCGGCCTGATCCGGAAAAGAAAAAACCGCCTGTATATCAACGATGTGGTAAAGCTTGAAAATATGGTCCGTGATACGACGGGAAACTATGATAATAATGAACATCCCGACGAAATATAGCAGGGCGCCTCTGATTCAATCAGGGGTTCCTTGATTTTTTTCTAAAAAATGTGAGTTTTCCCACATTTTTCATCCTCTGATAGCGTTAGACTGTCCGTGCCTGTCCACAAGATGAGGTTTGTTACGTGCTCATTTCATTTTGCTGGACTTGACCGGTACAGGAAGTACAGGCAGTGGCGGAGAAACCGGTAACCACCGAAACCGCCACGCGGTTCACCCGTTCGGGAATCCGGCAGGATACCGTTTTCCCGAACCTCTTCAGGGGGCAGCCCCTAATCCCTGACCCCTAAAAACCCGGGTAGCGGCTTTTCCCCCGCATAGTACGGGCGCCAGAACCTGATGGTGACGGGTACGGCGACGTTAAGCCAGAAAATGGTAAACATGAGGGTGTAGAAAACTTCTTCCGTGAAGATGCCGTGTTGCGTGTAGGCGATATTCATTACCACAAACGCCAGTTCCGCCCGTCCCAGCATGCCGAATCCTATCATCAGGGAATCCTGCCAGTTGAAATTGCCGGTGTGGCGCGCCGCGGCAGAGGCCGAGATCACCTGGGCAAAAAACACGCTGCAAAGCAGGACCAGTGTTTCATCGAGAATGGAAGAAATAATGACCGGGTCAAAGACAAGTTCGGTACCGAGTTTGACGAAAAAGACCGGACCAATCCAGGAAAAGGCGACATCATCGATGATTTTGCGGGTGTCCCGGTACAGGGCGGCCTTGTTTTCCGTGCTGCCGAAATGAAAGTACTCCTCCCTGATGATCAGGCCTGCCATGTAGGCGCCTATGGCCGGATGCAGGCCCAGTTGATGGGCAAGCAGGCTGATCGCTATGGCGACCAGTAAAATGCCCAGGGTCGCCTTGCTGCCGTTATCTATGGCGAGCAGGTTGATCATTCCGAAGCGGCCCAGGACAGGATAGCGCTTCAGCAATCCCTTCTCCGCGCTGTGCGGCATGATCCAGATCGCAATAATGACGATGAGAACAAAGAAAAGCAGCGCCTTGAACAGAATTATCCCTATTCCTGCTATCGACAACTCACCCGACCCGGTAGCTATCGGGATCAGGATGGCGACCAGGGCAAGGGAGGCTATATCGTCTATTATTGCCGAAGTCATGATTCCGTTTGCCGCAGCGGACAGGTGCAGTCCTTCACTTTTCAACGAGACCATGGTCAGTGATACGGCAGTCGCGGTCATGGTCAGGCCGCATAACAGGGCGATTTTGCCATCACCCCAGAAATACTGCGCACAGGAATACGCGGCGATGAACGGGGCCAGCGCGCCGAACAGGGCAATCCCCCAGCTGCGTTTCATACTGCGGACAAAATGCCCCGGGTTGGCTTCAAACCCCAACGCGAACATAATCAGGATAATGCCCACCTCGGAAATCCCGGCAATGAACGGCGTGCTGTGGGTGGGCAACCAGCCCAGGTTGACCAGGACGCAACCGGCGGCAAGAAAATACAGCACCGGTGTAAGCTTGGTCTTTGCCGCCAGCCAGGAAGCTATGAAGACACTGGCCCAGATCAGGGCCAGTTGTTGCAGGTCATGCATAATCAGGTTTCATCCGGTTGAAGAACCATTATAATATTAAGGGAGTTCTGAATAAATCAGAGTTTCCTTAAATGAACCTGAAAAATAACCGCTATGCCTGCACTGCTTGATACCCTCCACAACGATCACAAGAACTATGCGGTTCTTCTGAACCTGTTGAATGCGGAAGCAGACAAGCTGGAACAGGGAGAAGAGGCTGACTTCGTGCGCATGTATGACATAGCGAACTACATGGTAAATTATCCCGATACTTATCATCATCCCCATGAAGAACTTATCTTTGACGTCCTCGGCGCGCTCGAACCCGAATGCTCGGCGGATATCCGGGAACTGAATAAAGAGCACAAGCAACTGGCCGCAACCGGGCTGGCCCTGAAGGACGCGGTAAACGGGGTGATCAACGGCGCGATAATACCCATGGACAGGATTCTGGACAACGCCAGAGCATATATAGAGTTGCTGTGGAAACACATGAATATGGAGGAAGGAAACATTTTCCCGAAGGCAAGATCCACTCTTGAGGACACGGAATGGCAGATGATCAATGACAATATCTCCCAGGTGGAGGATCCGCTGTTCGGTAATGTGGTCCAGACACAATTTGAAAAACTGTACGAAGGCATCATCCGGAGCAGTGACAGCCCTACCGCCGGTTCCCCATGACACTTGCATTGACCCGGGAACTCATAGCCAGGCCGTCGGTAACGCCTGACGACGCCGGCTGCCAGCAGTTGATAGGCGACCGGTTGAAAAAAAGCGGCTTTAACATTACCCACCTGCCCTGCGCGGACGTGGCAAACCTTTGGGCCACTCATGGGGAGGGCGCACCCGTCTTCACTTTACTGGGCCATACCGACGTGGTGCCGTCGGGGCCGGAGACGGACTGGGAGTCGCCGCCGTTCGAACCCCGGGAACAGGACGGCTACCTGTACGGCCGCGGCGCGGCCGATATGAAAGGCAGTGTTGCGGCCATGGTCACTGCACTGGAACATTTCGTCGCAGCCAATCCGGAACATGACGGCACCATCAGCCTGCTGTTGACCAGCGATGAGGAAGGTATTGCCGTGAACGGCACAAAAAAGGTGGTGGAATACCTGGAGCGGAACGACATTGGCATTGACTGGTGCCTGGTCGGCGAGCCTTGCAGCGATAACACCCTGGGCGACGTCATTAAAAATGGCCGGCGCGGCTCCCTGTCCGGCGTGATTACCGTCTCCGGTATCCAGGGTCATACGGCCTACCCCGCACTGGCGAAGAATCCCGTACACCTGGCCGGCCCGGCGCTGGTGGAGCTGAGCCGGCGGGTCTGGGATGAGGGCAACGCCCACTATCCCCCCACCAGCTTCCAGATCTCCAATATCCATGCCGGAACCGGCGCCGAGAACGTCATTCCGGCTTCCGTGGAGGTGAGTTTCAACCTGCGTTTCTCCACTGAATGGACCGAACGGAGACTCAAGGACGCAATAGAAACACTGCTGCAAAAGCATGAACTGGACTACGACCTGCTCTGGCGCCCCTGCAGCCAGCCCTTCCTGACGCAGTCAGGGAAGCTGCTTGATGCGGTTCAGGACGCGGTTGCGGGCGTCTGCGGCATCATGCCGGAGATATCAACGGACGGCGGCACTTCCGATGGACGCTTCATAGCGCCCACCGGCGCCGAGGTGGTGGAACTGGGTCCGGTGAACGCTACCATCCACAAGGTCAATGAGCGCGTGCGCAGCGCCGATCTGGATACGCTAGCGGACCTCTACGAGAACATATTATCGCGGTTGATGATTAACGCCCGGGCAGGTTAACCTTACGGGACCTGCATTCCGGCCAGGTCATCCATCTTCCGCAGGCGCCGCTCAAAGCGGTCGCAGGGTTCGTCATTCAACCAGTTGAGAAATTCCCGCAGCATATCGGCAGTCAGGCCCCAGACATACCCGCCATCCCAGTCGAAAGCATGGGTTGTGCGCGGTTTGCCGAGAAAATCAATGGTGTGTGTGGTATTCACTTCGGGGCGTATCAACTTCCTGACATCGGCAATGATCACTTCTGCCACTTCACCGCCGTTTATCGTCATCTCGGGCGCCTTGTCAGTCCAGCCCACGTAGGGGATTACATGGTGACCGGCAATACTGTAAGCATCGTCCAGGCGGCCCATGATGGTGACAGCGCCGGGATCGATGCCAAGTTCTTCCCGGGTCTCCCGCAGCGCGGTGGCAGCCATATCATCATCGCAGGTATGAAATACCCCGCCGGGGAAGGATACCTGCCCGCGGTGACTGGAAACAGTCTCGGTACGTTTGGTAAAAACGACTTCAACCGCATCGTCCGGTCCCGGCCAGAACAGCAGTAAAACGGCAGCTCGGGAGTATGCGCGCGGGAAAAGGTGTTTGGGGAAGGTTTGCGGTTTCCGTTCCTGAAGCGCTGCCAGTCGTTCCCGGAACCTTGTCGTGAAACTCATCAGGCTGTCTGTTTCCCCGGAGACGTGGGGACGGACTTAAGTCCGTCCCGGTTACAAGGGTTATCCGCCCTCTGTCTTCTACCCCCCGTCTTCCGTACTCAGTGGCTGGCCGCCTTGTCAAACTGCTCCTCTTCCGTGGAACCCGCCAGTGCCGTCACCGAGGAGCTGCCGCCCTGTATCACGTTGGTCACATCGTCGAAATAACCGGCGCCCACTTCCTGCTGGTGCGAGGCGAACGTATAGCCCTTTTTCGCCGCGGCAAATTCCGGTTCCTGTATCATCTCGACATAGGCGGTCATACCCCTGTGCACGTAGTTATGGGCAAGATCGAACATGTGGTACCACATGTTATGAATGCCCGCCAGCGTGATGAACTGGTACTTATATCCCATGGCTCCCAGTTCGCGCTGGAACTTGGCGATGGTGATATCGTCCAGGTTCTTCTTCCAGTTGAACGAAGGCGAGCAGTTGTACGCCAGCAACTGGCCCGGGTGTTCGCTGTGGATTGCCTCGGCAAAACGTTTTGCCTCGTCCAGGTCAGGCACCGCGGTCTCACACCAGAGCAGGTCCGCGTAAGGCGCGTAAGCCAGACCCCGGGCGATGGCCTGGTCCAGTCCTGCAGCGGTAACATAAAATCCTTCCGCAGTCCGATTCCCGGTGATGAACCGGTGATCCCGTTCGTCCACGTCGGAGGTGAGCAGCGCCGCAGCATTGGCGTCCGTCCTGGCCAG
Source organism: Gammaproteobacteria bacterium (assembly GCA_028819495.1). Taxonomy (GTDB): domain Bacteria; phylum Pseudomonadota; class Gammaproteobacteria; order Eutrophobiales; family Eutrophobiaceae; genus JAAXHV01. The sequence goes on along the minus strand of JAPPLI010000050.1, from coordinate 11,172 downwards.
CACGACGGTCGGCACACCCATGATATCCGCAGCCAGCCTGGCTGCAACCAGCTTGTGGATTGCTTCCTGGGTAGGCACCAGCACTTTCCCGCCCATGTGCCCGCATTTCTTCACGGAGGCAAGCTGGTCTTCGAAATGCACGCCCGCGGCGCCGGCCTCAACCATGGCCTTCATCAGTTCAAACGCATTCAGCACGCCACCGAACCCGGCTTCGGCATCGGCGACGATCGGCGCGAAGTAATCCACGTTGCCCTCACCCCTGGCGCACTGGATTTCATCGGCGCGTTTGAAGGCGTTGTTGATGCGCCGAACCACGGTGGGAACCGAATCGACTGCATAAAGCGATTGATCAGGATACATGGTCTCCGAAGTATTGCCGTCGGCCGCTACCTGCCAGCCCGACAGGTAGATGGCCTTCACGCCGGCTTTTACCTGCTGCACGGCCTGGCCGCCGGTCACCGCGCCCAAGCTGTTGATGTAATCTTCCTCGGTAACGAGTTGCCACAACCTCTCGGCGCCCCTGCGCGCCAGGGTGTGCTCAACCTGCACGGAACCGCGCAACTTGACTACGTCCGCGGCGCTGTAATCCCGCTTGACGTTCGCCCAGCGCGGGTTCTCCGCCCAGTCCTGTTCTATCTGTGTTACGTTATCAACCATTCCTCGCTCCTGTCCTGTTGGTAAATTCGTTATTCTACTCATGGGTTTGTTGCCTTGCAATATTAAATTCTGTCCAGGATGTGATTCAAAGTGTGGTCAAAATCATTACCATCGTTTGCGAAAGCAAATGACGAACAGGTAGCATCCTGGTTGCTTCCGGCTTGACCAGGTCAGGGGTTAGAACAGGAAGTCTGTCGCATCCAGGTTGGCGATATCGAATTCAAACAACTTGATTGTTCCGCCTCCATGGTCAGAGAGGTCGATGGTAGTTACCCCAAAATAATCGGAAAACAGGACCAGGTCGTCAAATCCGGACAAGTCGAAGGCGCTGAGGTCGATTTTGTCTTCATTATCGACAAAATAGTAGATGGAGTCGTTGCCATGGCCGACGTCGAAGACGAAGACATCGGTGTTGCCTTCCCTGTCTTCCTCACCCGGGCTGTTCGTATTCCCATGTAATCTATCGTTTCCGGCGCCCCCGATGATGCGGTCGGCGCCGGCAAGGCCATAGATGTAGTTATGATCGTCATCACCTGTCAATACATCTCCGTGGCTGGAACCTTCTATTCTCTCAATATTGACAATCACATCACCTTCGGCATGACCGCCTTCGCCTGTGCCCTCTTCAAGGTTTACGGTTACACCGGTATCCGAGTCCCAGTAAGACACCATATCGGAACCTTCACCGCCATCCAATCGGTCTCTCCCTTCACCTCCAGACAGGTAATCATCTCCATCATTACCTCGGATATCATCATCCCCGCCAAAGCCCTGAAAGCCATTATCTTTATGGTCACCAATCAATACATCCCCGTAATCAGTGCCATCAACAATTTCGACATTCCTGATAATATCCCCTTCCGCGTGACCGCCCTTCCCCGTACCTTCCAGGAGGTTGACCGTAACGGCTGAATCCGATTCCCAATAGCCTACCCAGTCACGGATGCCTCCACCCCCATCCAGCCAGTCAGCGCCGCCGCCGCCGTGCAGGACATCGCGGCCATCGCCGCCAAGTAATCGGTTGGCGCCCTCATCACCCCTCAGATCATCATCGTAGGCAGACCCGGTTACGTTCTCAATACCGGTAAGGACATCACCCTCCGCATGACCCCTGCCGGTATTTCCATACTTCAGATCGACAAACACACCAACATCGGAGTCCTTATAAAGCGCTGTGTCATTGCCGGAGCCACCTTCCAGCCGGTCCGCGCCGGCGCCTCCCTGTAGTACGTCGTCACCACCATTACCGTACAGTTCGTCCGCACCGTTCAGTCCGTGTAGCTCGTTGGCAAGGCCGTCACCCCGTAATACGTCGTCGTAACCGGAACCCACCAGGTTTTCAATCGCAGTGAGTACGTCTCCTTCAGCCTCCCCGCCGCCTGCGGTGCCTGACGCAAGGTTTATTCTTACCGCCGCACCCGAACCCAGATAAGACGCCCAATCAATACCCCTGCCCCCATCCAGCCGATCCGCGCCGGCATTGCCGTGCAGCCGGTCATCGCCGTCGCCGCCGTGCAACTCATCATCGCCATCATCTCCATACAATGTGTCTGCGTCTGCTCCACCGAACAGTTGGTCTTTATGTTCTCCTCCGTGCAGATCATCATCGCCCTCAGCGCCATACAGGACGTCGGCGCCGGACTCACCGAAGAGTTGGTCATTGCCCGCGTTACCTCGTAGCTCATCGTCACCCTCAGCGCCGCGAAGCTCGTCATCGCCCGTGTTACCAACGAGACGGTCCGCGCCGGGGCCACCGAACAACTGATCATCCCCACCAAGACCGTCCAGGTGGTTTGCCCCGGTATCACCCGTCAGGACATCCCGGTAGCCGGAGCCCGTGACGTTCTCCACACCCGCAAACGTATCCCCCTCGGCGTGACCGCCCGCCGCCGTGCCCTCGGCCAGATTCACCCGCACCCCGGCAACGGATAACCGATAGGACAAGGTGTCTGTGCCCACTCCTCCGTCCAGGCGGTCGGCGCCCGCGCCCCCCGCCAGCACGTCATCACCCCCGTTGCCGCGCAGATCATCATCGCCCCCATTGCCGGCCAGTTCGTTGGCACCGTCATCTCCGGTCAGCACGTCCGGGTAGGCGGAGCCCGCGATATTCTCAAACCCGCTGACAGCGTCCCCCTCGGCGTGGCCGCCTGCCGCAGTGTTGCCACGCAGGTCAATCGTCACCCCTGCATCCGACCGGCGGTAGGACAGCCAGTCAGCGCCGGGGCCACCGTCCAGGCGGTCGGCGCCCGGCCCTCCTTCCAGTACGTCGTTGCCGGCGTCACCCTGAAGCTCGTCATCACCCCCGGCGCCGTGTAACTCATTGGGGCCGCTGTCTCCCGTCAACACGTCCCGGTAACCAGACCCCGCAAGATTCTCAATACCTGTTATCGTGTCACCCTGGGCGTGACCGCCGGCAACCGTGTTGTCAGCCAGGTTCACCGTTACACCGGCATCCGATGCAACATAAACCGCCCGGTCGAGGCCGGCGCCGCCGTCCAACCGGTCCGCGCCGGTGCCGCCCTCCAACCTGTCATCGCCCCCGCGACCCAGCAGCTCGTCATCACCTCCAAGACCGTACAACTCGTTGGCCCCGCTGTCACCCGTCAACACATCCCGGTACTCAGAACCCATGACACGCTCAATGTCGGCAATGATATCGCCCTCGGCATCACCGCCCGTTAATGTGCCCTCCTCAAGATTGACCGTGACCCCCGCACCAGACAACTCGTAGGACAACACGTCAAACCCCGCGCCGCCATCCAACTGGTCGGCGCCCGGACTGCCCAACAGCCGGTCATCGCCATCCCCGCCCGCCAGGACATCGTCACCGCCCGCGCCCCAAAGCCGGTCGTCACCTCCCTCACCTGCCAGCCGGTTGGCATTGCTGTCACCCCACAGGACATCTCCGTGATCAGATCCCATCACGTTTTCCATATTCACAATGACATCGCCTTGCGCGTGGCCGCCCGCTGCCGTGCCCTCTGCAAGGTCTATGTTCACGCCCTCATCCGACCACTGATAGGACGCCCAATCCTCACCTGCACCGCCGTCCAGCCGATCCGCGCCCGCTCCCCCTGCCAGCCGGTTGGCCTCATCATCGCCCACCAACACGTCATCGTGAGCAGAGCCAATGATGTTCTCAATGCCGGTCAGCACGTCACCCTCGGCATGGCCGCCCTGCACCGTGCCTTCCGCCAGGTTGATGGTCACCGCCGCATCCGAGTCGCGATACGCCGCCCAGTCCATCCCCGCATCCCCATTCAGGCGGTCGGCGCCGGCACCCCCTTCCAGGATGTCGTGACCGCCACTGCCCCAGATCCGGTCATTGCCCGCGCGCCCGTTCAGGTCGTTGGCAATCGCATTACCGGCAATCATGTCATGCCCGGAACCGGCAATGACATTCTCAATCCAGGTGTCCCGAGCAATGATCATATTGCCGGTCAGACCGTACACGTCGGAGATGCCTTCCGGGCGCAGGTGGATGCGCTGGTCTTGAGTGTCTGTGCGCAAATCCAGGGTGTCAGTGCCGCCGTTGTCGTAAATGGTGAAGGCGGTTGGGTAGGCGAGGCTTTGCGGTGTAAACTCGGGGGTCTCGGGGGTGCCGGCATGTTCAAAATAGTGGATGATGCCGTCGTCATTCCCGACAATCAGGTCAGGATGACCGTCGCCGTTAATATCGGCAAAATCCAGCCCGATCCAGTAGCCCGCAACAGTCGCATGGAAGGGATTATCGAAGTCGGTAAGTGGCGTGAAGCTTGGTTCAGTCGTCGTGCCGGTATTCTCAAAGTAGAGAATGTCACCATCATTGTTTCCAACAACGAGGTCAAAATCATTGTCGCCGTCAACGTCAATAAATGCGGGCGTGACATAGGAACCTGCAGTAATATTACTGGTAGGACTGCTTGTGCCGGTGCGTAATGTAAACTCCGGATTGGCGGACGTGCCGGTATTCTCATAGTAAGGAACGCTACCGTCATTGGTTCCAACCACAAGATCCTGATCCCCGTCGCTGTCCAAATCAACCAATGCGAGTGTGCTTCGTATACCTATGCTAATGCCATCAAACGGATTGGTCGCGCCGCTACCTTGTGTGAAACTGGGAGCATTCGCTGTGCCGGTGTTCTCAAAATAGATAATGTTGCCCTGGCCATTACCAACGATGAGATCAACATCGCCATCGCCGTCAAGATCGACGAACGCCGGCGCGCTGTAAGACCCCACTGAGAGACCGTCCAGGGGATTGGCCGTGCCGGCGCGTTCTGCAAAACCGAGGTTGGCAGGTGTGCCGGTATTCTCAAAGTAATACAGCAAACCGGTGTTATTGCCGAGCACAAGGTCGGGGTCGCTGTCGCCGTCAAGGTCAACCAATGTCGGTTTAAGGGCTTGATAATCAAAGTTGCTCGGCGCTGTTATACCGGAAAAGGGATTTGCCTCACCGGTCCATAGCCTGAAGAATTCACCCAGGTAGCCGTCGAGGTTGGATTGGTAACCATAAATGGTATCGCCGGTGTTGATCGTGTCAGGTACGCCATAGAGTTTCTGAATGGCGATAATATCCGCGATCATCGGGGTAACAGGATCCGCCATACTTGCCGTGATGTAGGTGTTCTGAGCTTGAGTAAGATATGACATTACCGATAGCTGCTGTGAATCATTCACGAAGACGTTGTGATGGCCGTAATAAACCGGGTAGCCGCTATAAGCGCCAGCATGGGCAAGACCAAGAGCATGGCCAAGCTCGTGAAGAAAACCCATGAAGTTGCGGCTGCCGACTGTGGCGCCATACGTGATGAGAAAGCTTTCAGGAAAGTTGAGGTATCCGGAAACGATTCCGTTATTTACCAGCAAATAACCAGAAGCATGGTGGGATTCGTGGTTGTCGAATATGATGTCTGCGTCATCATGGTCAACAAACCGGAATTGGATACCAGTCACGTTAGCCCAGGCTTCAAGCCCCCAACGGGCCATTTTCTGATTGTCTTCAGACAGGGCAGTGATATTGGCCGTCAACGTGCCGCCAGTTCTGACGTTAAAAGACCTTGTTGAGCCCCAGCCCCCCCGCTCCTCATAGTAACCATCAGTCAGGTAGTCAGCAATCTCATCATAACTGCCCACCGGGGTCATGTTCTCAACCAAAGCAAGCTCATAGTCACCCGTGAGAGAATCATCGTAACCGCCTACGTGAAGATAATAAGTCCCCGTAACAACCGGGCTGAAGATGAGTTTTGCGCCGGAGGGAATGGGGCCACCCGAGACGATACGGTTTCCATCCGAAGCGAACAGCGCCAATTCAGCCGACTTGCCCCCAACACCGCTGAGAGTAAAATCGTATATCGTCTCCGCACTCAGTTCGACCTTGAGCCAGTCCTTGTCATTTGCCGACTGAAGCGTTCCCTGGAATACGTCTCCCAGAGACAGCGCATATTGCGTTTGCGCATCCGCGCCGGCATCGCCCTGGTCTTCTTTGATAACAGCCATCGGTTTACTTCCTGCCCGGACCAAAAAGCGCCATTCTTACCCCGCCATTCATGTTTGTCGGCTGCTTTTGCCAGTACTCTGTTGACCTTATATTGCCATCTATTCCCGAACACATTCTGATCTTTTGTCCGTTTGCTGCGAAGCGAACGTGGCCGCGCGCCCAGCGGTCGCCAGCTGTGCCTGGACGTAAGTCATCAGGCTGGGGATACCGGGCTCACACGCATCATCGCCTGCCGGTTGCCAGATATAGCCCAGGTTCGCGAGTCGGTCCAATTGCGTATCGGCCGTTTGTGCCGCCACGCCGGTTTGGACAACCAGGTGATCCGACAGGTCTGTGTAACCGGCTGTCTCTTGTCCTGCAAACAGGTCAGCCACCGCGCCGGCGGCCTGCAGCAAGCCCTGTTTGCGCAACTCCCGGTAACGGTCTCCGTAGTAAGCGGTCTTGCTGGCCTCAAACCTCGGCCCGGCGGCCTCGACAATCCCGGTCTGCACGCGGAAGCGCCCGGCGTCTACCATGGCATGGCACAGCGCTTCCCCCCAGAGTTGAATGAAGTAGGGGTAACGCTGGCTTTCCCGCACCACGCGGTCCAGGGCATCCTGGTCAAAGGTGATGCCCGCCCCGGCCAGGGGAGCGGCCAGCGCTTCGATGGTGGCTTCCCGGGACAGGCGGCCAATACCGATTTTTTCCGCCCGGTTCCAGAAGGTGGCGCTCATCTGGTTCAAATGATCTCTTAAATTTGGCGTCCCGGCGACAACCAACAGAAAGGGCGCGCCCTGCTTGCGCGCCTGCTGGCTGGCGTTCAACAGGGTATGACCCACCTCCGCGGCCAGGGTATGCGCCTCGTCCAGCGCCACGACCAACGGGCGTTTGCGACAGCGCTCGAGTAACATCTGGACCAGGTGGCGACGCTTTACGTTGTCTTTCTCAACGGGTGTCATACTATCCCAACGGGCGCCGATGGCCTGCAGGTCGATGCTGAGCCCGGAGGGAGTCACGGAGGTCAGGAACTTCCCGATTGCGCTATCGTCATAGAGCAGGTGGGCTGCCAGGTCGGTGACGTTTCCGAGCGCCGCCGGCGTCAGGTCCAGTGTATCAGTACCCTGCTCCTCGCATTGTCGCCGGAAGGATTCGAGCAGCACGGTTTTACCATTGCCGCGCGGCCCGTAGATCACTACGTCGGCGGGAATCTGGCGGTTATTCAGCAGGCGTTGCAGAAAGCCCTGCAATACACGCAAGTCATCGTCCCTGCCGGCGAGTACAGGGGGCAGGGCGCCGCTACCCGGGACAAACAGGCACAGCAGGTTTGTTGTGAAACCAGGGTCGGTGTATCTTGTTGCCACAGCAGGAGTATAGCACAAGGGGGCAACTTCCCATGTCTGACTCGACACCCTACAGAGGCGGGCCGGAAAGCAAATCGCCGGAGAATCAAATTCCCCAATGCCTGTAAATTATCAGAACAGGAAGTCGGTCGCATCCAGGTTGGCTATGTCAAACTCTCCCAGCAGGATGGTTCCGCCACCATGATCTGACAAGTCTATGGTTGTTCCCCTATCATTGGACGACAGGCTCAAGGCATCAAAACCGGACAGGTTGAAGGCAGTGAGGTCAATTTTGTCTTGATTGTCAGTGAAGTCACGAATGGTGTCGTCCCCATGCCCGGCAGCAAAGACAAACACATCCACACTTCCTTCTATATCCAACCAATCCCCATATAATTGATCATTTCCAGCGCCTCCGACCAATCGGTCTGCGCCGGCGAAGCCTCCCACCAAGTCGTCTCCAGGCCCCCCGTACAGTTCATCATCACCATCAGCGCCTTGCAGCTGATCATCACCCTCATTCCCGTGAATAACGTCATCGCCATCTCCCCCACTCACGATATCGTTACCCTTGCCCCCGAACAGGTGATCATTATCCTCCGCCCCATATAGTTCATCATCCCCATCACCCCCGTAAATTGTATCATCGCCAGGACTTCCATACAGAAAGTCATTACCATCATTTCCGTACATCTCATCGTCACCATCAAGGCCTTGCAGGGAATTATCGCCGTTGTCGCCAATCAAAACATCCTCGTATTGAGAACCTGTGATACCCTCAATATTGATGATGATATCGCCTTCAGCATCGCCCCCCCTGCCAGTACCTTCCTCAAGGTTCACCGTAACACCGGTATCGGACCCCCCATAATTCACCTCATCAGAACCTCCACCTCCGTCCAGTCGATCGGCGCCAGCTCCTCCATACAGTTGATCCTCACCCTCATTGCCGCGCAGGTGATCATCGCCTTCATAGCCGTAAAGAGTGTTATCGTTGTTGTCACCAATCAATACATCTACATAAAAAGTACCACCCGCGTTTTCAATATCTGTAATCACATCCCCTTCAGCGTGCCCGCCTGCACCGTTGCCTAGCTCCAGGTTCACTGTCACACCAGCATCCGAATTCAAATATACCACCGTATCAGAACCTTCACCTCCATCCAGTCGATCGGCGCCAGCACTTCCTTCCAAGTAATCCTCACCATCATTACCATAAAGTTCATCATTGCCATCATTGCCAATCATGTAATCATTGCCATTGCCTCCCGCAAGGTGATTGACGCCTTCATCGCCATACAGGGAATCATCGTAATCAGACCCAGTTACATTCTCAATATCAACAAGGATATCGCCTTCCGCATGACCATCCCTACCCATATCACCTATCCTTACCTCTAGGTCAACTGTGACAGCTTCATCCGAGTCGCTGTACGACGCCGTGTCGATGCCGCTTCCACCGTCCAAGTAATCAGCCCCGGCGCCGCCTTGCAATACATCATCACCGCCATTGCCGTACAGTTCATCAGCGCCGTCCCGCCCGTGCAACTCGTTGGCGACGTCATCGCCCCGCAACACGTCGTCGTATCCGGAACCCATCAGATTTTCAATACTGATAAGTACGTCTCCTTGGGCATGGCCCCCTTCCAGCGTGCCTGTCGCAAGGTTTATTCTTACCCCTGCATTCGATCCCGAATAAGATGCCCAATCAATACCCCCGCCCCCATCCAGCCGATCCGCGCCGGCATTGCCGTATAACCGATCATTGCCAGCGCCGCCCTGCAACTCATCATCACCCTCACCACCATGCAAGCTGTCCGCGCCAACCCCGCCGAACAATCGATCCTCATCAGCGCCCCCGCGCAACTCATCGTCACCTGTATCACCGTACAACATGTCGGCGCCGGACTCACCGAACAGTTGGTCATTACCTGCATTACCCTGCAATTCATCATCACCCTCAGCACCATATAAACTGTCCGCACCGGTCCCGCCTGAGAGCTGATCCTCACCAGCGCCCCCGTGCAATTCATCTTCTCCCTCATCACCAAACAGAACGTCAGCACCGGCGCCGCCGTACAACGCATCGTCACCCCCAGCGCCGTCCAGACGGTTTGCCCCGGCGTCACCGGTCAGGATATCCCGGTAGTCAGAGCTTGTTACGTTCTCCATACCCGTAAACGTATCCCCCTCGGCATGACCACCCGCTGCCGTGCCCTCGGCCAGGTTCACCCGCACGCCCCCATCGGACGAACTATAGGACAGTGTGTCTCTACCCGCGCCGCCGTCCAGGCTGTCGCCATCTCCGCCCCCTTCCAGGATGTCATCCCCGCTGCCACCCCGCACCGAGTCATCTCCGGCGCCGCCTTCCAGTACGTCATCACCACTATTGCCCGATAATTGGTCGTCCCCGGCGCCCCCCTCCAGCCGGTTCGCCCCGCCATCACCCGCCAGGGCATCCGCATAGACGGAACCCCGCAGGTTCTCAAAACCGCTGATAACGTCGCCGTCAGCGTGACCTCTCCCGGTATACCCGTCATACAGCCGTACCGACACCGCCCCGTCCGACCCCGCATAAGACAGCCAGTCCGTTCCGGCCCCGCCGTCCAACCGGTCCGCGCCGGCGCCGCCTTCCAGGATGTCATCACCACTATTGCCCGATAATTGGTCGTCCCCGGCGCCCCCCGCCAGCCGGTTCGCCCTGCCATCACCCGCCAGGGCATCCGCATAGGCGGAACCCCGCAGGTTCTCAAAACCGCTGATAATGTCGCCTTCGGCATGACCTCTCCCGGTGTACCCGTCATACAGCCGCACCGACACCGCCCCGTCCGACCCCGCATAAGACAGCCAGTCCGTCCCGGCGCCGCCATCCAACCGGTCCGCGCCGGCGCCGCCTTCCAGGATGTCATCCCCGCTGCTACCCCGTAGAGAGTCATCCCCCGCACCGCCTTTCAGTACATCGTCACCACCGTTTCCCTGAAGTTCGTCATCACCCCCGATGCCGTACAACTCATTGGCTTCATTGTCACCCGTGAGCACATCCCGGTAATCAGAACCCATGACCTGCTCAATGCCGGCGATGACATCACCCTGCGCATAACCCCCCGTTAATATGCTTTCCTCAAGATTGACCGTGACCCCCGTATCTGACAACTCGTAGGACAACACGTCAAACCCGGCGCCACCATTCAGTTGGTCGGCGCCCGTGCTGCCCAACAGCCAATCATCACCCTCACCCCCCACCAAAACATCGTTACCGCCCGCGCCCCAAAGCCGATCATCCCCTCCCCCGCCGTCCAGCCGGTTGGCATTGCCGTCACCCCGGAGCACGTCGGCAAAAGCAGACCCGTTCAGGTTTTCTATATTCGTAATCACGTCACCCTGTGCGTGTCCGCCCTCCGCCGTGCCCTCGGCAAGGTCTATGCTCACGCCCTCATCCGACCACTGATAGGATACCCAATCCTCACCTTCACCGCCGTCCAGCCGATCCGCGCCCGCGCCCCCTGCCAGCCGGTTGGCATCGTCATTACCCACCAGCACGTCATCGTGAGCAGAACCAATGATGTTCTCAATCCCGATCAACACGTCGCCCTCGGCATGGCCGCCCTGCACCGTGCCCTCCGCCAGATTGATGGTCACCGCCGCATCCGAGTCGCGATACGCCGCCCAGTCCATCCCTGTATCACCATCCAGACGGTCGGCGCCGGCGCCGCCTTC
>JAPPLI010000191.1 GCA_028819495.1 Gammaproteobacteria bacterium | reverse complement strand
CCCGGCCAAGCAGGGTCAGGATAAGAGATCAGGATAAGAGGGGCGAGTAGTTACTTTATGATTTAATAACTCATTAAGTTATAATAATATCAATGACTTATAAATTATATGGGACGGAATTGAATTCCGTCCCCTGAATCCATATCCCTGAACTACAGAATCAGTCGCGCGATCGCAGGGATATAATGGTCCACCAGCAGGACGGCAAACAGGCCCATCAAATACCATATGGAATAACTGAAGGTGCGCATCGCCGTAGCCTCTTCCGCCGTCCGCAGAAGCTTGACGGTAAAATAGATAAACCCGGCGCCCAGTGTCAGCGCGCCGAACAGGTAGGCTATTCCGCTCATGCCCGTCAGGAACGGCAGCAGGGTAACAATGAACAGCAACAGGGTATATAACAGGATGTGCAGCCGGGTGAAATCAAGTCCATGGGTTACCGGCAACATGGGAATGTCTGCATTCTCGTAGTCCTTGTGCCGGGCTATTGCCAGCGCCCAGAAATGTGGCGGCGTCCAGGCAAAAATGATCAGGAACAGCAGCAGCGCGTGGGGATCCAGGCTGTTGCTCACGGCAGTCCAACCGAGCACCGGCGGCGCCGCGCCCGCGGCCCCGCCGATCACGATATTCTGCGGCGTGGCGCGTTTTAAGAACATGGAATAGATCACGCCATAACCAATCAACGAGACGAAGGTCAGAAAAGCGGTCAATGCGTTCACGAAAATACCCAGGATCGTCATGGATATCACACAGAGGACAGCGGCGAAAACCTGTGCCTCCCGCGCAGAAAGGTTACCTTTCGGCAGGGGCCGTTTCAGCGTGCGCGCCATAACCCCGTCAATTTCCTGATCGACGATATGGTTTATTGCCGCCGCGGACGCCGCCGCAAGACCGATGCCCAGGGTTGCGCAGACAAGCAGGGGAAGCGCCACCATGCCGGGCGCTGCCAGCAACATGCCCACCAGCGCGGTAAACACGATCAGGCAAACAATTTTCGGTTTGCATAGTGCGAGATAATCCCGCCACGCAGCAATTTTCATCGTCATTGCCGTTTCAATCCCCGCCGGCCCGCGCATGCCGGTACAAGCTCAATAATGATAACATCAGCAGCGCCGCAACGGAATTGTGCGCAACGGCAACGGGCAGCGGCAATCGCAACAACACGTTGGCGACTCCGAGCGTGACCTGTAGTGACAACACAAACAGCATAAAGGCTGCCATCAGGCGCGCGGGCCTCCCGGCCCGGAAGAGGGCGCAAAGCGCCACGGTGAGGACAACCAGGAACGTCAGCGCCGCGCCCAGGCGATGCGTCAGGTGAATCGCAGTACGCGCCGGGGCATCCAGTATTCCTCCCTCATAATCAATTCGCCCCCCATGCCAGACAGTAAACGCCTCCCTGAAATCCGTCTCCGGCCAGTATAATCCGTCCCGGCAAGTGGGAAACTCCGGACATGCCAGCGCGGCATAGTTGGCGCCGGTCCAGCCGCCCGAGAACATCTGCGCGGCGAGAACGGCCAGTGCCACCAATGCCAGCCTTGCCGTCTGTGCATGTCCCCTGTTTCCGGCTACGCGCGGCAATTGCCTGAGAATTATCCAGTACAGCATGCCCAGGACAAGCATACCGCCCAGCAGGTGCGCGGCAACGATAATGGGCTTGAGCAATTCGGTCACGGTCCACATCCCCAGCAGCGCCTGCAGCGCAACCAGGCCCAGCAGAGTGCTGCATAAAACTCTTTCATCACGGCGTGTGCGCCAGGAGATGATTGTCATCACCAGGACCAGGATGCCCAGTACCCCGGCTGCATAACGGTGGATCATTTCCTTGACCGCCTTATCCATGTCAAACGGCCGGGACCCGCTTGCCTGCTGTGCGGCGTTGACCCGGGTCTCTTCCGTAACGAACAGTTCCCCGTAACAGCCGGGCCAGTCGGGGCAACCCAGGCCCGCGTTGGACAGACGTACGTACGCCCCCAGAATAACCACGCAGAAGGCCAGCAGGAAAGAGAGTACAGAAAGATTCAGAAAGCCTGTTCTCATCCTATGCGGGAATACTTCAGCAAGCGGGATAAATCCTTGATGATGCCCTTGGGGTCGGCAGTCCGGGCATAACTCATCATCAGGTTGCCCAGCGGGTCAACCAGGTACAGCCGGTCCTCGGCAAACGGCCGGTCGCCGGCCGAAAGCTCGAACAGGGATCTCAAGACGTCGCCATCCATGTTTTCCGGGAACAACGTCAACTGGCCCGGATAGTCCTGTAGCTGCTCTACGGTCACGGCGTTGCGGTCTCTGTTCACAACCAGCACGGCGCGTTGGACCCGGTCGGCGTATTTGCCCGTCGCCAACCGCAATTGACGCATCCTGTACAGGTTCTGTAGACAAGCCTCACGGCATTTTCCGTTCAACGGGTATACCAGGGTCCATTTGCCGTGCAGGGGGGTAGTCGTCCCCCCCTGCTCGAGCAGGTCCCAGGCAGGCAGCGGACGCGGCGGGGCAATCAACGTCCCATGCTCGCCTGTACTTCGCTGTTTCCCCAGGTCGGTGTAATTAAACGCGTACCAGGACAACAATGGTGGCAGCGCAAACACCGCGATCAACAAAACCAGCATTGTCTGATTGCGCCGCTTCATGAACCTGCCGTATTTGTTGCCCGCCGTTTTTTTCTATACAGGACAACATAAATAACAAGCACGGTTGCCGCCAGGGCAAACCATTGAAACGCATAACCCAGGTGTCGTTCCCTGTTGAAGCCGGGCTCCGTACCGTTCCAGACCAGCGCCCCCGCCGCGTCAGGGTCGAGGCGCACCACGTAGGGAAGCAGCGTCCAGCCGGTTTGCGCGGCGACTTGCGCCAGGTCGATACGCTGAACCCGGACCAGGTTGCCGCCCATGTTTTCGGTAACGTCCGGCGCCAGTTCTATCCCGGTGACCGGGACCGGCTTGGCAACGCCGGTCAGGATCAGGCGTCCCGCAGCGGCATCGATTTGCGGCGCCTCGCTCCTGGTTTCGGGCGCCGCCGCCCAGCCGCGATCCACCAGTACGGAAGCGCCGTCCTGCAGCATGAAGCGGGAAAAGACCTGGTAGCCCACTTGGCCGCGATATACCTGGTTATCCAGCAAGTACGTCCTGTGCGGGTCGTAGTAGCCTTCCAGTATGCATCTTCTCCAGTGCATCCGAGCCGCCTGGTACCGTTGCTGAGCGGCCCGCCCCAAGTCGACGGGCGCGGCGTTGATGTGATTATGATAGCCGGTCTGCAATGCCAGTTTCTCCTCTGCGCGGTCCAGTTGCCAGAATCCCAGCCTGAGGAACAACAGGAATACTGCAAGCGCCGCCAAGCTTGGTAAAAGCAGCGGATTGATGTGAAGGCGCATCAGCCTGGCCGAAAATACCGGGGCCGGGAACAGTTAAAACAGGATATACTAGCGTTCACCAAGCATGAAAGAAGGACCATGAGCGGCCCGGTAATATTTAAAATAGTTGTCGTTGTACTACTGGCAATCATCCTGATCTCCCTGGCTTCAGGACTGGTGTTCCTGATTCGGGACAAAGGCAAGAGCGAGCGCACCGTAAAATCTCTTACGCTCAGGATCGTGTTGTCCATCGCCCTGTTTGTCCTGCTGTTCATCGGTTTTGCAGCCGGCCTGATCAAGCCCCACGGCATCAATCCGTCAGCGCCGCCCGAAACGCTGCCGTAGCTCCCTGCAGCACATCGCCCCGGGCTGGGGGAGGTATCCTGCCGGCTTACACGTCTACAACCAGTAAACAAATATGAACAGGCCCAGCCAGACCACGTCGACAAAGTGCCAGTACCAGGCAACCGCCTCGAACGCAAAGTGGTTCTCCTTGGTGAAATGCCCGCTGATGGATCGCAGCAGGATGACGGTCAGCATGGTTGCGCCCATAGTCACGTGAAAACCATGGAAGCCGGTCAACAGGAAGAACGTGGATCCGTAGATGCCGGAATTCAGGGTCAGTCCCAGATCCTGGTAGGCGTGAACGTACTCGCCGGCCTGCAGAACGACAAAGAGGAACCCCAGGAACACGGTGGCGAACAACCACCAGCACAACCCGGAACGTTGGTTTTTCTTCAGCGCCCAATGGGCAAACGTCACGGTCACGCCGCTGGACAGCAGGATGACGGTATTGATCGCGGGGATGTCGAACGCGGGGATGACGTCCTTGATTTCAGTGAATTTACTGGCCAGTCCATCCACCGTCATGTCCGGAGTCAGCAACAGCGGCCAGACATTTTCAAAGGCCGGCCAGAGGAATTCGTTGGTGGCTGCTCCGGCTCCTTCTCCCCCCAGCCAGGGTACGGAGTAAATCCGGGCATAAAACAGGGCGCCGAAAAACGCGGCAAAGAACATCACTTCCGAAAAAATGAACCACGCCATGCCCCAGCGGAAACTGATATCCACCTGTTTGTTGTAAACCCCGCTCAGGCTTTCATCTATCACGTCCCTGAACCAGACGAAAAACATGTAGAACACGGCGACAAATCCCAGCAGCAACAGGTGCGAACCGAAGCCCGGCATGCTGCCGGTGGCGAGGTACTGGTTAAACATGAATGCGGTGCCGCAAAAAGCGATAAACAGGGCCAGGGAAAACAATACCGGCCATTTGCTGGGTTCAGGGATAAAATACGTGTCTTGCGGATTTGACATTGATGTTCCTCGAGTTTTCAGCGTTATTCGTTATCAGGAGTTGGCCTTTTGCCCCGTTTGCGCGTCTGCCGCGGTTTTGTCCCCCACGTCAAAGAAGGTATACGACAGCGTCAGCGATGAAAACCGTTCCGGCAAATCGGTATCGACCATGAACCTGACCGGCATCTCCCGGGTTTCTCCCGGCGCCAGGACCTGCTCATTAAAGCAGAAACAGTCCATCTTGCTGATATACACGCCTGCCTGCGCCGGTGAGACGCTGGGTATCGCGCGCCCGGTCACCGTCCGGCCGGAGCGGTTCTCAACCACAAACACCGCCTCGGATAATTCCCCGGGGCGAACCTTTGTCTTGTGCCGTTCCGCCTTGAATGTCCAGGGAATATCCCTGGTATTGGTATCGAGCACCACCGTAACCAGGCGGTTGGCGTCAACGTCGCCCATACCGGCATCTGCCTCGGCGACGCGGGCGCTGCCGCGGCCGGTCAGGTCGCAATACACCCGGTAGAGCGGCACCAGCGCGTAGCCGAAGGCGAACATGCACACTGCCGTGAGAAGCAGTTTGCGAACGGTCCTGTTGATGTTGTTACCGGACATCGCTCTACATGTGGCTCACTATGAACCCGAAATACACCGCTGCCGCAACCAGGGCCAGGCATATGGCCAGGCGTATATTTGCCTTGCTGCGGCGGGCAATAAATTCGCTCTCATCTCTTTCAGGTTCCGTGCCCATACGCGTGCGCTATGAATGGGCGGTCGCCTCGTCCACCTTGGGCGGGATGGTAAACGTGTGGAACGGCGGCGGCGACGGCAACGTCCACTCCAGGCCGCGCGCGCCTTCCCAGACCTGTTCGTCCGCTTTCTTGCCCTCGCGTACGCACTTGACGATGACCCAGACGAACAGCAACTGGCTGATCCCGAAGACAAACCCGCCGACGCTGGAAATCATGTTCCATTCGGTAAACTGCACGGCGTAATCCGGGATACGGCGCGGCATTCCCGCCAGGCCCAGGAAGTGCTGCGGAAAGAACAGCACGTTGACCGAAATCACCGAAAGCCAGAAGTGGAGTTGGCCCAGCTTCTCGTCATACATGTGGCCGGTCCACTTGGGCAACCAGAAATATGCGCCGGCCATCAGGGCAAACAGTGCGCCGGTGACCAGCACGTAGTGAAAATGCGCAACGACAAAATAGGTGTCATGGTACTGGAAGTCCGCCGGGGTAATCCCCAGCATCAGCCCGGAGAAGCCGCCGATGGAAAACAGGATCACAAAGGAAAGCGCAAACAGCATCGGGGTCTCAAACGTCATGGCGCCGCGCCACATGGTGGCAATCCAGTTGAAGACCTTGACCCCGGTCGGCACCGCGATGGACATGGTCGCATACATGAAAAACAACTCGCCGGCCAGGGGCATGCCCACCGTGAACATGTGGTGCGCCCAGACAAAAAAGGACAGGAAGGCGATGGCCGCGGTGGCATAGACCATGGACTCGTACCCGAACAGCGGCTTGCGGGAAAACGTCGGGATGATCTGCGAAACGATGCCGAACGCCGGCAGGATCAGGATATACACCTCCGGATGGCCGAAGAACCAGAAGATATGCTGGAACATGACCGGGTCGCCGCCGCCGGCCGCAATGAAGAAGCTGGTCCCGAAATACTTGTCCGTCAACAGCATGGTCACCGCGCCGGCAAGCACCGGCATGGACGCAATCAGCAGGAACGCGGTAATAATCCAGGTCCACACGAACAGCGGCAACTGCATGAAACCCATGCCGGGCGCGCGCATGTTGAATATGGTGGCGATAATGTTGATCGCGCCCATGATGGAAGAAACGCCGAGAAAATGCACGGTGAAAATCAGGAACGGAAACCCGTCTCCAAGCTGGGTGATCAGGGGCGGATACATGGTCCAGCCGCCGGCCGGCGCGCCGCCCTCCATGAAAAAGGTCGCCAGCAACATGGTAAAGGCGAACGGCAGGATCCAGAAACTCATATTGTTCATGCGCGGCAGCGCCATGTCCGGCGCGCCGATCATCATGGGCACCATCCAGTTGGCCAAGCCTACGCCGGCGGGCATGATCACGCCGAATATCATGACCAGCGCGTGCATGGTGGTCATGGCGTTGAAAAACTGCGGGTCGACATACTGCATACCCGGCTGGAACAGCTCGGCGCGAACCACCATGGCCATGGCGCCGCCGATAAAGAACATGATCAGGGCGAACACCAGGTACATGGTGCCGATGTCCTTATGGTTGGTGGAAAACAGCCAGCGACCCAGTCCCGTAGGCTTGTGGTCGTGATCGTCGTGATGGTGTTCGTGTGTTTCAGCGTAGCTCATGCTGTTACCCTCGTAATATCTGTTCTTGGTTCCGCCGCGCTTCAGCGCCTGTCGGCAATCATGGACGGCTGGACCATATCACCCAGGTCATTGCCCCAGGAGTTGCGCTCGTAGGTGATCACCGAAGCGATGTCCACATCATTCAGTTGCATGCCGAACGGCGCCATGGCAGTGCCGGCCACGCCGTTCATGACGGTATCGATATGCCCGTCCAGCGGGCCGGTGGTAATCGGACTGCCGACCAGGGGCTTGAAGGCGCCCGGGATGCCCATGCCGTTGACCTGGTGGCAGGCAACGCAAAACGTGCTGTAAACCTGCTCGCCGCGTTCCATCAGTTCGTCCATGGCCCACTCGCGATCGGCGCCGACATCAGCATCCAATGCCGCCACCATCATGTCCCCGGCCCAGTCGTAGTATTCATCCTCGCTGACGGCTTTCAGGACAATCGGCATGAACGCATGATCGCGCCCGCACAGTTCCGCGCACTGGCCCCGGTAAGTCCCCTCTTCTTCAATAATGGCCCAGGATTCATTGATGAACCCGGGGATCGAATCCCGCTTCCAGCCCAGGGCCGGCACCCACCAGGAATGGATGACGTCAGCGGCCGTGGTCATGAAGCGGATTTTTGTGTTCACCGGTACGACAACCGGGTTATCCACTTCGAGCAGGTAATTTTCTATTTCGTTGGGGTCAATTCCGGAATTGAGTTGCCTGGCCTCGTTGCTTTCCGGCGCCAGCGAACTGAAAAAGCCGAAATCCTCTTCAATATACTCGTAGTGCCAGCGCCACTGGTAGCCCGTTATCTTGATGGTCAGGTCGGAATCGCCGGTGGATTCAATAAGTATCAGGGACTTGGTGGCGGGAATGGCCATCAGGATGAGAATAATCATCGGGATGGCGGTCCAGATGATCTCCACCGTGGTATGGTGGTGGAACTGGGCCGCTTTTACGCCCCGGGACTTCCTGTGGCGAAAGATGGACCAGAACATGACGCCGAAAACCACCACCGCTATCACGCAGCAGATATAGAATATCAACATGTGCAGGTCGTAAATATTGCGGCTCAGCGGGGTCACGCCTTCCGGCATGTTCAATCCGTACTCCGCCCAGGCGGGCTGCAGCGCCAGCGCCAGCAGCGAAATGACCGCTCCCCAAACAGTTTTCAAATATCCAGCAGACATACAGTCTTCCTCAGCATCATTGTTGTTTTCTTCTGTTGCTCCACACCATCAGACAAATTTGTGGAAGCTCTGACAAGTCCATCCTGGACTTGTCAGAGCACGCAATACAAAAATGCGATTTTTGCATTGCTCACAAATTCAATGACTTATCGTCATCGAATTTGGCGATACATCCTTGCATCGCAGGAACCTCTGATTTAATCAGAGGTTCCTTATGTATTGCAGATTGTAAAATTTTTGCCAGCCCCCTGCGTTCTTCTTCGTTAAGAAACCGGCCCACCTCGACCTCCCTGCCATGGGAACAGAGCAGTAATTTGCTCGGGTGCCAGGCCACCCAGGGGCGCTGCAACACGACCCTTGTCCAGTACCTTTTGAAGTCATGGCGCTGCTCCGGCCTGGAACGGCCCGTTTCCACGGATACGGAATCGTCGGTGATCGTGATAACCTCCTGCGCGCCGCCGCGCCAGGCGGTTATATAGAGCGCCGCGCCCAGCGCCAGTAACTCCAGCCCTGAAAACGGCAGTACCAGAGTCAGCCCCTGTACCCAGAAGTACCCCGCAATAGCGAGGGAAACCCCCGCGATAATACCATAGGCCAGCAGTAATTCCTTCCACGTCATGGAACGATTGGGCGCTATCACAAAAGTGCGATTTCCCTTATGCGCGGCTTGCAGTTCGTGAATCATCCACACTCAGCAATCAATGTCAAGTAGCCAACACTACCACAGGAACTATTCCCCGGCAAACCCGGCGTGCTGCGCCTGTGAATTTCGATGAGCCGCTCAATCATAGCGCAGTTCCGTCGCCTTGCCGCGGAACACGAAATAGGCCAGCGCGGTGTAACAAATCAACGCGGGAAGCACGATGAGGGCGCCGGCCAGTATGATTCGAAGCGATGCGGGCGCGGCCGCAGCTTCCGTTATCGTCATTTGCTCAGGCACAATATACGGGAAAAAACTGTACCCCAGCCCGACAAAACTGAACACGTATATGCCTATGGTGAGCGCGAACGGCAGCCAGCAGTAGCGGTCGCGGGGGAACGGCATATGCCGCAACACCAGGAACAGGCCGATCACCAGCAGCCCCGTAGTCACGGGTATCGGGACCAACGCCAGCATAGCGGGAAAGCTGAACCATTTGTCGTAGATGCGATCGCTGATCAACGGCGTAACCACCGATACGGCGACCAGGCCCACTACCGAGTTGACCAGGTGGTATCTTGCCCACTTGACGGCTTTCTCCTGCAGGCCGCCCTCACATTTCATAATCAGCCAGCATGCGCCGATAAGACAATACGCGGAAGCCAGGGCCACCGCGATCAGGCAGGAAAACAGGATTCCCGCCCAGCTCCGGTCAAAGCCGATGACGTAAAAGCCAAGCATATATCCCTGCGCCAACGCGGTCAGCAGGGAACCGTAAAAGAACCGGTTGTTCCAGCGCCACTTCTGCTGATACGGCGCCTTTGACCTGAAATCAAAAGCAACGCCGCGGAATATCAGGCCGAACAACATGATCGCGACCGGCAGGTAAAGCTCTGTGAGGATCAATCCGTGCGCCGCAGGGAACGCCACCAGCAACAACCCGACGCCGAGGATGAGCCAGGTTTCATTGGCGTCCCAGAACGGGCCTATGGATGCGATCATCCGATCTTTTTCATGCCAGTGGGCATTATCTATCAGCATGCCAACCCCGAGGTCATAACCGTCAAGCGCCGTATAAATCAGCACGGAAAGTCCCATCAGGAAAGCGAACGCGTAGGGAAGCCAGTTCCCATCCGCAAAAACCTGTTGCATCGTCAGTCCTCTATTCAGGGTTTCTCAGCAGTATTCATGATCTTGGGCCGTCACTCCGCGGCGCCTATCACCGTCATTCTCTCCTCACCCACCATTGCCTGTCTTTCCGGGTCGCGCTCACCGCCGTAACCGGCCTTGCCGGCCATGTAGAACAGGGTCGCGATGAACGCGACCGTGAGGAAGGCATATATGCCCAGGTAGACGAGCAGGGTTGACAACACCATACCGCCGGAGACCGGGCCGAGTGCGTCATGCACGGTCAACACCTCATGCACCAGCCAGGGCTGACGGCCGATTTCCGTGACATACCAGCCCGCAACCGTCGCGACACACCCCATAAACGTCATGCCGACCAGCGCAAGCAACCAGTATTCAGGCAGCGCCCTGTCGCGCAGCAACAGGTAACTGCCCAGCCATGAGACGGCGAGCATCAGCAGCCCAATACCCACCATCAGCCGGAACGCAAAAAACACCGGCGCGACCGGCGGATGCGTTTCAAATTCATTCAGCCCCCTGATCTCCCCGTCCAGTTCGTGGGTCACAACCAGGCTGGCAAGATAGGGTATCTCCAGCGCAAAGTCATTTGCGCGTTCGCTTTCATCCGGCAGCGCAAACAGGACCAGTGGCGCGCCGCGCCGGGTCTCCCACGCCCCTTCCATCGCGGCCAGCTTTGCCGGTTGGTATTCCTTGGTATTCAGACCATGTTCATGCCCCGCAAACATCTGCAAGGGAATCAGAATCGCGGCCAGGTACACGCCGGTCTTCAGCGCTTTCATCACTGCCGCGGCGCGATCGTCACGCAGGATCCTGAACGCCGACAGCCCCGCGACCAGAAAGGAGGCCGTCAAACCGGATGCCAGCAGCATGTGCGTGAGGCGGTAAGGCATGGATGGATTGAAAATAACCTCCATCCAACTGGTGACATGCGCCTGTCCGTCGATCATCTCAAAACCTGCCGGCGTGTGCATCCAACTGTTCAGGACCAGGATCCAGAACGCCGAGGCGGTTGTGCCCAGCGCCACCAGGATCGTCGCCAGCGTATGCAGCCAATCGGGAACCCGCCTGAAACCGAACAACATGATGCCCAGGAATGTGGCCTCCAGAAAAAACGCGGTCAGCACTTCGTAAGCAAGCAGCGGCCCGGCGATATTGCCCACCGTGAGCATGAATCCCGGCCAGTTGGTGCCGAACTGGAAGGACATCGTCACGCCGCTGACCACACCGACGGCAAAACTCAAGGCAAACACTTTGGTAAAAAAGAAGTAGGCCTGCATCCATGCCTGATCCCTTGTGATGTTGTAACGGACCTTGAAAAACAATAATATCCACCCCATGGCTATGGTTATGGAAGGGAACATGATATGGAAAGTGATATTCGCGGCAAACTGTATGCGCGATAACAGAAACGGGTCCAGTTCCATAGGGCGGCGAGAGTTCTCAGTGGCAAACCGGTAAATCGGCGCCAGTATAGTCCAGTATCAATGGGTGTTGCAAATGAAGATCAAAGACAGTGCTGATTTCAATACAAAGGCGAAGCCCGTCACTTTTTCTCCCGATGAAACCGTGCGCGCCGCGCTGGATGTGATGTGCGAGAAAAATATCGGCTCCATCATCGCCACCCATGAGGACGGCACGATAGCAGGCATCGTCACCGAGCGCGACATGATGATTCGCGTCCTCGGCAACAATGTCAATCCCGACGAAACAAAACTGGCGGCCATCATGAGCACCGGGGTGCGCGCCGCGAACGAGGACGACGACCTTGTCGACTGGCTGCGAACCATGTCGAACGAGCGTTTTCGCCACCTGCCGATAGTGGACAACGACGGCAAACTTGTCAATATGATCTCCCAGGGCGATCTGGTCGCCCATACTTGGCCCGACCTGTATGACAAAATCAGGCACGACCTGAAAGATCGCGTGGGCCGGGTTTTGCAGGTGCTCCTGGTGGCGCTGACCGTGGCGACACTGGGCCTGATCGCCTTTAACCTTTAACAGGCGGCCGTTTCAGGGGTCGGCCAGGTCTATCGAGGCGCCGATGGTCTCCGCGTCCAGCTTGTCCAGATAAGGAATGCACCCCGACATCGGCGCGGGGATGCGCGCACGCAGGCAGTCCAGCGTCGCCCGTTGTTCCGCATAATCCGAGCAGATGCTGTTTGCCAGCCAACCGGCGAAGGGCAGGCCGGAAGCCTGTATCGCTTCGGCGCTCAGCAGCGCGTGGTTGATACAGCCCAGGCGCAGGCCGACCACCAGCACCACGGACAGGTTCAGGCGCCTGACCAGGTGCTCGGTCTGTAACTCATCGGACAGCGGCACCCGCCAACCGCCTATGCCTTCGACGACGACCAGGTCGGCGGTCCTGTCCAGTTCGTCAAATGCTGCGGACACCTTATCCGGATCGACCTCGACGCGTAGCTTGCCCGCTGCTATATGGGGCGCGATGGGCTCGGCGAACGTGTAGGGACAAACATGCTCATACGCCGGTGACCCGCTTGATTGCGCCTGGATCAGGGACGCATCCGCGTTTCTCAATTTGCCGCCATGCCGCTCGCTGCCGCTGGCCACCGGCTTCATGCCGTTGACCGCCAGGCCCGACGCTTGCCGGTTTGCCATCAGGCCCAGGGTTACCCAGGTCTTGCCGACACCTGTATCGGTTCCGGTTATAAAAAAATTATTCATTAAAAACAAATAGTTGCTGCCATAGAGAACGGGATTGCATTGCGTCTCTGCGGGCGCCTGTATGCATTATGTCCCGGCGCGGGAGCGGAAAGTGAGCGGGTGAACGCCCGGTTCTGGCGCGTCCCGCCAATCCCGTTTTACCTCCGGCGCCCAGGCATGGCCGTAGACAGCCTCGAATGTGGCCGGCAGCCCGTCGTTGCCGAACCTTCGTTTATATTCAGCCAGCATGTCCCGGAGTTTCCGCTTGCCGGTCAGGGATCTGCGCCTGCCTGCGTTCACATTGCCAGCGCCGAGAGCCTTCAGTTCCCGCATCAGCGCCAGGCCGTCGTCATAAACCAGGGTAAACGTTTCCGTCTCCATGACCGGGTCGACAAAACCCGCCCGAACCAGGGCATCGCCTACGTCATGCATGTCCATGAACGCGTTGACATGCACGTGGTCATCCACACCGGACCAACTCGCGCGCAATTCCGCAAGGGAAGCCGGACCGAACGTGGAAAACAGCAACAGGCCGCCGGGGCGCAGTGACCGGTATATTTCCGCCAGCGCTCGGTCCAGCCGTGAGACCCATTGAAACATCAGGTTGGAAAAGGCGACCTCCACACACGCATCCGCAATGGGCAAATTTTCCGCATCCGCGCAAAGGAGGGAGGATCTGTCCGCAAATTTCCTCCTCCGGCTTGACTGTTTCAGCATTTTGAAAGCCAGGTCCAGTTGTATGACCCGCGCCGGATCATAGCGTTGCGCGAGTCGCGCCGACAGGCGCCCGGTACCTGAGCCCAGGTCAAGGATACGCGCAGGCTCCAGCCTGATCACGTCCAGGCGATCCAGCAGGCGATCCCCCACGGTTTGCTGCAATACAGCCAGTTCGTCGTAGCCGCCCGCGGCATGGTTGAAATTGCGCCGTATGCCGGCCTTGTCCCTTCGATACGGATCGTCACTCATGGCCGCAATTACCCTGCCGTCAACGCCAGCACCTCAAGCAGGCGGTCCACCTGTTCTTCACTGTGCCCGGCGCTCAGCGTAATCCTCAATCGCTCGGTGTTCTTTGCAACAGTGGGCGCCCGTATAGCGTTCACCCAGAGCCCCTGCGCGCGTAACCGCTCGCTGCTCCTCACGGCAGCTTCGGCGCTGCCCGCGAGCAGGCCCTGAATGGGCGTTTGCGAAGGTATCAGCGGCAGGCCCAGTTGTCGGGCGCCGCGCACGAACCGGTCGACCAACGCCCGCAGTTTGTCGCGGCGCCAGGATTCCCGCTCGACAATGGCCAGCGCCCTGCAGGCGGCGGCCGCGAGGGCGGGGGGCATGGCAGTAGAGTAAATATAGGACCGGCCTGTTTGAATCAGTATTTCAACAACCTCGTCCGGACCGGCAATGAATGCCCCCATGACGCCGCAAGCCTTGGCGAACGTACCCATCAGGACCGGCACCTGCGCCTGGTCCAGGGAATAATGCTCCGGTGTTCCGCCGCCGTTTTTGCCCAGGACACCGAACCCGTGCGCGTCATCCACTGCCAGCAGGATGCGGCGTGACAGGCAGAGTGCGGCGATGTCGGGCAACGCCGCGATGCTGCCGTCCATACTGAATACACCGTCCGTGGCCACCAGTGCGCAATCGCTGCCGCACAGGTTTTCCAGTTCCTCCACATCATGATGCGCATAGCGGCGCAGGCCTGCCCGGGCCAGCAGCGCGCCGTCTATCAATGAAGCATGGTTATCCCTGTCCATCACCACCACGTTTTCCCTGCGGGGGGCAAAGCTGGTAATAACGGCAAGGTTGGCCAGGTAGCCACTGGAGAAAAGCACCGCCCGGGAACGTCCCAACTGCCGCGCGACCGCTTCTTCCAGTTGTTCATGGGCGCGGCTGCGCCCGCAAATCAGTGGCGAGGCGCCACTGCCGACGCCATAGTCGGCGGCGCCGGACTGGAGCGCCTGCACCAGCCTGCCGTCATTGGCCAGGCCGAGGTAGTCGTTGCTGGAAAAGTTGATAAAGGTCCGGCCTTCCGAGCGGATGAGCGCTCCCTGTGCCGTCGTGATGGTTCGTCTTGTGCGGAACAGGCCTGCACTCCTGATTCGGTCCAGCCTGTTCGCCAGCGAAAAAGGATCGGCCGGCAGCGGGGCGGGCATCAGGTTTTCTGGGCCGGGAGTACTTCCCCGGAGGTCTTGTCCCGGTCGGCTACCAACCCGAGTCTTTCGAACAGGGACTGATCCCTGGAGAACTGCGGGTTTTCGGTCGTCAAGAGCTTCTCTCCGTAAAAGATGGAATTGGCGCCGGCATGAAAACACAGCGCCTGGGTCGAATCGCTCATTTCCGTTCTGCCCGCGGACAGGCGCACATACGCCCGCGGCATCAAAATACGCGCGCACGCGACGGTCCTGACAAGCTCTATGGGGTCTGCGTCCTCCTCTCCCTCCAAAGGCGTTCCGGCCACCTTGACCAGGGTATTGATGGGTACACTTTCCGGTTGCCGGGGCAGGCATGCCAGCGTTTGCAGCAGCGCCGCCCGATCCTCGGCCGACTCTCCCATTCCGATAATCCCGCCGCAGCATACGTTGATCCCGGCGTCGCGTACCCGCTGCAGTGTATCAAGCCGTTCCTGGTAGGTCCTGGTACTGATGATGCTGGAGTAGAAACTCTCGGATGTGTCGAGATTGTGATTGTAGTAGTCAAGGCCCGCGCTTTTCAGCTGCTCGGCCTGGCCGGGCTTCAGCATTCCCAGGGTAACACAGGTTTCCAGCCCGAGATCCCTGACCCCGGAAATCATCTCGGCAACCCTGTCAATATCCCGGTCTTTCGGTCCGCGCCAGGCGGCGCCCATACAAAACCGGCTTGCGCCCGATGCCTTGGCGCGGCGCGCTTCGGCCAGTACCTGCTCACAGGACATCAGCGCTTCGCTGTCCACACCGGTCTTGTAACGAACGCTTTGCGGACAATACGCACAGTCTTCCGGACAGCCGCCGCTCTTGATATTGATCAAGGTGCTTAACTGGATACGGTTGGGGTCGAAACAGCGGCGGTGAACCGTGTGCGCCCGATACAACAAATCATTCAGGGGTTGCCGGTAAAGTGATAATATCTCATCCAGGCTCCAGTCGTGTCCTGGAGCCGTAAACGGAGCGATCTCCGGCACTGTTTCATCACTCGACATGGATTGATATGTTATCGTCTAAAACAGCCTTGTCAACACCAGCGTCCCGTCAGGATTGACTACTTCATGTTCATTAAAATCCTGTGCATCCTTTGCGGCGCGCCTGCTGAGTTATCCGGGGAACGGCTCTGCCGGGCCTGCCGCGCAGAATTGCCGGTTCAGCCGGCGGGCGTTTGTCCCTGTTGCGGGGGGGCCGGGGCTGTCGCTACCGACTGTGTACGCTGTTTTCCGCGCGCGCCGGCTTTCGATTCCTGCCTCTCCGGCTGCATGTACCGTTACCCCGTGGACGGGATGATAAAAAAATTGAAATACCTGGCGCGGCTGGATCTGGTGCATGCCTTGTCCCGGCCGCTGCTGGAATCAGTCCATCGCGACATGGCCGTTCCCCCCGACTGCCTGGTGCCGGTACCGATGCATGGTACACGCCTGCGCAGCCGCGGCTTCAACCAGGCGCGGGAGATCGCAAGTGTCCTGTCTCAGCGGTTGTCTCTACCTGTTGACGATCAACTGCTTCGCAGACACAAACCTACGGCATACCAGTATGAACTGCGCCCGGAACAACGCAAAAAAAATGTCAGCGGCGCTTTTTCTCTAATGAAAACAATAAATTACAAAAACATTGCCGTTGTGGACGACGTCCTGACGACCGGGGCGACAGCAAATGAACTTGCCCACCTGCTGAAGCGCCACGGCGCCCGGCATGTGCAGGTCTGGTGCCTGGCGCGGGCTGTGCCGGCGCACCGGTAACAAAGGAAATCAATCAGGCCGGCCAGTACCCTTTCTCAGGTATCGAGATTTTGTACCGTCAGGGCATGGGCCTCGATGAATTCCCGGCGAGGCTCAACCTGATCGCCCATAAGGGTCGTGAACACTTCGTCTGCTGCGACGGCATCCTCAATGTTCACCTGATACAGGTTGCGCGTGGCCGCGTTCATGGTCGTTTCCCACAACTGCTCAGGGTTCATCTCGCCCAGGCCTTTGTAACGCTGGACGTGCAGGCCCTGGCTCGCTTCAGCCAGAAGCCAGTCAACGGCCTCCGTGACCGACCCGCCGGAATGCTGCTTTTCCCCGGCCCGGATCGTTATCCCGGCGTCCCCGAACTGTTCTTCCGGCGCCATGAGACGCCGATATTCGGATGATGCGAAGAACCCCGGATTAAAAATATTGGCGGAGGTGACGCCGTGAATGTCTATGTCAATGCGTCCGCCATATCCTCTTTTCCCCGGCCCGGGAAATACCTCGGCGCGGTACTGCGTGCTGGCCGTATCGCCGGCAGACAGCCTGTCCCGCAGTTCATGGAACCAGGCCTGCATGCGTTCCCGATCAGAACAGTCCCTGGCGCTGAGCCGGGGCATGCTGCAGATCGCGTCGACCACGTCCGGGTGGTGGTGCCTGGCCAGCCGCTCCCGCTCCTGTTTCATTTTCAGGTACAGCGTACACAGCTTGTCCTTCCTTGATTCATCCACCTGTTCTCCCTCCACAGTCTCCAGTTCGGCGCCCGCCATGGCCAGCTCCAGCAGGTAGGCCTCCTTCTCGATATCGTCTTTCAGGTAGCGTTCCTTTTTCCCTTTTTTTATTTTGAACAGCGGCGGTTGCGCAATATAGACGTGGCCGCGCTCCAGCAACTCCGGCATCTGTCGATAAAAAAACGTCAACAACAAGGTGCGGATATGGGAGCCGTCCACGTCCGCATCGGTCATGATGATCACCCTGTGGTAACGCAGTTTGCTGACGTCGAATTCATCCTTGCCTATTCCACAGCCCAGGGCCGTGATCAAGGTGCCTACTTCCGAGGACGAGAGCATCTTGTCAAAACGCGCTTTTTCCACGTTCAGTATCTTCCCCTTCAGCGGCAAAATCGCCTGGTAGCGGCGATCCCTGCCCTGTTTTGCCGATCCGCCCGCCGAATCGCCTTCCACCAGGAACAACTCGGAGGCTGACGGGTCTTTTTCCTGGCAATCTGCCAGCTTGCCCGGCAACCCCGCGATATCCAGGGCCGTTTTTCTGCGGGTCAACTCCCGCGCTTTCCGGGCAGCTTCCCGCGCTCTGGCGGCATCGACGATCTTTTCGCAGATGGTTTTCGCCTCGGCGGGACGTTCAAGCAAAAATTCCTGCAGCTTCTCATGAACCGACGATTCCACCGCCGGACGAACCTCGCTTGATACCAGTTTGTCCTTGGTTTGGGATGAAAACTTGGGGTCGGCGATCTTTATGGAAAGTACCGCCGTCAGTCCCTCCCTGACGTCGTCCCCGGCAACCTGGACCTTCGCCTTGGCGGACAGGCCGGTTTGATCCATGTAGGCGTTCAGGCTGCGGGTCAACGCGCCGCGAAAACCGGCAAGGTGCGTTCCTCCGTCACGTTGCGGGATATTGTTGGTGAAACAGAAAATGTTTTCCTGGTAGGAGTCGTTCCACTGCATGGCCAGTTGAATGATGATCCCGTCGCGTTCTGCGTCGATATTTATAACCGTCTCATGCAGGGGCGTCTTGTTCCTGTTCAAATGCCTGACAAACTCGGCAATGCCCCCCTTGTATTCAAACAGGTCACGTCTGCCGTTGCGCTCGTCCCGAAGCTCTATCCTTACACCGGAATTGAGAAACGACAGTTCGCGCAGGCGTTTGGCCAGGATGTCATAATGGAACTCAACGTTGGTAAAAACCTGCCTGCTGGGAAGAAACCGTATTTCCGTCCCGGTCTGGTCCGATGGGGCGACCTGTTCCAGGGGCGCCGCCGGCTTACCATCCGCGTACTCCTGCTTGAACATATATCCATCGCGGCAGATCGTCATTTCCAGCGACTGGGACAGCGCATTCACCACAGAGACCCCCACCCCGTGCAGGCCGCCCGATACCTTGTAGGAGTTGTCGTCAAACTTGCCGCCGGAATGCAGGGTGGTCATGATCACTTCGGCCGCGGAGATGCCTTCCTCCGCATGCGCCCCAACCGGAATCCCGCGACCGTTATCGACGACTGTGATGGATTCATCGGTGTGAATAATGACCTTTATCTCGGAACAATAGCCGGCCAGAGCTTCATCAATACTGTTATCAACCACCTCAAAAACCATGTGATGCAGGCCGGTTCCGTCATCCGTGTCTCCGATATACATGCCGGGGCG
Organism: Gammaproteobacteria bacterium; assembly: GCA_028819495.1. Taxonomy (GTDB): domain Bacteria; phylum Pseudomonadota; class Gammaproteobacteria; order Eutrophobiales; family Eutrophobiaceae; genus JAAXHV01. Next base: position 86,401 of record JAPPLI010000191.1, on the reverse strand, counting down.
TTTCTTGACCGCGTCAAGCCCCTTTAATACCTTGATTTTTGAAGAATCGTAACTGTTGTTTTCCACCGCTCACTGTCCTTTCGGAAAAGACACATTTTATCACGCCGCAATTGTTCGCTGCAACATGAACTGGTGTGTTGCGGCACCTGCCTTGCCCCGATTTCTCACCTGGCCGCCTGTTAGCGCATCCCCCGGTGAGAATTCCGGGCTTGTCAGGAGGCGAACCGGCCTTGTTCCACGTGAAACATCTTTGTCGGCAATTGATTTACCTGCGGCAGATTTCCTGTTGTCGTTATAAACACCTGTCCTCCCTGCCCCGCCAATGCCTGAATGATCCGCTGTTGTCCCGCATGGTCCAGTTCCGCCGTCAGATCATCTACCAGGATAATAGGAGAGCGCTGTGTCCTGTTTCTGAATACACTGTCCAGCGCCAGTGATAACGCTGTAATACACAGTTTGATCTGTCCGCGAGAATAAAAGTGCCCGATTTCTCTCCCGTCCTGACATATCGTAATATCACTCCGGTGCAGTCCGTGGCGCGTCACGCCTCTTTCCATATCCCCGCGGCGCTGCTCCGCCAGATAGTGGTCCAGGTCAACGCCCGCCTGCCAGCCACAATCGTACTCAAGCGTGGTCTGCGGTATCCGGAGTTGACGCATCGCTGTTTCCATCGCGCCGGATAACTCCCTGATGAATGCATTCCGTTGAATTGTCAACTCCTTCGCTGCCCGCCACATGGCTTGTTCCCACGGGGCAAGCTGGTCGGCCTTGTTCTTCCTCAGTAAGCTGTTACGGTTTTTCAGTGCCCTATGGTAATCCCTCCAGGTCTCGATATAGTCCGGTTTCACGTGAAACATTGCCCAATCCAACCAGCGCCTGCGGAAAACGGGGCTTCCGGAGACCAGCCTGTGGCTTTCCGGGGTGACGGTGATGACAGGGATTAATGCTGCCTGTTCCGAAACCTTGCGCACTGTTCGTTGGTTATAGCGGATGTTCAGCGCTGTCCTGCTCCGCTCAACGCCCGTTACCACCAGCGTCCGGTCCGGCAATCGCAATCCCGCGCTGATTTGTAATTCTTTTTGCTGGTATCGGATAACGCGGTTGATGCCCGGAGTACGGAAAGACCGGCAACGGCCCAGAATATGTATCGCCTCGAGCAGCGCCGTCTTGCCGCTGCCGTTGGGTCCGCAAATCACATTCAGGGCCGGGCCCGGCTCAATTCTCTGATCGGATAGATTGCGGACGTTTCTGACTTGCAGCCATTCTATGTGCATCGGCCGCTTGTTGAACAATAGCGAAGGCGCATCAAGCGCTGTGAATCATGTCGAAAAAGTGGAACTGGCAACAAGCGGACTGGTGAGATATCCGGGCTACAGCAACAACGGCATGACGATGTACTTGCACTCTCCTCCTTCCTCAGGCAGCACCAGACAGCCGCTCTTCGGGGACGAAACCGAGAGCCTTACCTTGTCTGTTTGAACGATACTCACCGCATCGAGCAGGTAGCTCACGTTAAATCCAACTTCAATATCTTCTCCCGAATATTCCACATCAATCTCGTCTTCCGCCTGCTCCTGCTCCGGGTTGTGAACCAGGGACCTCAGTTTATCCTGTTCCAATGAGATTTTTACTCCGCGGTATTTGTCGCTGGAAAGAATAGATGCCCTGCTGAGGCTTTTTTTCAGCGTCTCCCTTTGCGCCAGAACAGGATTCGCCGAAATTTCCGGTATCACCCTGTTGTAATCAGGGTACTTCCCGTCTATCAGCTTACTGGTAAAGACCAGGTCGTCCAGGACAACACGAATGTGGTTCCTGCTCATGACAACTTCCATTTCCGTTTCCGTATCCCCCACCAGGCGCACCAGTTCCTGTACGCCTTTTCTCGGTATGATTAGTTGTTTTTTCTCTTCCGCAGGAATTGTGAGGTCTGCATCACACAGAGCCAGCCTGTGTCCGTCTGTTGCCACCGCACGCAACCTGTCATTCTGCGCCTCAAGTAATACGCCGTTCAGGTAATATCGCACATCCTGCCTGGCCATAGCGAATGCCGTCCTGTCCAGCAGGGATTTGAACTGTTTTTGCGGAAGCGTGAAGCTGATATCAGCTTCCCCCGGTTCAACGAGGGGAAATTCCTGCGCAGGTAACGATAACAGCGAAAACCGGCTTCTTCCCGACGAAACATTCACGCGCTCGTCCTCAATCGATAACGTGATTTCAGCTCCTTCCGGCAATGTCCGGCAGATATCCAGTATTTTTCTCGCCGGTATGGTGATCTCGCCGGTTTGCCCGAACTCACCCGAAATGGCCTCTGAAAGTTCGACTTCCATATCCGTTGTCGTCAATCGTAATTGTTGTGAAGATACGTTCAGCAGAACATTTGCGAGAATTGCCAGAGTCGGGCGGGTTTCCACGACACCGTTGAGATTGTTCAACGCAGGCAGAAGGATATCTCTATTAATTGTAAGATTCATTATTTAGAGTAGTTTTTATTGAGTGGACTCAAACCGGGAGAAACCTATTATTTCTTTAAAATTCAATAAGATACGTTATATGTAGAAAAGAATTGTATTGCCGACTCCCGTTTAATTCCCTGTGGATAATCAGTACTCCGTCAAAGGATGACATATTTTATACAAATTGTTCACAGCTTGCTTTACCGGTTTTTAACATTGTATCGCATGCCCCGGAATGACGCTGAAGTATAGCATAAATCGCAAATACTGTCGGGCAAAACATATCTTCCCGCCAGCGGCTCCAAGGGAGGCTACCAACGGCAACAATCGGCATGATGGCGATAACATGTAAAAAGTTGTCTGATTTTGTGAGTTTTCTCACATTTTTGCTGATTTTTTTCTTGCCGGCAGCCAGGCAGCCGGTAAACTGTTCAGTGTGGTCGAGGATCACGGATAAAACAACATTTAAATGAACAACAGAAGGAGACCATTATGAAAAAATTAAGGTATCTTGCCGCCGCCATGTTGCTTTGCCTGCCTGTCACGCTGTTTGCCGCCGGGACGGTTGACATCAATACGGCAGACAAGGAAACGCTGATGAACCTGAACGGAATCGGCGAATCGTTCGCTGAAAGGATCATCGAATACCGGGAACAGAACGGCGGTTTCAAGGCTGTGCAGGAGCTGACTAATATCAGGGGCATAGGACAGACCCTGGTGGAAAAAAACAGGGAAATGCTGACGGTCGGCGACAGTCCCGAATAAAAGAACGCACAGGCGGGGGCGGGTTCAAGGCACCTTCCCGTATCCGGCAAGCCGCTGCCCGTCCCCCTGTGCAACGTTCGGGGTTGTTCATTACAGCCCCTCTGCTGTATTCTTCCACGATTGATGCATACAGACTCATTCGAGATGGATATAGCGTACCAGCCCAGGAAAATAGAGACCGAAGCCCAGGCGGCGTGGGAAAAGACCCGCGCCTTCAAGGTAACGGAAGATCCTGACAGGGAAAAGTTTTATTGCCTTTCCATGTTTCCCTACCCCAGCGGGAAGCTGCATATCGGACATGTGCGAAATTACACCATAGGCGATGTGATAGCCCGCTACCAGCGTCTGCAGGGCCGGAACGTGCTCCAGCCCATGGGCTGGGACGCCTTCGGCCTGCCGGCGGAGAACGCGGCAATAGAGAACCGCGTGGCGCCGGCCAAGTGGACCTACCAGAACATCGACTACATGCGCACCCAGTTGCAGCGCTTGGGGTTTGCCTATGACTGGGGCCGGGAAATCGCCACGTGCAGGCCGGAGTACTACCGCTGGGAACAATGGTTTTTTACCGAGCTGTACAGGAAAGGGCTGGTTTACAAGAAGACCGCGCCGGTTAACTGGGATCCCGTAGACCAGACCGTACTGGCCAACGAGCAGGTGATAGACGGCAGGGGCTGGCGTTCCGGCGCAGTAGTGGAAAGGAAAGAAATACCGCAATGGTTCCTGAAGATTACCGATTACAGTGAGGAGTTGCTGGAAGAACTGGACAACCTTGATGGCTGGCCCGATTCCGTGCGCACCATGCAGCGCAACTGGGTCGGACGCTCCGAAGGGGTTGAAATTGATTTTCCGATTGCCGGCGGCCCGGAAAAGCTCACGGTGTTCACTACCCGTCCCGATACCCTGTTTGGCGTCAGTTATATGGCGGTAGCCTTCGAACATCCCGTGGCTGTTGCCGCCGCGCAGAGGCGCGCGGACATCGCAGCATTTGTGCAGAAATACAGCAGTGCCGGCACGTCCGAGGCCGAACTGGAAGCCATGGAGAAGGAGGGCGTTCCCCTGGATATTCACGTCACGCATCCGTTTACCGGCGAAGCCCTGCCGGTATGGGTGGCTAACTTCATCCTGATGGGTTACGGCACCGGCGCGGTGATGGGGGTGCCGGGACATGACTCGCGCGACTGGGAGTTCGCAACAAAACACGATCTCCCGATCAGGCCGGTCATCCGCCCGGCGGACGGCGCCGTGATAAATCTTGACGAGGGAGCGTATGTGCAAAAAGGTATCCTGGAGAACTCCGGCGAATTCGACGGCCGCACCTCCGAACAGGCATTTGCCGCCATTGCGGACCGGCTCGAAGGAACCGGGATGGGTAGGCGCAAGGTCAACTACCGTTTGCGCGACTGGGGCATTTCACGGCAGCGCTACTGGGGCTGCCCCATCCCCGTGATTACGGATGAAGGCGGCGGTTCGGCGCCGCTGCCCGCGCATGAGTTGCCGGTGGTGTTGCCGGAAGATGTCGAATTTTCCGGCGTGCGATCGCCACTGAACGAGATGGACGATTTTCTTTACGCCCCCCACCCTGAAACCGGTTTGCCCGCGCGCAGGGAGACCGACACCTTTGACACGTTTTTCGAGTCCTCCTGGTATTTCGCGCGCTTCTGTTGTACAGACAACCATAACGCGATGCTGGATGAGCGGGCCGACCACTGGCTGCCCGTGGACCAGTATGTCGGCGGAATAGAACACGCCGTGTTGCACTTGTTGTATTCGAGGTTTTTTCAGAAGCTCATGCGCGACCTGGGGCTGACCCGTCACGGCGAACCGTTTAAAAACCTGCTGACGCAGGGCATGGTCGTGGCGGAAACCTTCTACCGGGAGGAGGGCGGCCGCAGGACGTATTACAACTTCAAGGAGCTGGAGTTCGAAAGGGACGACAAGGGCCGGATCAGCGCGGCAAGGCTCAGCTCGGACAAGTTGCCGGTAACCATCGGCAAACGCGAGAAAATGTCGAAATCGAAGAACAACGGCATCGACCCCCAGGACATTATCGACAAGTACGGCGCGGACACCGTCCGGCTGTTCATCATGTTTGCCGCGCCGCCCGACCAGAGCCTGGAGTGGTCGGATTCAGGGATTGAGGGCGCTTACCGCTTTCTCAAGCGCCTCTGGAAATACGCCCGCAACAATTGCCGCGCAGCGCCCGCCGATGCGGCCGCTTATACCCGGGAACAACGGGACGCGCGCCGTAAAATCCACCAGACCATAGTCAAGGTGAACGATGACATCGGCCGGCGTTATACTTTCAATACCGCCATTGCCGCGGTAATGGAGTTGTTGAATGTGCTGTCGCGCATGAACGGGCAATCCGCCAATGCCGCGGCCGTGCGCCGCGAAGGCCTGGAAGTCATGGTGCTGCTGCTCTCGCCGATTATCCCCCATATCACCGACGCAATCTGGCGCGCGATGGGAAAGGAAACGGCGCTCATTGACGCCGGCTGGCCGCAGGCGGATGAAGACGCCCTGGTTGAGGATGAGCTGCAGTTGGTGGTGCAGGTAAACGGAAAAAAACGGGCACAAATTCTTGCCGCGCCTGATGCCAGCGAAGAAAGTATAAAAACAGATGCCCTGGGCAATGAAAACGTAAAGCGACACATCAGCGGCAAAACCGTGGCGAAAGTCATCATAGTGCCGCAGCGCCTGGTCAATATCGTCGTACACGGGTGATCCGCTGCCTGATTTTCCTTGTATCGACCTGCGTAAAGCCGTATCCTTTGCGCGCATGAAAATAGCGGCACTGCACGTTGTTCTGCTGGCCGCAGCCCTGGTCCATGGCTGCGGCTATCATCTGCGCGGCCAGAGTCCGCAGGTTAAGGCTGAAGGCGGTTACAGTATCCACGTAAGCGCCGCTGCCGGACCTCTTGCAGATGCGGTGAGGTCACAATTGGCGATAACCGGCGTCAGGGTTACGGACGGAATTAAAGGGGCCGGCTATGTGTTGAGCATGTCCGGCGGGACATTTGAGCGCCAGGTAGTAAGCGTTTCCCCCGAGACCGGCAAGGTTGAAGAGTACCTTATTGTTTTCACTGCCCGCATCAGCATCAGCGAAGCCGGCGGGGAAGATCTGGTTACCGGACAGGACATCAGGGTCAGCGGCGATTACGCATTTGATGAAGACGCGGCGCTTGGGAAATTTTCCGAAGAGGAGACCATCAGGGAGGAACTGATCGAACAGGCTGCGGCGCAGATCATACGGCGCCTGGACACGCTGGCGAATTAACGCTGAATGCGGCTGAAGTCAGAACAACTCCCGGCGCACCTGAACAGACCCGAGCTCCTTCCGGTCTATTACGTCAGTGGTGATGAGCCCCTGCAGTTGCAGGAGGCGGGCGACCTGATCCGGGCCCGCGCCCGCGAACTTGGCCATGACGAACGCATCGTCCTGGAAATGGACACCGGGTTTGACTGGGGCCGGTTGCAGGAAGCCGGCGCCAACCTGTCCCTGTTTTCCAGCAAACGCATCATCGAGCTCAGGCTGGGCGACCAAAAACCGGGCAGGGAAGGCGGCGCGGCCCTGGCCGCCTACGCGGCCGGCCATTCCTCCGACAACCTGTTGTTGTTGACCTCGGGCCGCATCGACAGGAAGGCGCAGCAGGCGAAATGGTTCAAGGCGCTGGAACAGTGCGGTTGCTGTATCCAGGTCTGGCCGGTTGAACCCGCCGAACTGCCGGGTTGGATTATGGCCCGCTGCCGGCGCCAGGATAAACGGATTACCAGGGAAACCGCCGGGCTGATAGCGCAACGGGTCGAAGGAAACCTGCTGGCGGCGCAGCAGGAAATTGATAAACTGGCATTGCTGGTGGACCAGGCGGAAATCGACGGCGAGGCGGCGCTGAATATGGTGGTGGACAGCGCCCGCTATGACGTGTTCGACTTGATTGAGAACGTGTTTCTCGGCAAACCGGAACGGGTCTCAAAGATGCTGCGTGGGCTCAGGAATGAAGGCATCGAAGCGCTCAACGTTTACGGCGCCCTGATGTGGGGGTTCCGCCGGGCAGGCGCCATTGCCCACGAAATAGCCCGGGGAAAACCGAAGGAGCAGGTTTACGGCGCCTACCGGGTGCTGGAGCGGCACAGGAAAGGCCTCAACATGTTGTTGCGGCGCTTCACCCCCGACCGGTTGTCAGCGCTGCTGGTCGAGGCCCTGGAAGTCGACAAGGCCCTGAAAGGGGTAGTCGAGGCGGACGGCTGGCGCCTGCTTGAGAAGTTTATGTTTACCCTGGCTGGTTACCGGCTGGATGAGACCTGATGACGGTATGAATATTCGAGAATACATGCAGACATTGGGCCGGACCGCACGGGATGCGGCCCGCGCCATGGCGCGGGCCGAGACGGGAGTAAAAGACGCCGCGCTCGGCGCCATCGCCGAACGCCTGCTGGCGCAGCGCGCGCAGCTGTCGGAGGCAAACCGCGCGGACCTCGGCGCGGCGCGCGGAAACCGCCTGGCAGACGCACTGCTGGACCGTCTCGAATTGACTCCTGCGCGACTGGAAGCCATGGCTGACGGCCTGGTGCAGGTTGCCGGCCTGGCCGACCCCATCGGGGAAATTTCGGAAATGAATTACCGCCCGACCGGGATCCAGGTAGGGCGTATGCGGGTGCCGCTGGGCGTAGTGGGAATCATCTACGAATCCCGGCCCAACGTTACCGCGGATGCCGCGGGGCTATGCATAAAATCGGGCAATGCGACGATCCTGAGAGGCGGTTCGGAAGCGATCAAATCCAACCGCGCCATCGCCGAGTGCATAGCCGAGGGCCTGCAGTCCGCAGGCCTGCCGGGCGCGGCGGTACAGGTCGTCGAAACCACGGACCGGGCCGCGGTTGGTGAAATGCTGGCCCTCGATGACTATATCGACGTGGTCATCCCGCGCGGGGGCAAGGGACTCATTGAACGGATCAGCAAGGAAGCCAGGATGCCGGTGATCAAGCACCTGGACGGGGTATGCCATGTCTATGTGGATAGCCATGCGGACACGGACAAGGCGGTGACCATCGCCCATAACGCCAAGACCCAGCGTTACGGCACCTGTTGCACGATGGAGTGCCTGCTGGTGGCGGAACCGAAAGCGGAGGAGGTGCTTGCGCGCATCGGGCCCATGCTGGAACAGGCCGGGGTGGAGGTCCGCGGCGACGAGCGCTCCAGGCAGATCCTGCCGGACATAACGGCAGCTACCGATGAGGATTACTTCACGGAGTACCTGGCGCCGGTGATGTCGCTGAAGATCGTAAGCGGTCTTGACGAGGCGATGGAGCACATCGCGCATTACGGTTCCCGGCATACCGACGCCATAGTGACGGAGAACATGAATCACGCCCGGCGCTTCCTGGCCGAGGTCGATTCAAGTTCGGTCATGGTGAATGCCTCGACCCGGTTCGCGGACGGTTACGAGTACGGCCTGGGCGCGGAAATCGGGATCAGCACGGACAAGTTTCATGCCCGGGGTCCGGTCGGACTTGAGGGACTGACATCACAGAAGTTCATAGTCATCGGTGATGGCCATATCAGAACGTAGAGCATGTGTCACAGGTTGCGCGTGGGTTGAGTGACTGGCGGAAAACCCACAGGTTTGATTGGCGGCGCGTTTGATCCGGTACACACAGGCCATATCCGTATCGCGCTTGTATGTGCCGAGTCCCTGAACCTTGAGAAGGTCATCTTCATCCCGGCCAACGTCGCCCCCCATAAAACCGTGGCCGGCGCCGCGCCGAAACACCGGCTGGCCATGCTGGAGCGCGCGCTGAAACCGTACCCGCAACTGGCGGTCGATGACCTCGAACTCAGGAGAGGCGGCATATCGTACACGATCGATACCCTGATAGAACTGCGCGCCGGCCACCCGGAGCAATCGCTCTGCTTCATCATGGGAGCGGATGCTTTTATAACCCTGCCCACATGGCGCCGCTGGCAGGAGCTGACGGATTATGCGCACCTGGTGATCATCGACAGGAAACAGCAAGGCGAACGGCGCTGGGACCAACGCCTGCAGGACCATTATGCCGGGCATGCCTGCGCCTCGCCGCTGAACCTGCATACGCGCCCCGGCGGCTGTATTCACAAGGCGGCGGTCACCGTCCCGGACATTTCATCCTCGCAGGCGCGCGCACTGCTCAACGGAAAACAGGATACAGAAAACATTCTGCCCCCCGGCATCCATAACTACATCAAGGAGAACAATTTATACTCATGAACAGTTTCGCCCGCCTGATTACCGACACGATGGAAGACCTGAAAGCCCAGGACGTGCAGACGCTCGACGTGCGCGCGCTGACGACCATGACGGATTACATGATCATCGCCAGCGGGCGCTCAGACCGCCAGGTCAAGGCGATTGCGGACAAGATAATCGAGGCGGCGAAGACAAGGCAAATCAGGCCGCTCGGCGTGGAAGGCGAGCAACAGGCAGAATGGATACTGATCGATTTCGGTGACGTGATCGCCCATGTCATGCACCCTGACACCAGGGACTATTATCAACTCGAGAAACTCTGGGCGGTAGCCGACAGGGCAAGCAATCTTCCGTGATCAATTCGTCAGGGCAGATCTACCTGGCTTCCAGGTCACCCAGGAGAAAGGCGTTGCTGGACCAGATCGGCGCAGCTTACGAGATCATCGGCACGGACGTGGAAGAAATCCGTGGGGAAGATGAGTCGGCGGCAGACTATGTTGTGCGCATGGCCGCGGCAAAAGCCGAGGCCGCCAGGGCGGCCGCGCCGCATCCTTGGCCGATACTCGCAGCGGACACGGAAGTGATCCTGGACAACCGGATCCTGGGGAAGCCACAGGACCGTCAAGCGGCGGTTGAGATGCTCATGGCGCTGTCCGGCAGGACACACCGGGTACTCACCGCCGTGGTCCTCCTGCACGACCGGCTGGAATGCAGGTTGAGCGAGAGCACGGTCAGTTTCAGGCCGCTCACCATAAAGGAATGCGAGGCCTACTGCGACAACGAAATGCCCTACGACAAGGCAGGCGGGTACGGCATACAGGATCGGGCGGCGGCATTCATCTCAAGAATTGAAGGCAGCTACTCCGGCATCATGGGGCTGCCCTTGTATGAAACCGCGCAATTGCTGGCGCGCTACAGGTAAATTCTCCTTCGGGGACCCGCCCTTCCGCCTGGAGGCTGATCAGAGCCGGTTGAAATAGCGCCTAAGGCAGATGCCGTGGTAGTGGTCGACAATGTAATAGTAAATGTCGGTCCAACTCGGGGCGCCGTTCTCATCGGTGGGCCACCACAGTTTTCTGTTTCTCCAGTAATTGTGGAAGTGGTCCGCGCAATAATTGACGGCTTCCTCATCGTAATCCAGTTCCTTGTTGCCCACCGCATGTTCCGCATCGATATAGTCCCGCATCACCTGCCTGTAGGCGAGGTTCAGCCGCGGCATGCCGTCCTCTTCCAGTTCGCCCCTGTCGGCGCGGGCGCCGTAACGCTGCGCCAGGGTGTCCAGCCGCGCCAGTTTCCCGACCCCGGCCTGCGCTTTTTCCAAGCGTTCACAGGCTGCGGCATCACCTGCGTTGCATTCTCTCTCCCACAGATCGAGAGCGGAAAACTGGTGCGGCTCATTAAGGACAACAAACAGAATGAGCGAGGCGACTGACACGGTTCAGTAACCGGGTATCAGATCAGCGGCACGATCAGCAGCGCAACGATATTGATGATCTTGATCAGCGGGTTGACTGCCGGGCCCGCGGTGTCCTTGTAGGGGTCGCCCACGGTATCGCCGGTGACCGCGGCCTTGTGGGCCTCCGACCCCTTGCCGCCCAGGTTGCCGTCCTCTATGTATTTCTTGGCGTTGTCCCAGGCGCCGCCGCCGGTGGTCATGGATATGGCGACGAACAGGCCGGTGACGATGGTGCCCAGCAACAGTCCGCCCAGGGCCACGGGGCCCAGCACCACGCCCACGATCACCGGGACCAGCACCGGCAGCAGGGAAGGAATGATCATTTCCTTGATGGCCGACCTGGTCAACAGGTCCACGGCGCGGGAATAATCCGGCTTGCCGGTACCTTCCATGATCCCGGGGATCTCCCGGAACTGGCGCCGCACTTCAAGTACCACCGAACCGGCGGCGCGGCCGACCGCTTCCATGGCCATGGCGCCGAACAGGAAAGGCACCAGGCCGCCGAGGAACAGGCCGATGATGACCAGCGGATCGGACAGTGAAAACTCTACGTGTTTGCCGGCTTGGCCCAGGGCATGGGTGTAGTCGCCGAACAGCACCAGGGCGGCCAGCCCCGCAGAACCTATGGCGTAACCCTTGGTGACTGCCTTGGTGGTATTGCCCACAGCGTCAAGCGGGTCGGTGATGTTGCGGATTTTCTCATCCAGTTCCGCCATTTCGGCGATGCCGCCAGCGTTGTCGGTAATGGGGCCGAAGGCGTCCAGGGCGACGATGATGCCGGTCATCGACAGCATGGACGTCGCGGCAATGGCGATGCCGTAAAGGCCGGCCAGCTCATAAGCGCCCCAGATACTGGCGCAGACCGCCAGCACCGGCAGGGCCGTCGACTTCATGGATACGCCGAGGCCGGCGATGATGTTGGTGGCATGGCCGGTTTCGGATGCGGCCGCAACATGCTTTACCGGGGCATAGTCGGTGCCGGTGTAGTATTCGGTGATCCACACCATCGCCGCGGTCAGTGCCAGGCCGATCAGCGCGCAGAAATATAAAGACATGGCCGACATGCCGGCAATATCCGCCATCATTGTGTTCGTGACCGGGTAAAACAGGATGGCCGCCAGCACGCCCGCTACGATCAGGCCCTTGTACAGGGCGCCCATGATGCTGCCGCCTTCCCCGGAGCGGACGAAGAAACAGCCGATCACCGAGGCGACAATGGAGGCGCCGCCCAGCGCCAGCGGATAGAGTACGGCGGCTTCGCTCCCGTGAACCAGGAGGCTGCCCAGCAGCATGGTCGCAATCACGGTCACCGCGTAGGTTTCGAACAGGTCGGCGGCCATTCCGGCGCAATCGCCGACGTTGTCGCCGACGTTGTCCGCGATCACCGCGGGGTTGCGCGGGTCGTCCTCGGGGATGCCGGCCTCCACCTTGCCTACCAGGTCGGCGCCCACGTCGGCGCCCTTGGTGAAGATGCCGCCGCCCAGACGGGCAAAAATGGAAATCAGGGAACCACCGAAACCGAGGCCGATCAGGGCATGAAGGATGGTGCCGGTTTCCGCTCCCAGGTTTTGCAACAGGGCATAGTAGCCAGCGACGCCCAGGAGGCCCAGTCCGACGACCAGCAGGCCCGTTATCGCGCCGCCCCTGAATGCGACCGTCAACGCATCGTTGATCCCCCGGTTGGCGGCTTCGGCAGTGCGCAGGTTGGCGCGCACGGAGATGTTCATGCCGATGTAACCGGCGGCGCCGGAGAACAGCGCGCCGATCAGGAACCCGAAGCCGGTGTACCAGTCGAGCACGAGACCCAGCACGATGAACAGGATGATACCGACCGCGCCGATGGTCGTGTACTGGCGGTTGAGATACGCGGAGGCTCCCTGCTGGATGGCCGCAGCGATTTCCCGCATGCGTTCGTTGCCTTCGGGCTGGGCGAGTATCCAGCGCACCGAGAAGATGCCGTAGAGGATGGCGATTACACTGCAAATCAGGGCGAGGTCCAATGTTGACATGTTTAATGCTCCTTAAAATGATCAGGGGTTGTGGTTGATATGGATAAAAGCCTGACAGTCTATAGATTCAGCGGCGAAGTTCAAACCCGGCCGCGGTTTTTTTTGCCACCGGCGCATTCCTGAGGCGCACATAGTCTGGCATTCCGTTCCGGTAAGGCGGATAGTCTTCTCCCTGGATCAGCGGCTCCAGGTAGGCGCGGCACGCGGGCGTGATGCCGAAACCGTCTGCACTGATGAATTCTCCGGGCATGAATTTTTCCACATTGGCCACGTCCTCAAGGTCCGCCAGGCCGATTTCCCAGCGGTAGGGGTTATCGGAGGTACGCACAATCACCGGCATGATCGCGTTCTTGCCGGCCAGGGCGAACTCCACCGCGGCCTTGCCCAGGGCATAAGCCTGGTCGACATCCGTCTTCGAGGCGATATGGCGCGCCGAGCGCTGCAGGTAATCGGCAACGGCCCAGTGGTATTTGAACCCCAGGTGCTGCTTGACCAGCGCCGCCACTACCGGCGCCGCGCCCCCAAGCTGGGCATGGCCGAAGGCATCCTTCGTGCCCTGTTCAGCCAGGAAACGGCCGTCCGGCCAGCGCGCGCCTTCGGATACGACGACGGAACAGTAGTCATGGCGCGCAACGCAGTCCCGGACCCTGGCGAGAAATCTATCCTGGTCGAACGGGACCTCGGGAAACAGGATCACCACCGGAATGTCGTTGTCGCGGTCGGCGGCCAGCCCCCCCGCGGCGGCAATCCAGCCGGCATGGCGGCCCATGACTTCAATGATGAACACCTTGGTGGACGTCCTGGCCATCGAACTGACGTCGTAGGAAGCCTCGCGCACGGATACCGCAATATATTTGGCAACCGAACCGAACCCGGGGCAGTTGTCGGTGACGGGCAGGTCGTTATCGACCGTCTTGGGAATGTGTATCGCCTGTATCGGGAAACCCCATTGTGCGGACAGTTGTGAAACCTTGTGACAGGTATCGGCTGAGTCGCCGCCCCCGTTGTAGAAAAAATACCCGATGTCGTGGGCCTTGAAGACTTCGATCAGGCGCTCGTATTCAGCCCGGCTTTCTTCCAGCCCCTTGAGCTTGTAACGGCAGGAACCGAACGCGCCGGAAGGCGTATGCCTGAGCGCGGCAATGGCTTCGGGCGGTTCCTGCCCGGTGTCGATCAGGTCCTCGGTCAGGGCGCCGATAATGCCGTTGCGTCCGGCGTACACGTTGGCGATTCTGTCCGGATGCCGGCGCGCGGTCTCCAGCACGCCGCAGGCGCTGGCATTGATCACGGCGGTCACCCCGCCGGATTGCGCGTAAAAAGCGTTTTTTGCTTCGGCCATCGACAAAACACCTCCAGCCCGGAGAAAATTCCGGCCTGCGTCATGAAATAACGGTAAAAATGCGATATGTTACACGTTTATGCCTCGCTTCTCACAGGCTAGTGACGAGGCAGCGACTCCCGCTAACATCAGGCAGATGGTGGGGTCAGAGTAAAATCACCCCGGTCCCGCCACCGGCCACGATGGTAACGATTTTACTCTGACCCCGGCATTTAGCGGGAACTCCGCAAAACCGGGTAACTCGAAGATAAAGATGATCACGGAAAAATCCAGCCTCCTGATTCGGACGGGATTCAGTCTCCTGCTGGCATGTTGCCTGTGCGCGCCGGCCGCGTCCGACGTGACGACCCTGGACCTGCCGGATATCGGCGATTCAACCGGAGGACTGCTGAGCCCGGAGTTTGAGCGGCGCCTGGGCCAGGCGTTTCTCAGCCAGGTGAGAAAGCAGGCGGATATCGTGTCCGACCCGGAAATCAACACTTATATCGAGTCGATCGGCTACCGGCTGGTTTCCCAGAGCGACAACAACGAACAGCAATTCACTTTTTTCGTTATCAATGACCCCTTGATCAACGCGTTTGCCGCGCCCGGCGGCATTGTCGGGATCAACAGCGGCGTCATCATGAACGCCGACAACGAAAGCGAACTCGCCGGCGTCGTGGCCCATGAAATCGCCCACGTGACCCAGAAACACATGGCAAGGTCCGTGGAGATGTCAAAAAAAATGAGCATCCCGACGATGGCGGCCATGCTCGGGGCCATCCTGATTGCTACCCAGAACCCCGATGCCGGGCAGGCCGCCCTGATGGCGGTGCAGGGGGCTTCCGCGCAGGCGCGGATTAATTTCACCCGCGCCAACGAGCAGGAAGCGGACCGCATCGGCATCCAGTTGCTGGCGCGCTCGGGTTTCAATCCCCGCGGCATGACGGGGTTCTTCCAGAAACTGCAGCAAAGCTCGCGGTTTTCCGCCCAGGCCCCGGAATTTCTTCGTACCCATCCGTTGACCACGCGCCGGATTGCCGATGCCGCGGCGCGGGCGGCGGCCTATGGCGCAGGTTCCTACAATGAAAGCATGAGTTTTAACCTGGTCCGGGCAAAACTGGTTGCGAGGTCCCATGGAACCACGCGCGCGGCGGTGGCTTTTTTTTCCCGCCGGGTTGCCGACCCCCTGCGGGAGGATAGCCGGGACGCCGACCGTTACGGCTACATCATCGCGCTGACCGAGGACGGCCAGTATGCGCTTGCGCGGGAGCAGGCGCGGCGGTTGCTGGCAAAGGAGCCGGAAAACGTCACATACCTGCTTGCCGCCGCAGACATCGAGGTCAGGCAGGGAAACTACGATGCGGCGTTTTCGATTTTCTCAAAAACGGAACGACTGTATCCGGACTATCGCCCGCTGGTGCTGAACTACAGCAATGCCTTGCTGAAGGGCGGGCAGCCCTACCTGGCGCGCGACAAACTGCGTGAGTTCGGCAGGTTCCAGTCTCCCGACATTACGTATTTTGATTACCTGACCCGCGCCGAGGCTGAAGCAGGCGACCAGGTCGAATCCGGCATTGCCAACGCGGAATATTATTTCCTGACCGGCGAGACCCAGGTGGCCATCGAACAGCTCAGGCACATTTTACGCCAGGACGCGCCCCGCCCGGATTATTACCAGACAGAACGCATCAAGGCCCGGATGGCGTTCCTGGAACAGGAACTGCAACTGGAGCGGGATATGAAACTGAGAAAATGAAGCAGGCGCAGGGCTGATATGGGGGAGGAAAAGGGTGGCCGGGGGACCGGCGTAACGGGACCGGGGACGCAATTAATTCCGTTCCCATACATGCGCTGCCTGTGCGGGCTTGTATTCCTGTTCATAGCCTCCTGCTCTTCCACTGAAACAGGATATTTCCCGACTGCGCCCGGCCATGAATGGACCTACGATATACGCAGGATCGTCCCGGAATTCAATGAACCGATCATACAGAAATCCATTGTCCGCAACCTGCCTGCCAGGACGGTTGGCGGCATCACTTACTACCCGAAGGCATACGCGAACGGCAGCATGCGTCATTTCACCCGTTCGGCGGACGGCATCAGCCGCAGGAACCCCGGACACGAGGGCGCGGACCCGGTTATCGGCTATCCGTTGAGCGTCGGCAGTGAGTGGAGCGCCGGATCGCGGCTGTACCTGTTTGACCTGCCGAAAAAACTGGAGGGGGCCTGGGACAGGATCAGCAGCAACCTGGAACTGGATTACACCATAACCAGCCTGGACGATCCTGTGGACGTTCCGGCCGGATATTTCCCCCGATGCCTGCGCATCGATGCAATCGGCTTCCTGGACCTGCCGCGCCGCCTCATGCTGGGCATCAGGATCATCAAGGTCGAGCAGAGCCAGTGGTACGCGCCGGGAGTGGGGCTGGTCAAGATGACCCGCAAGGAATACGCCATACCGAACCTCTACCCGAGCGAGTACACCCAGGCGCTTACCTCGTTCAAACGGAAATAAGACGGATTTACCGCGAACCAAATCTCCGGTATCATCGTACCCTGATGTAACAGTCGTGAGCGCGGCGCCCCGCGCAGCGGGCGCCGATGTAATTCCCGGGTCGTTAGCTCAGTCGGTAGAGCAGCTGACTTTTAATCAGTTGGTCGCAGGTTCGATTCCTGCACGACCCATCACTCTACCCCTGTTACGCTTTTCCATATAATTCTCTAAAAAAACGTGTTTCGACGATCAAAAGCAGTGTTAATTTGCGCATTGCGTCTCCCTCACAAGTCACTTAAAATATCCGTGAGAAACATTTGCGTCTCTTTCAGCTTGCAATGAAACCCTAAGGATGGAGGAACGAACATGCGTACCGCATTAATTCCACCTGTGGTCTCCCCGCACGGTGGCAAAGTGAAAGGAAGACAATCTTTGCAGGAGAGGTTTGCTTCCCGCCTGTCTATTCATCCGGGCCTGACCCGTAAGGTTGTATCCTGGCAAGGTAACCGGAAATCACCTGGTCTCCGATGGATGAAGTACAAGGAAGGTTTTTCCGGCGAATTAGTTGACGCCTTAATTGAAGATGCAGAATCTCAGTCGGTTCTCGACCCATTCTCGGGAATTGGTACAACTCCCCTGACTGCGGCAGGTAAAGGGCTGAAGGGTACCGGCATAGAGATTATGCCGGTCGGTGTGCTGGCGAGTAATGCTCTGGCCTGTGCCGCAAATGGGTTGAACAGAAAGGTTTTAGAGAGAGAAGGACAATCACTGTTGGAACAAGTGGAATCCGGCCGGGCGCCTGACAGTAAATTCTCATTCCCTCATGTTCGTATTACTGAGTCAGCTTTTCCGATGGAAACTGAAGCTGGCTTGGCCAAAGCTAGAGAATATATTGCTGGCGTCAAAGATTCTGCCAGTGCAATGATGTTGGATTTCGCTTGTATGAGCGTCCTTGAGAATATCAGTTACACCCGGAAGGATGGGCAGTATCTGCGCTGGGATTATCGTTCGGGACGAAATTTGCGTGCCCGGCTGGATAAAGGACCGATCCAATCATTGCATCAGGCATTGCGAGCGAGATTGCGTGAGATACTGGACGACGTGGAACCGTTGAAGGTGAAATATGGTGCAAAGATGCCGAAATTCATCATGGGCTCCTGTCTCAAAGTGTTGCGGGACTTGCCGGAAGGCGCATTCGATACGGTAATCACCTCTCCTCCCTATGCCAACAGGTACGACTACACCAGGACATACGCGCTGGAACTTGCATGGCTCGGCTATGACCAGAAAAAATTCTCTAACCTCAGACAGGATCTACTGTCGGCAACGGTGGAAAACAAACCCAAGAGGGACTGGCTGGAAAGCTGTTATAGAGGCAGCGTATTGATGGAAAGCGCTTTGCGGATGTTTGAAGAACAGAGCGCGCTGCAGGAAGTACTATCGATACTCGAAGGTCATGTAAGAGAGCTTTCCAATCCCCATGTAATTCGCCTGGTCAGGGGCTACTTTCAGGAAATGGCTGTAGTTATTTCCGAGCTTGCACGAGTAGTGCGCCCGGGCGGTACAGTGTATATGGTCAACGATAACGTCCAGTATCACGGCGAGGAAATACCGGTAGACTTGATTCTGTCCGACTTTGCAGAGCAGGCAGGTTTTGAGTGTGAACATATCTGGCTACTTGCGCGGGGAAAAGGTAATTCAAGTCAGCAAATGGGAAGATTCGGGCGTCGGGAGATCAGAAAGTGCATGTATAAATGGGTCCGCACGAATGGCTAAGCTGGATGATGCAAAAAAGCGATCATCAGTTCTCTCGAACAGAATCAAGCAAAGAACAGACATTAAATTACAGAGGCTCATAGCAGGATTTGAGCAACGACTGACGTTTAGCTCGCCGGATGATCTGATGATCAGCCCGGAAGCATGGAAATATGTCGAATCATCTGGCATCGACCCCAGACAAGTCTTTGCCCATCCCGAACTGCTTTACCACCACCCGGAGACCTCTGAGTATTATCGAGGCATTGCGTTATTGTCCCGCAAAAGAGTAGGCGCCATAGCAGCATCTGTGGATACATGGGAAGACCCCGAACGCAACAGCCAGGTTAATGAAGATAAGTGCAAGGAAGTCGCCAGGCTCTACAACACGGTAATCTCTTCTATCATTGAAGGGGCAACCGACTGGACACTTGACAACGGTTATCGAAACATCATCGCCAACATGGGTATTGGGCTGGATGGTTCTATTCGTAATCTTATCGGCCAGGATGCTGAGAATATCGTTAAAGATCGTATTCGGGATTGGCTTGACAGCCGGGGATTGATAATCGAAAGGGATGAACGAGGGACCGAATTCAAGTTGCCGAAAGATTATTGGATGTATTACGGTTCAGAACCGGATATTGAATTCAAGCACAACGGAAATGTCATCTCAACCATTGAGATCAAGGGGGGAACTGACCCCGCGGGAGCGCTTGAACGTCTCGGAGCGGTCCAGAAAAGTTTTGAAGCTACACCTCCAGGTTCCGAAAATTTATTGGTTGCAGGAATTGTAACCGCTGAAATGGAGCAGCGCTTGAACAGTCTCGGTATTCGCAAGTACTTTCTCCTGGATGAGATCGCACATGATGGAAAGGGGTGGGCAGATTTTCTGAATGAGGTTTTCCACCACATAGTGCGAATTACTGATGAGGTAATTGAGTAGTCAAGATCAGGTAGCTGTAAGCTTCCTAAAATTTGGAAGCGCTGTACACACAAAATACCTTCTTCACGAGTACGGTTAATCACACGATAGAAAACCTTATATCTCAATAACGCGAGCAGGACAATTCATCTATAATAGCGGCTGAAAAGCTGGAATACCCTTAATTGTCTGTTGGTTTTTTCGTTGGTAAGAATATTATTGATTTTATAAATTCCAGCAATATCAACGGGTTGTAACGCAGCTTATAATCCTGCACGACCCACCACTGCACAGGGGGCAATGTAATGTCTGTCAAAAACACCGAAAAAGAATACGGTTCCATAAGTAAAATCCTGCACTGGCTGGTGCTGATCATCGTCATCACGCTGCTGGCGATTGCCGCGCAATCAACCGAACTGCCCCGCGGAGACGAAAAACTGCAGCTGATACTCCTGCACGCCTCGTTCGGCCTGCTGCTGCTGTTCGTACTCAGCGCGCGCCTGATCTGGCGCTGGCTGAATGTCACGCCCGCAAAAATGCCGCATATCCCCTTCTGGCAGCACGTTGTCTCTAGGACGGTCCATTACGGGTTGTACCTCATGTTGTTCGTCCAGATATTCAACGGCATGGCCCGGTTTGCCACGGCCGGTTACAAGGTGCCGTTCTTCGGGTTGTTCGAGGTGGGGCTCCCGATGCAAAAGGACGAAGCCCTGAATGAACTGATCGGGGATTTGCATGGAATCTTTCCGATTGTGATACTGGTACTGGTGGGGATACACATCCTGGCTGCCCTGTACCATCATTTCTGGCTGAAAGACGATACCTTGAGGCGCATGACCACCGGCATTAAGTCCGGAGGGTAGCCGGCCTTACAGAGTTAAGGACTTACGGGCCGATCTGTGGTAAAATACACTGATTCCTGATCAGTCTGGAGCGTTGTGTTGTTACCTCAGGGAGAAAGCGAAATGATAAATTCCGCGCCAGGGACGTCCAATAATCCGGTGATATTGACGTTGACCGTCTTAGTGCTCCTGACAGCGTCCGGCGCCGTCGGCGCACAGGCTATTGAGGAAATCATCGTCACTGCGCAGAAACGGGAGCAATCCCTGCAGGATGTCCCTATTTCCATCTCCACCTTCACCGGTGAGTTCCTTGAGGATTCCGGCATAGACACCTTGCAGCAACTCGATCAATATACCCCGAACCTGAGCCTGGCCTTTTCCAGTCAGTTGGCGAACAACCGCATCGTACTGCGCGGGGTCGGATCGGTGGGCAACAGCGCCATTGAGCCGAGCGTCGCGGTATTCGTCGACGGGATTTACATCCCGCGACCGTCCTCGGTCATAGGTACCCTCACGGACCTGGAAATTGTCGAGGTCCTGCGCGGCCCACAGGGCACGCTGTTCGGGCGCAACGCCTCCATGGGAGCATTGAACATACGCACCAGGAAACCCGGGGATGAGTTTTCCGGGGACATCAGGGCCAGTTACGGAAATTATGGCCACGTGCAGGTAGCCGGCGCCTTGAGCGGCGCCTTCTCGCCTGAGATTGCCGGCCGTGTGGCATTTCAGTATTCCGACCGGAACGGCTACGGCGAGAACAGTTTCACCGAAAACGGCAGCGATAGTGACGTGGGCAAGTGGGAAGACGGCAGCGTACGCGGCAAGCTCTTTTTTGAGCCTGCTTCGGACCTTGACATTACCCTGACTGCCGATTTCTCCAGGATAATTAACGGCGGCGGCGTAATTGAAGTGCTGTCCGACACGGTGCAGCCGGAATACCTGGTGGCGCTGCGCCGCTTCCTGTCTCCCACGGACCCCCTCACGATGCCTACCGGGGAAGTGCCGGAAGCCGTGCACGGTTTTGATAATAACGTGCACCAGGACCACCGGGACTATGCAGAGGATGAGCAGTGGGGCATTGCCGGCGAGGTCAACTGGCGCCTCGGCGAGCATACCGTCCGTTCCCTGACCGGTTATCGGAAATGGTACAACGATACCCTGAATGAATCCGTCATACGGCTTCCCATGGACCTGATACGGCGCGTTACGTTCTACGACGTGGAGACCGTATCCCAGGAATTACAGTTGCTTTCCCCGGCCGGCGGACTCATCGAATACGTTGCCGGCGCGTATTTCTACCGGGAAGATTACGGGATAGACCAGGCTTTCGACCACGGGCCGGACTTCTGTTCTCCCTTTGTCGGCAACCTGTTCGCGAGTTATCTTGCCAGTTTCAACTTCAGCCCCCAGGCAGCCAACGCCATTGCCGGCGGTGTGGCCAGGGACTGTGTTAGAGGAACGCAAAGGGATGCCGTCGCCACCCGGTTCAGGCAGGACGTCAGCAACTACGCGGTGTACGGCCAGTTGACACTCAATGTCACGGAACAACTGCGCGTGACCGGCGGGCTGCGCTGGACCGACAGCAACAAGGAAGGCAGCTTTCTCAGCCTGGTCAACAACCCGATCTCCGCGCCGCCTTCACCGGCGAATCCATTCGCCCTCGATTTGCGCATACCGGAACAGCATCCTGACCTTGAGTACGATGAGGAAGAGATCACCTGGCTGGCGAATATCAGTTATTCTCCCGTCGAAAACCTGATGCTGTTCGCCACCTATGCGACCGGGTTCAGGTCGGGCGGCTTCAACCCTGAAGGCTTCGACTCCGTCGCCCAGGCCGCGGGTGCAGACCGGGAGTACGATACG
Source organism: Gammaproteobacteria bacterium (assembly GCA_028819495.1). Taxonomy (GTDB): domain Bacteria; phylum Pseudomonadota; class Gammaproteobacteria; order Eutrophobiales; family Eutrophobiaceae; genus JAAXHV01. The sequence goes on along the minus strand of JAPPLI010000191.1, from coordinate 64,294 downwards.
GAAACCGTGGACAATATCGAGGTCGGCGCCAAGGGCGGGATGTTCGATAACCGGGTGGTCGTCAACCTGAACTATTTTCACACGGAGATCGATGATCTCCAGGACCGCAGGTTCGACGGCGTGAATTTCCTTATGCAGAACGTCGAGGAGCTTACCCAGCAAGGCGTGGAACTGGACATCCAGGCCCGGCCCGTGGACCAGCTCTATACCGTCCTGGGAGTGAGTTACCTGGATTCCAGCTTCGGAAATTTCCCCAACGCCACCAGCCTGCCCGCCGACATTGCCGCTTACCGGACCTCGGTCCAGTTGAGCAGGTTCCTGGGGTTCCCCCCGGCGGAACTGCCGGTCCGGGACCTGACGGGAGACAGGAACCACTTCTCGCCGCAATGGCAGTTGTCGCTCGTGGCCGAATGGTCCGACCGTATCCCCGTACACGGCCTGGGCTGGTTCGTGCGGGGTGAATACCAGTATGTTTCCGGACAGAACGTCGGCGCGGATACCAATCAGGCGCCGCAGACAATGCAGCCGGGCTACGATATCGTCAATGCCCGACTGGGTTTGCGCGGCGCGGACGACGGCTGGGAAATCTCGGGTTTCGTACGCAACGTGTTCGACCAGGATTACTGCCAGGTGATATTCATCCAGGCCCTGGCCACCACGCTGAGCCTGGTGGACCCGGTCACCGGCGGGGGCATGCAGCGTTGTGTCGTCGGTGCGCCGCGGGTGTGGGGAGTGGAAGCATCGTACCGTTTCTGATCCCGGGAATTCTTTCCGAAGACTTGAAATTCCGCCTGGCCGTCACCATGTTTCCCCTGTTTCACAGTATTGGAGAATAACGTCTTGCCGATTTACGAATACGAATGCCATGACTGCGGCCACAGGCTGGAGAAACTGCAGAAGATCTCCGATCAGCCGCTGACGGATTGTCCCGCGTGTGAGGAACCGGGCCTGCGCAAACTGGTGTCTGCGGTTGCCTTCCGGCTCAGTGGCAGCGGGTGGTACGAAACGGATTTCAAGGATGAGAAATCCCGCAGGAACCTGGCAAAGGATGATGACAAGGCCGGCGAATCCGATAGCGCCAAAACCTCGGGAGACAAGGACAAGGGCAAGGATAAGGAAGCAAAAACCGATAGCGCCGGCAAGGAAACGAAGTCCGCGACACAAGCTACAGGCGGCAACGCGGCCGCTTCCCCTCCCGCCGGCTGACCCGCCTTTTCCCGGACGCACAGGTCCGGAATATGATATGCTGCACCGGTTTTTTTATGCCGGAGTGAGGGCCTTTGCCCGGGATTTACAGATAATGACTGCCTTGCGGAAATACATCATAGCCGGACTGCTGGTGTGGCTGCCCCTGGTCATTACCGTGGCCATCATCAAATTCGTTATCGACCTCCTCGACGGCACCATTCTGCTGTTGCCGCCGGAGTATCGGCCGGAGGCGTTGCTGGGGTTCAGTATCCCGGGTTTCGGCATCCTCCTGGCCGTCGGTATCCTGATCCTCACCGGCATGTTTGCCGCCAACCTGCTGGGCCGGCGCCTGGTACAGGTCTGGGAGACGGCGCTGGGGAAAATCCCCCTGGTGCGAAACATCTACAACAGCGTCAAACAGATCTCCACCACCCTGCTGGCCTCCCAGAGCAAGTCGTTTCGCAAGGTGGTCCTGGTCGAGTACCCGCGCAAGGATTGCTGGTGTATCGGGTTTCTCAGTAATGAACACGTTGAGACGGACCGCGGGATCACCGATCAGCAACTCCAGTCCATTTACCTGCCGACCACGCCCAACCCAACCTCGGGATTCAACCTGCTGATCCCGGAGCGGGACATCATTGAACTGGATATGTCCGTTGAAGACGGCTTCAAGTTCATCATATCAATGGGAGTGATCGTGCCGGAAGGGGAAATCAGGCAAATGCTGCCATCAGGCGCGGTCGCCGCGTCTTCGTCCGACTCCTGACGCAGCCCGAAGCGAAAGTTACTACAATCCATGCGTACCCACTATTGCGGACAACTGACGGCCGACATGATCGGTGAGGAAGTCGCATTGTGCGGCTGGGTACACCGGCGCCGCGATCACGGCGGGGTGATCTTCATTGACCTGCGGGACCGGGAGGGATTGGCCCAGGTTGTTTATGACCCCGACCGGGCCGATTCTTTTGCCGTCGCCGAGACGCTCAGGAATGAATTCGTGATCCGTATCACCGGCCGGGTGCGCCGGCGCCCGGAGGGCACGATCAACCCGAACCTGCCCACCGGCGAAGTGGAAGTGCTGGGACACACCCTGGAAATATTGAACAAGGCCAGGACCCCGCCGTTCCAACTGGACGATGAGAATGTGCAGGATGATATCCGCCTGCGTTACCGGTACGTGGACCTGCGCCGGGAGACCATGCAGGACAACATCAAGCTGCGCAGCCGGGTCACCCGGGCCATCCGTGATTACCTTGACGGGCACGGCTTTCTCGATATCGAAACCCCTGTCCTGACCAGGGCGACCCCGGAAGGCGCGCGGGATTACCTGGTGCCGAGCCGGACCCAGCGCGGCGGTTTCTTCGCCTTGCCGCAATCGCCGCAGTTGTTCAAGCAACTGCTGATGATGTCCGGGATGGATCGCTACTACCAGATTGTCCGCTGTTTTCGCGACGAGGACCTGCGCGCGGACCGGCAGCCGGAATTTACCCAGCTCGATATGGAAATGTCGTTCGTCGACGAGGATGATGTCACCGGCCTGGTGGAGGATATGATGCGTACCGTGTTCAGGCAGGTAAAAGGCATTGAACTGGCAGACCCGTTCCCGCGCATGACCTACGCCGAAGCCATGAGCCGCTACGGGACGGACCGGCCGGACCTGCGCAACCCGCTGGAACTGGTCGAAGTCGGCGACCTGATGAAGGAGGTGGAATTCAAGGTATTTTCCGGCCCGGCAAACCAGGCGCACGGACGCGTTGCCGCGCTGCGCCTGCCGGGCGGCAATGCGCTCACGCGCAAGGAGATCGATGACTATACCGCTTACGTGGGAAAGTACGGCGCCAGGGGGCTCGCCTATATCAAGATCAATGATATGGAGCAGGGCGATGCCGGACTGCAATCGCCCATCCTGAAATTCCTGCCGGGGGAAACGGTGCAGGCCGTTTTGCAGCGTACCGGGGCGCAGACCGGCGATATTGTTTTTTTCGGCGCCGACAAGGCGCGTACAGTCAACGACTCACTCGGCGCCCTGCGCACGGCGCTGGCCGAAGACCTGGGCCTGCTGCAGGGAGACTGGGCGCCCCTCTGGGTAGTGGATTTCCCGTTATTCGAATATAACGATGCGGAGCAGCGCTGGGACTCGCTGCACCATCCCTTTACCGCGCCGCAAGTGCCGGGGCAGGATGGCGACCTGCATGAGAGTTTGTCGCGCGCCTATGACCTGGTCCTGAACGGCATGGAACTGGGCGGCGGTTCGATCCGTATCCATGAGCCGGAAATGCAACTGAAGGTGCTGGACCTGCTTGGTATTGATGAGGAACAGGCCCGGGAGAAGTTCGGTTTCCTGATCGACGCCCTGTCATACGGCTGTCCGCCCCACGGCGGTATCGCCTTCGGTCTGGACCGCATCGTCATGATCATGGCCGGGGCGAAGGGAATCCGGGACGTCATCGCCTTTCCCAAGACCCAGACCGCCAGTTGCCTGCTCACGTCCGCCCCTGCGGGCGCATCGCCGGAACAATTGCGTGAACTGGGTGTCAAACTTGTATATAATTCTTAAGGAACCTCTTATAGGTAACGACGCAAAACGCGCCCCGTTCGTCATTCCCGCGCAGGCGGGAATCCAGTAGACAAACTCCTTATAATGAATGTTCGCTTACTGGCTTCCCGCCTGCGCGGGGACGAATGTGGGTGGGAATCACGAACCATGATCCGACAGTCTATTATCACGCTTATTCTGCTTGCTTCCGGCCTGGTAAGCCATGTCGGGCATGCTACAGACCGGGCCGGCGCAGAAGAACGACAGGCAGCCGAAACAGCGGAACAGGAATCCGGGCAGCAGGACGAAAGGCAGGAATCGCAACAGGACGCTAACCGAACTGCAGAGCGCGACCAACCGCCTTCCGACGCAGAAACTGACGAAGAAGTGGCGGAACCAGCGCTCACCGAGACGACCGAGGAAATCATCGTCACCGGCTCACGCATCCGCCGCGATGCGTTCACATCGGCCTTGCCGGTGACGGTCATCACCAGCGAGAGCGCTGCCCTGGCGGGCATGGCCAATACCTCGGAGATCCTGCAGACCAGCGCCCTGGCTTCCGGCACACAGATCGACAACAGTTTCGGCGGTTTCGTGGTCTCCGGCGGCCCTGGCGTCAACACGTTCGGCCTGCGCAGCCTGGACCCAGGCCGCACCCTGATCCTGGTGAACGGGCGGCGCTTCACGCCGGCGGGCACCCGCGGCCAGGTCAACAGTGTTGACCTGAACTCAATCCCGGATGTCGCCATCGACCGCATTGAAATCCTCAAGGACGGCGCCTCTTCCATCTACGGCGCCGATGCCATCGCCGGAGTAGTGAACATCATCACCAGGAAACGCTTCGATGACGTTATTCTGGAAGGCTACTACCAGGATGAACTCGATTACGGCTCGGTAAGCGGACTGTTCGGCAAGACCTGGGATCGCGGTTATATCGACGCCGCGGTCGAGTTCTCGAGCCTGGGGCCGGTGGGGAGGGATGAACAGGACTACAGTTTCTGCGATGAGCGCCCGCTGACCGACGGCGGAATCCATCCTTCGATTTTTGCGCCCACCCGCGGCCGCTGCTTCGGCGGGGTATTCGGTTTCGTGGACGTGTACGGGCTCGGTCCGGCGACCTCGCTGGTACGCGACCCCGGCGCCGACTTTGCCGGGACCGGCCTTCCCTGGCGCGAGCTTGGCGACAGGAACGGCGAGCGAGTGCCGGAAGAAGGATACCGGGACGACCGCAACTGGGGCGAGGAGGACCTGATACCGGAGCGCCGGCGCATCCAGGCCTACAGTGACGGACTGCTGGATTTCGACCTGGGCGGGCTGCTGGGGACGGTCAGCGCCAGCTACGAATTTTATTTCACGCACCGCGATGAAAGCTACAACAACGGGTACCGGCAATTATTTCCTTATGTCCACCCCGCCAACCCGACCAACCCGTTCGGCAGTATCGGAGGCATCGCCCAGCCGGTAGTGATGAGTTATAACCTGCTGGACCCGGTCACGGAAGTGCAGAACGACGTGGGCGCATTGCGCCTGGGCCTGGAAGGAGACCTGGGCGAGTTCACCTGGAAGGCTGACGGCGGCTATTCCTGGAGCCGCGGCGAGTGGACTTACGATGTCTGGTTGAAGGACAAGGTGGCGCGGGCCATGTCCTCCGCGATCGGGCCGGACGGCAATCTTCACTGCGTCCTGGATCCGGGCCAGCTCCTGTACGGCGCCAATTTCGAAGGCGCTACAGTGAGCCGCATCCTGGCCGCAGGCCCGGACCCTGGTTGCGTTCCCCTGGACCTGTTTGACGAAGCCACCCTGAGGCGCGGCGAGATTCCGCCGGAGGCGGCGGATTATATCCGCGACCGGCAGAAGATCAAGACCGCTTACGACCTGTGGACTGCGGCGTTCTCCATGGAGGGGCGCCTGTTTGATGCGCCTGCCGGCGAAGCGCGCGGGGTGGTGGGCATGGACTGGCGCAGCCGCAGCATCAATGACCGTCCTCCCCCGGCGGCGGTGGAAGACAACCAGTGGGGATTTACTTCGTCCGGGATCACCACGGGCGATGACCGGGTGCTGGAAGGCTATACGGAAGTAGAGGTGCCGCTGCTCTCGGGCGTCAAACTGGGCGACGTCAGCGTGGCGGAGGAACTCACGGTGAACGGGTCCTTCCGGTATACCCACTACAGTTCCTACGGCAGCGATACCACCTGGCGCCTGTTGTTCAATTACGCGGTCAATCCCGTGTTGCGCATGCGCTCGTCCGTGGGCACCTCGTTCCGCGCGCCGGCGCTGTTCCACCTCAACCTGGCGCCGGTGACCGGTTTTGTCGCCTCCAGGGCAGACCCCTGCGACCGGTTCCGCGACCCGTCCCAGGACCTGGACCCGACCAGCAACCAGTACCGGAACTGCGAGGCGCTGGAGAACCAGGGCATCATCCCTCCCGATTATGCCCCGTCCTCAAGCATCCGGGTCGCATCGGGAGGCAATCCCGACCTGGAGGCGGAGACCTCGGACTCATGGACCCTGGGATTTATCCTGACGCCGGACCTGGCCGGCCGCTTTCCGGCCCTGGGTCTCAATCTCAGCCTGGCATTCGACTACTACGATATTGACCTCAAGAACTCCATCTCCCGGCTCGGCGCCAGCGAAATCCTGTCGCGCTGTTACAATTCCCTCAACTTCAGCGCCGAGGAATGCGACCTGGTCGGCGCTCGCAACCAGAATGGAGATCTTGCCGGCGTCAACTCCTCGTACATCAACGTCGCCATAGAGCGTTCCCTGGGGTATGACATCACCGTGCGCGCAGACCGCGAGTTCTCGTTCGGCGACCTCAGCGTGGACATCCTGGCCACGCGCCTGCTCGCGTACCAGTATGGCCTGGGCGATGAGAAACCGACCAATTACGCGGGCCGCCATTCCTACCCGAACTGGCGCGGCGAGGCGGACGTGCGCTTCCAGTGGCGTGATTTCACCTTCATCTGGACCACGGACTATATCGGCTCCACCGATGAGGAACCCGTATACGCATTACCGGGAGACGAATCCGTTACCAACGTCGCTGAAGCCGACGACAAGTTCTTCCACAACCTGTCGATCCGCTACCGCGACCCGAACCGGCGCTTCCAGGTGATCGTCGGCGTGCGCAACGTCTTCGACGTGTCACCGCCGGTAGTGGGGTGGAGCGGGTTCAGCCCGTCCATCGGAACGGCTGTCGGCTATAATATCCCCCTGGGCGCCGGTTACAGCCTGTTTGACCGCAGGATTTTCGCCTCGTTCAGTTATGATCTCTCCTCGCTGTTCTGATCCCGGTGCGTCGGGGACAGATTTGAAATCTGTCCCCTCTCACCCCCATCGCTATTCTGAAGATGTAGGCTTACGGTTGTCAGGCGTGATGATGCGCGGGATTGCCTCCTCCGTTGTGCTGGCCCTGTTACTGTTTACTCCTGCCGGCGCCGCGCTCGAGCCGCCGACCCTGGAAGAGTTCGCCATGCGGCCCCTGGTGCGCGACGTTGACCTGTCCCCTTCCGGCGAGCACCTGGCGATCATGCGCCTGCCCGGGCCCGGACAGAATTACGTGGTGGACATCTATGAGACCGCGCGCTTGGATAAGGACCCGTACACACTGGGCGCGGAACACATGGACATCGTCGGGGTGAACTGGGCCAATGACGAACGCCTGCTGATCCGCACGCGCCAGCCGGTGGAGGTGCCGGGACGGCGTGTCGGTTACAACCGGGCCGGCATCGGCGCGGCCGGCAAGGTCAAGACCTATGCCTGGAAACTGCTGTCCGTAGGCATCGACGGCGGGCGCTGGGTGGAATTGCCGAGCAAATCCAATATCACCCGCTTCGCATTTGAGACCTATGTGCAACGTCTGTTCAGCCCCAGGGTGGTCTCGCGTCTGCCCACCGAGGATGACTGGGTGCTGATAGAGTGGTTCAATGCCGAGGAAAACGGCACCGAGGTGTTCAAGGTGAACGTCAACAACGGACAACCCCGGCCGGTCTTCAAGTTCTCCGCAGATTACTTCGGCTACGAGTTCGACAAGGACGGCAACGCCCGTGTGCGCAGCCGCGCCAACCGTCACGACAACACCATTACCATGCAATTCCGGACCGGAACAGACGGCGACTGGAGTGACTGGAGCGACTGGCTGACCTGGGACGTGGACGAGGACCGTTACGTGGAAATCCTGGGCTTCGAACCACCGGACTACAACCAGGCATATGTGTTGTGGGCAAAAGATCGCGACACGGAAGGCATCTACCTGTTCGATATGGAACGCCCGCAGGCCGAACCCGACCTGTTGTTCGCGATCAACCGCTATGATGCCAGGGACATTGTCCGGGCCTGTATCTCGCAGGCGTGCGTGGACGGTGATGAGGACCCGCAACTGGTGGGATTCTCGTACGTGGGCGACTCCTACACCATTCATTATATCGACGAGACTGCCGCAGCCCTGCAACAGTCCATCGACGCGGTCCTGCCACCGGGCAACTTCAACAGGATCCATGACCGCGCGGCGCAGGACAAGTACATCATCGTCCGTTCCATGGGGCCGAAGGAGCCGGGCCGTTACTACCTGCTGCAGGACAAATCCCGTATCCAGCTCCTGGGCAGAGCGTCTGCAATCCAGCCGGACCAACTGGGCGAACGCACGTCCATCTGGTACGAGGCCCGGGACGGCATGAGAATCAATGCAGTGCTAACCCTGCCCACAACCGGTGAACCGCCGTACCCGGCCGTCGCCCATCCCCACGGCGGGCCGCGCAGCCGCGATTCGCTGTTCTGGAACTCGTCCTTCTGGGACGAGTGGCCGCAACTGCTGGCGACCCGGGGTTACGCCGTGCTGCAGCCCAACTTCCGCGGCTCCACGGGCTTCGGCTTTGACTATTACAGCGCCGGCAATAAACAGTGGGGCTACAGGATGCAGGACGACGTGGACGACGGCATGCGCTACCTGGTGGAACAGGGCATCGCCGACCCGGACAGGATGGCCATCTTCGGCTGGAGCTACGGCGGCTACTCGGCGATGGTGGGTTCCATGCGCAGTCCCAATATCTACCGCTGCTCGATCCCGGGCGCGGGGGTGAGCAGCATGGAGTTGATTGAGAAGGATACATGGCATTACCGGTTCCGGGACGTGATCCAGAAGTGGCGCGGCGGGCTGTCTCCCCTCAAGAACATGGACGCGGTCAACGTGCCCGTGCTGCTGGTGCACGGCGATCGCGACCTGATCGTCCCCATCAAGCACAGCGACCTGTTTGCCCGGGAACTGGAGAAACGCGGCAAGCCCTACAAGTACCTGAAACTGGTGGATGCCGCGCATACCGTCGATACGCTGGGCTACCGGCACTACCTGGATTTTTACACGACGCTACTGGATTTCCTGGCCAATGACTGCGGGATGCAGTAAGGCCCGTGTCACAGGAACTTGTCGATCACGCCCAGGGCGATCAGGATGCCGACGCCAACCAGCAGGATATCGACTTTCGTTTTCAGGGCCACGACGTCCTGTTTGTAGCTATCGATTTCCCGAGCCGCTTCGGTGGCGGCAGTATCAGACGCGTTTGCTTCTATCAGCGCTTTGTAGAGGTAGGTACTCATGGCGCCAGTATAGCACGGTGAGCGGGCTGTTCACCACCCATTTTCAAATACCCTGGCCCCAATTCCTTGATTCAGGGCAATTGATGCACTACGATTGCGTTGGTTATGATTACCGGACCAGGTCGCACAATGCACAATGCCATTACACCCCCGGATTTCAGGCTGCTCCCGGAGCAGGTGCCTGAGACGGTAGTCGAACAACTCCCCGGCGAGGAGAGGGACGAATGTATCCGCCGGATTAAGCGCCTGTTGCGGGAACAGGACGCGGCGCTGGTGGCGCATTACTACACCGATCCGGATTTGCAGTTGCTGGCTGATGAGACCGGGGGGCACGTTTCCGATTCCCTCGATATGGCCCGCTTCGGCCATGAATCCGACGCCTCGACCCTGATCGTTTGCGGGGTGCGTTTCATGGGCGAAACCGCGAAGATCCTGAACCCGGAAAAACGGGTCCTGATGCCGGACCTGCACGCGGACTGTTCCCTGGACATCGGTTGTCCCATCGACGAGTTCAACGCGTTCTGCAACAGCCACCCGGACCGCACCGTGGTGGTGTACGCCAACACCAGCGCCGCGGTGAAGGCGCGCGCCGACTGGATGGTCACCTCCGGCAGCGCGGTGGACGTGGTCCGGCGCCTGGCGGAAAAAGGGGAAAAGATCATCTGGGCGCCGGACAAATACCTGGGAGAGTACGTACAGGCGCAGTCCGGCGCCGACATGGTGTTGTGGCAGGGCAGTTGTATCGTCCATGAGGAGTTCAAGGGCAGGGAACTGGCGGAATTAAGGAAGAAACACCCCCGCGCCACGGTGCTGGTGCACCCGGAGTCCCCGGCGCCGGTCATTGCCCAGGCCGACGTGGTCGGTTCCACCACGGGCATCATCAAGGCGGCAACGGAACTGGACTCGGACATGTTCATCGTTGCAACCGACCGGGGCATCTTCTACAAGATGCAGCAGGCGGCCCCGGACAAGACCTTTATGGAGGCGCCCACGGCCGGCCGGGGAGCAACCTGCAAGAGTTGCGCCCACTGTCCGTGGATGGCCATGAACAGCCTCACAAAACTGCAGGAAACAATCAGATCAGGCGCCAACGAGATTTTTGTCGATGAGGACATCATCGAACGCGCCCGCATACCCATCGAGCGCCTGCTGAATTTTGCCGCGCAACGCAAACAGGTCATTTACGGAAACAGTGACGCCTGACCCTGTGCGGGTCAGGAAAAAATTCGATAAGTTATGGCAATAACAAAGGGATAGAGAGTAAACACGGCGAATTTCAAAACCCGTATTTCAGACCATAACTCTTGAATATCATCTTTCGCAGCCTGAATATCGGCTTTCGTGGCCAGGCTTTCTCCCACAGGCACTGCCCCGGCCGCAGCTTTCGCTTTTTCTTCGGACGCTCCTGCTTCTACCAGGGCCTCATAGATTTCGGCAATCATTATCGTACTCGCGTTCTGTCTCCTTATCGATTCATTTCAGGAATTACTCATTAATATCCGCCGGTCATCCGGGTTGAATGACCGGCCAACCCTGCCCTTTGCTCATGGAGAAACACTGTTTCCTGACGGGCATTTGATATGTTAGCTGACGCCGTAAAAAAGTCAATGGCTTTTCACCCGTGCAAACCATTTTTCGGCATCCGGAGCGGATAAGCCTTGTTGTCTTTCCGGCAAGTGGTAAAATTCAGGCATGGCAGGACACAGCAAGTGGGCGAACATCCAGCATCGCAAGGGCCGCCAAGACGCCAAGCGGGGTAAATTGTTCAGCAGGCTGATCCGCGAAGTCACGGTATCCGCCCGGCTGGGCGGCCCCGACCCGGGCGGGAACCCGAGGCTGCGCGCCGCCATCGACAACGCCTTGGCCGGAAATATGCCCAAGGACACCATCGAGCGGGCGGTGAAACGGGGAGCGGGCGGCGGAGAGGGCGAAAGCCTGGAAGAAGTTCGTTACGAAGGTTATGGGCCGGGCGGCGTAGCCGTGATGGTCGACTGCATGACCGACAACCGCAACCGCACCGTCGCCGAAGTGCGCCATGCCTTCACCAAGTGCGGCGGCAACCTGGGAACCGATGGCTCGGTCGCTTACCTGTTTTCCAAGGTGGGACTGCTTTCCTATCCGCCCGGGACCGATGAGGACGAATTACTGGAAGCGGCGCTGGAAGCGGGCGCGGACGATGTTGCCGGCAATGATGACGGTTCCGTTGACGTATTGACGACGCCGGATGACTTTCTCGAAGTCAGGGACAGCCTGGTTGAGACCGGCCACCCGCCCGCTGCCGCAGAGATCACGATGCGCGCGGCAACCGGCCAGACGCTGGACCTGAACGGCGCGCAGACCATGATTCGCCTGCTGGACACCCTGGAAGACCTGAACGACGTACAGAAAGTGTATTCCAATGCGGAAATCCCTGATGGAATTCTGGCGCAGATTGACTGAAAAAAGTGCGCTTGCGCGCGGTTATCTGCTGGATTCCCGCCTTCGCGGGAATGACGGGGTTGTCCTTTGGGGGTTGCCTGATTCCTGCCTTCCTTGGCATTCACCAAGGGCAGGCTGCAGAATGACGAGCGGGGAATGAACAATAGAGAGAGGCGGATGAGTGCATAAACTCAGGATTCTCGGCATCGACCCCGGCTCCTTGCATACGGGGTACGGCTTGATCGATATGGACGGCAACCGGGCCGTGCATGTCACCCACGGCCAGGTAACTACACAGGCCGGGGAGTTGTCCGACAGGCTGCGCCAGATCTTCCGGGGCATCGGCGCCGTAATCAATGAATTTACGCCGGACGAATGCGCCGTGGAAAAAGTCTTCATGTATCGCAATGCCGATTCCGCGTTGAAGCTGGGGCAGTCACGGGGCGCCGCCATTACCGTTTGCGCAGAACGCGACCTGCCGGTGTTTGAATACACGGCAAACCAGGTGAAACAGGCCACCGTAGGCAAAGGCCATGCCGAGAAGGCCCAGGTGCAGTACATGGTGAAGGTGCTGTTGTGCCTGGAGGGCATTCCCCAGGCGGACGCCGCGGACGCGCTTGCGGTCGCCCTGTGCCACGGGCATTCCCGGGAGAACATAATGCGTCTCAGGGAGTTGTCAACAAAGCAGCGGGGACAGGCCCGGTGATCGGTTTCCTGCGCGGCCGGATAGTGAAAAAACAACCGCCGGGTTTGCTCCTGGACGTTAACGGCGTCGGCTACGAGCTGGAGGCGTCCATGAACACCTTCTACCAGCTGCCGGACGCGGGGGAGGAGGCTGAACTCCTGACCCACCTGTCGGTACGGGAGGATTCCCACACGCTGTATGGTTTCGGCGGTGAGGACGAGCGCAACCTGTTCCGCGCGTTGATCAAGGTCAACGGCATCGGCGCCAAAATGGCGCTGGCGATACTATCGGGGATCAATGCGGCGGAATTCGGACAGTGTATCGAAACAGGTGATGACACCCGGCTCCAGCGCCTGCCGGGCGTGGGCAAGAAGACGGCGCAACGGCTCATCGTGGAAATGCGCGACCGCCTGGAGGGTTGGGGCGCCGCCGCGCCGCCGGACAAGGCCGGCGCCGGGACTGGTTCCCATGCGGCCGACCCGGTCAGCGACGCGGTGAGCGCCATGATTTCCCTGGGCTACAGGCCCCAGGAGGCCAGCCGCTTGGTGCACGCGGTGGCCGCCGATGACATGGACAGCGAGGCCTTGATTCGCGCCGCGTTGAAGGCCGCCATGGCGTAAGGAGGCGTGAGCCGGCGTGAGCGAACCCAACCCGGTCATTTCAGCGCGCGCGTCAAAAGAGGACGAAGCGGCCGCCAGCGCCCTGCGCCCGCGTCGGCTCAGCGATTACCGCGGCCAGCCTGTGGTACAGGAACAGATGGAGATTTTCATCGGCGCGGCAAGGAAACGGGCCGAAGCCATGGACCACGTGCTGATCTTCGGCCCCCCCGGCCTGGGAAAAACGACCCTGGCGCATATTATCGCCAATGAACTGGGGGTGAACCTGCGCCAGACCTCGGGCCCGGTGCTGGAACGGCCCGGCGACCTGGCGGCGCTGTTGACCAACCTGGAACCCAGGGACGTATTGTTTATCGACGAGATACACCGGCTCAGCCCGGTGGTGGAAGAGGTCCTCTACCCCGCCATGGAAGATTACCAGATTGACATCATGATCGGAGAGGGGCCGGCGGCGCGGGCCATCAAGCTCGACGTCCCCCACTTCACGCTGGTCGGCGCCACGACCCGGGCGGGACTGCTGACGTCGCCGCTGCGGGACCGCTTCGGCATCGTGCAACGGCTGGAGTTTTATTCGGCGGCGGACCTTGCCGATATCGTTATCCGGTCGGCGGGCATACTGGACGTGCCTATTGCGCCCGCAGGCGCCCGCGAAATTGCGGCCCGCGCCCGCGGCACCCCGCGCATCGCCAACCGCCTGTTGCGCCGGGTGCGCGATTACAGCGAAGTCAAGGAGGACGGCAGCATAAGCGAAGAGACCGCATCCCGCGCCCTGGACATGCTCAACGTCGACGGTTCCGGGTTTGACATGATGGACCGCAAGTTGCTGCTTACCATCATAGAGAAATTCGACGGCGGCCCGGTAGGGATTGACAGCATTGCCGCGGCGCTGGGCGAAGTCAAGGATACGATAGAAGATGTTATCGAGCCCTACCTGATACAGCAGGGCTTTATGGTGCGTACTTCAAGGGGGCGAATGGCGACCAGGCATGCCTGGACCCACTTCGGCCTGCCCGTGCCGAAAAGCCGGGTGGTGGAAGCCGATTTATTTGATCAAAACGGCGCGGACGGATAACCTTGCGCTACACACCGAAACGTATGCCCAATGCCGGGGTCAGAGTAAAAATTCTTCGAATTTCTTACTCTGACCCCACCTGTCATAGAACGCACAGTACGGACCTTGCCCATGACTCCTGACATGTCCTTTTTTCACCTGATCACCAATGCCAGTTTTCCGGTACAGGCGGTCATGCTTATGCTTGTCGTCGCCTCCGTCATGTCCTGGACGATGATATTCAAAAAACGCGTGTGGCTGAACCGGGCCAAGCGCGCAGCCGACACATTCGAGGAACACTTCTGGTCGCTGGATGAGTTGACACCCCTGTATCAGCAGATCAACGAAAGACGCGCCGAAGCAAGCGGCATGGAACTGTTGTTCGAGGCCGGTTTCAGGGAATTTGTGCGCCTGCAGAACAACAGGGGCGCAGTACCGGATGTCGTCATGGAAGGGGCGCAGCGCGCCATGCGCGTCGCGCTCAACAAGGAGGTTGAAGAACTGGAGGTGCACCTGTCATTCCTCGCCTCTGTGGGTTCCACCAGCCCGTACGTGGGACTGTTCGGTACGGTCTGGGGCATCATGAACAGCTTCCGCGCGTTGGGGAACGTGCAGCAGGCCTCCATATCCATGGTAGCGCCGGGCATTGCGGAGGCCCTGATAGCCACCGCGATGGGGCTGTTTGCCGCAATCCCCGCGGTGATAGCCTATAACCGGTTTTCCAATGACGTGGAACGGCTGGTAAACCGTTACGATACCTTCATAGAAGAGTTCTCCGCCATACTCCACCACCAGGCCCATAGCTGAAGCGGATATTATGCGGCACCGAATCCGAAAACGTCCCATGTCCGAGATTAACGTCGTTCCCTACATCGACGTGATGCTGGTGTTGCTGATCATATTCATGATCACCGCGCCGCTGCTCAGCCAGGGAGTAAAGATCGATCTGCCGCAGGTCCCATCGGAACCGTTGCCGGCCAGCGACAGCGATCCCGTGATCGTCAGCGTGGATGCGGCCGGGAACTTTTTCATCAATTACGGCGAGAACCAGGATCAGCCGGTCTCCCCCGAGGTGCTGGTCAACAGGGTAAGCGCATTGGTGAAATACCGTCCCAAGCTCCCGGTGCTGGTAAAAGGGGATACTGACGTCAATTACGGGCGGGTGGTGCAGGCCATGGCCCTGCTGCAGGGCGCCGGCGTGAAAGGCATCGGCCTGATCACCGAACCGCCTGAGCAGTGATGCGCCATGGGGTTCCTGACGCTTCGTTCGCTCCTGTATTCCCTTGCGCTGCACGCCGTGGTGATCACGGCGCTGGTCGTTAATTTTGATGCCCCGCGCACGCCCGTTTTCAAACCCAAACCCGCGGAAAACATCGTTGAGGCGGTGACGGTCGACGACCAGGCGGTGGAGCAGGAACTGCAACGGCTCAGGGAACTGGAACAGGAAAAGCAGCGGGCCATGGAAAAGAAGCTGAAAGACCTGGAAGAACAGGCCAGCGCGGTGGAGAAGAGACGAAAAGAGGAGGAAAGGAAGAAACAGGCCGCGGAACGGAAACGCAAGGAGGAGGAGAAACGCAAGAGCGAGGCCGAGAAGAAGCGCAAGGAGGAAGAACGCAGGATAGCCGCGGAACGCGATCGAATTAAACAGGAAAAGCTCAAGGCAGCAGCGGAATTGAAAAGCATTGAGGAAGAGAACCGTAAAGCCCAGGCAGAACAGGCGCGCCTGGAAGAGGAAAAGCGCAAGGCTGAGGCGGAACGGAAAAGGCAGGAAGAGGAAAAGAGGAAACAGGCAGAAGCAGAGGCAAAACGCAAACAACTCGCCCGGGAACAGCAGGCGCAGGATAATATAACCAAGCAGAAGATTACTTCGGCGATTTATCAGAAAGTCACCCGCAACTTTAACAAAACCGGCTTGCCTAAAGGACTGGAATGCGTATTATCGGTACAAACCGTGCCAGGAGGTGTGGTGGTCAGCGTGACTGTGCATAAAACCAGCGGCAATGAGGTGTTTGACCGGAGGGCAGTCACAGCGGTGGACAAGGCCTCTCCGTTGCCGTTACCGGCGGACGCGGACACACTCGACCGACTGGGCCTCAGAAAATTCAATCTGATATTCAGACCCGAGGACTGATGACGTGAGATATATTTGCTGCCTGTTGATCCTGTTGCTGTCGGCCGCGCCTCGTGCCCATGCCCAGGGCGAACTGGAAATTATTATCGATACCGGCGTCGAGAATACGCTGCCCATCGCCGTTATACCGTTCGACTGGAACGGGGTTCCCGGCGAGCAGCCGATTGACCTGCATACGACGATTGCCAACAACCTGGAAAAAAGCGGCCGCTTCGCTACCATGGATGAGAACGAGATGCCGCAACGTCCGGTGGAATTCGGGCACGTCAATTTCAGCGACTGGCAATTACTGCGCATGGAAAATATCGTCATCGGCAACCTGAAACAGACTGGGGAGGGAGAATTTGAAATCGAATTCAGGTTGCTT
Organism: Gammaproteobacteria bacterium; assembly: GCA_028819495.1. Classification (GTDB taxonomy): domain Bacteria; phylum Pseudomonadota; class Gammaproteobacteria; order Eutrophobiales; family Eutrophobiaceae; genus JAAXHV01. Next base: position 47,709 of record JAPPLI010000191.1, on the reverse strand, counting down.
GACGTCTACAAGAGATCGCAACTCACCGGCTTTCGCATCATGGCTACACGCCAACAGCTGCGCCGTAAAGCGCACCGTATCAGCGACCTCATATTCGAAAAGTTGACTGGTGTGCGCGGCGCATTCGATACGCGGATTGCCTACGTGACGGTGAAACAGAATGCGGCCGGGGAGGAACGCTACAGCCTGAAAATCGCCGATGCCGACGGCTTCAACCCGCGGGAACTGCTCAAATCCGACCAGGCGCTGATGTCGCCGGCCTGGTCGCCGGACGGCAAGCGCCTCGCCTATGTTTCCTTCGAAGGAGACAGTTCCTCGGTGTTCATACAGGATGTTCGTACCGGCCGGAGGGAAGAGGTGGCTGCCCATGAGGGCATAAACAGCGCGCCGGCGTTTTCCCCCGACGGCGGCCGGTTGGCCATGACCCTGTCCAAAGACGGCAATCCGGAAATCTACGTGCTGCACCTGGCCGGCAATTCACTGCAGCGAATCACCCGGCACCGCGCCATTGACACGGAACCGAACTGGTCGCCGGACGGCAGCAGACTCGTATTTACTTCCGACCGCGGCGGGACCCCGCAGATCTACGAGGTCGGCCTGCAGGGCGGCGCCCCCCGGCGCCTCACCTTTGACGGATCTTATTTCGCGCGGCCGCGCCATTCCCCTGACGGCGCCGGCATCACCATGGTGTACGGCAGTAACGGCGCATACCGGATTGCCTATCTCGACACAGGGAACGGCAGCCTGAGTGTCCTGACCAATAACCGGCTGGATGAATCCCCCAGTTTCTCACCTAACGGCAGCATGATCATCTACGCCACCAACGGCCGTTACGGTTCCGAACTGGCCGCGGTCTCCGCGGACGGCAAAGTGCGCCAGCGCCTGGCCTTGCAGGACGGCGAGGTGCGGGAACCGGCATGGGGCCCATTCCGGTCCGACTGAATATGAAGCATGCAGACAGGTGGGGTCAGAGTAAGAAATTCGAAGAATTTTTGCTCTGACCCCCGGAATTTAGCGGGAACTGCGGTGTAATGAATGCTATCCTAGTCTTATAACCGGAGAACGATAATGATTAGAAAATTTCTGCTGTTACTTTTTCTGGGCCTGTTTGTCACGGCCTGTACCACGACGCCTGAACAGGAGCAGGGCGCCGATGTTGAAGACAGGACCGGCAGCGCGGATATGACGGATGACGGCAGCGGCGATGGGAAAGCCGGTAGCGAGGCGCAGGCCTTCGGCACGGAAAGCGAGCAGGCTACCGACGAGACGGAACTGGACAACCCGGAAAGCCTGTTGTCCGTACGCATTATTTATTTTGACTATGACAGCAGTACCGTACTGGCGCAGTTCGAGGAGATTATCCAGGCCCATGCCGGATTTCTCCAGGCCAACCCGGGCGTGGTCACCACCCTGGAAGGACATGCCGATGAACGCGGGTCGCGTGAATACAACCTAGCCCTGGGCGAACGGCGCGCGCTGGCGGTCAAGCAACAACTGGTCGTGCTGGGCGCCTCGCCGGACCAGGTCAGGACCGTGAGCTACGGTGAGGAACGGCCTGCGGACCCCGGTCATGATGAACAGGCCTGGAGTCTGAACAGGCGCGTGGAGTTCGTCTATTGAGCCGATAACCGATGTGGGCTGACGGTCGGAAATCCGGACTTGCGCTTACCCTGCTGATCGCCGCACAAGCGGGGGTTGCCGTAGTGAACGCCCAGGAGGCTGCCGACACTGGGGTAACGATTGCGGAACGCCTCGAACGTATTGAAAGCGCGCTTTCCAACCAGGGTTTGCTGGAGATGGTGCAGCAGATTCAGTCCCTGGAGGTAGAAATCAATCGCCTGAGCGGGGAAATGGAAGTACAGAACCATGTGCTTGAGCAATTGAAAAAGCGGCAGCGGGACCTGTATACGGACATAGACAGGCGCTTACAGCGCCTGGAAAACCCGCTGACCGCCGCAACGGGAGAGCTGGCCGGTGAAGGCGAGCCGCCGCTGCAAACCCTGTCTCCGTTTGAAGGGACCGAAGTAACAGCCGGGCAGCAGGCCGAAACGCCGTTGACCCTGGAACTGGTCGACCAGGTCGGCCAGGAACCGCCGCCCGGAAGCGCGGAGGAAGATATCGTTCCCCTCACCGCCCCCCCGGATCAGGCAGCGGAACAGGTTCCCGAACCGGCGCCACCGGCATCTGCCCCGGCGCAGCAGGCGGCGTTGCCTGAAACGCCCGATCAGATTGGCGCCGAAACGCCGGGTCAGGACTTGGCGGCGTCAGGAACGCCCGGGGAAGTTGTCGCCGAAGCGCCGGCTGCAGTGGATCCGGTGCTTATCGAGGCTGCATACAGGCACGCTTTCAACCTGTTGAAGCAGTCCCTGTACGACCCTGCGATTAAGGCATTCCGCGAATTCCTGATGCGTTATCCGGGCACTGAGTATGCCGGTAACGCCCAGTTCTGGTTGGCCGAGGCGTATTACGTGAACAGTCGCTTCGGCCAGGCGCTGGTTGAATACGGTACGCTGGTTCAACGTTATCCCGAAAGCCCTAAACTGGCCCAGGCAACACTCAAGGCCGCGTTCTGTCAGCATGAACTGGGCCAGGTTGAAGCGGCCAGACGGCAACTGGACGAAATAATTCAGCAATACCCGGGGACGACGGCAGCCAGCCTGGCGCAGGACCGGCTTGCAGACATTGCAGCAGAAACCGCGGCGGTAACCACAACCCCAGCCAACTGAACAGACAGCCAATTTATCCAGCTCCATGAACGACAGGGGACACAATCCTGACAAGCCGGATTGGGGCCGACTGCCGCGGTTATTCAAACCCGGCCAGGGTGTCGCGCCGCCTCTGCTGGCCGGGCGCGAGACTGAACTGGGCAAACTGACGTTGTTTCTCGACAGCCTGCGCGCCGACGATGCGCCGTCCAGGGATGCGGTCCTGTTCGGCCCGCGCGGCAACGGCGGGAGATGTTGCAGACGACACTGAATGAGCATGGGTTGGTAGCTGATCCTGCTACGCTATAGATTTTTGCCTGGCGGCTTCTGGTGGGGTCTATTTCAACGCGGGTCCTGCAGGGTACGAAGCGCAATGAAACCTCCCTTCATCATTGGTTTAGTGTTGGCGCTGGCAGTTATCCTGGTCGTCCGGGCGTCGGCTGACCTGCAGTTTTCCATGACCCGAGTTGACCTGCCCGTTCAGTCTGAGGGTTCCAGTGGGGGATTGCCCCTGCGCGTAGCAGTTCTCGGCGACCTGCACGTAGGTCATGGCGTCATGGACCTGGATGCTCTACGACGCCTGTTCGATGCGGTGATAGCAGAGGGTCCCGACATGATAGCGCTCGTCGGCGATTATGCGCATAGCTCCAGACACGTAGACCAATTACGCTTGGCGGTAGCAGAAGTGTTTGGGGATGTTTCTGTTCGTGGGAGCATTTTGGATGCCGACAACTGCTCCGAGAGAAGCAACCTGCGGGCTGTACCGGGACTCAGACAGAACGCTTTATGTAACTCCGGGCGTGGGAACCAGCATTCTGCCGTTGCGGTTCGGCGTGCCGAGCACATGGGACATCGTAACGCTTGTTGCAATGCCCGGTAGTGCGGAAAATGGTGCCGACAAATTAACTCTCTGATGTCTGACCGGGCAGATGAGGGAGAGAAGAAAAAGTCAAAAGGGGACCCCGGTAGAGAGTCATGTGCGTGCTCCCGATATAGCGCCTTTGTTTTACTCGTCATGGGCCAGGCGGAAGCCGATGCCGCCGTAGCTGCGGAATGACAGCGCGTTTCTGCCCCGGCTGGCGGAACGCAGGAACCACGAGTGATCGTTCCAGGAACCGCCCCGAATCACGCGCCGGCTGCAGTCCTCACTCGTCCGGGCACTGCCATCCGCCGTTGCAGGTCCGCTTTAAGCGTTCCCATCATTGCGCTACGGACTCATGCCCGAGGGCGGCGCGGACCCTGCCTCGCCGTCAGGCGCAAACCGGGCTGTTTTTTCATTAACGTAGCGCATCAGGCTGGGAATGCCAGGCTCCCAGTCCACTCCGGGCGGCTGCCGCCAGAGATAACCCAGCGTAGCCAACTGTCTGACCTGCGCTTTGGCGACCGATTCAGCCGACGCCGCGCCGGCCGCCACCAGGGCGGCCCGCAAGGTCTGGCTATCAACCCGCTCGTTGGCGCGGGCGTAAACATCGCCCACGACCATGGCCGCGGCCAACAGGTCATTATTCTCCATTTCGGTATAGCGGTCCTGGTAGTAATCCTCCCGCTCCCGGTCAACCCCGGGCCTGGCCCGCTCCACGATATCGAGACTGATCCGGGGTGCCCGACGCTCGACCAGCGTCTCGCACAGGGCCTGCCCCCAGACCTGGGTAACATACGGGTAGCCCTGACAGTCCTCGACTACGGCGCCAAGCGCATCGGGGTCAAACTCCACGCCCTTGTCCGCCAGCGGCCTGGCCAGCGCCTGCGCAGTGGCGTCCGGGGTGAGCCGGCCAAGCAGGTCGCCCAGGGCGTCATGGTCGTTGTACAGCAACTGTTTTGCCAGATCCAGCGCGCTCGGCACCTGGGTAGGACGCAAGGTAAGGGTATCCGCCCCGGCGCGCTCGGCGAGACGCTCAACCTCACGCAGCAGCACGGTCTTGCCGTTGCCGCGCGGGCCATACAGCACGACGTCCGAAGCAATCTCGTCGCGACAGACAAGTAAATCCAGGCGCTTGCTTAACGTGTCCAACTCGTCGTCCCTGCCGGCCAGCACCGGGGGACTGACGCCGTTGCCGGGCTTGAACAGGGCATGCAGACGCCGGCAATAATCAGTATTGTCGTAGTCGCGCCGCATCGGTTTCAAAATGGGGAGTCTCCCGAAAAGCTACCTTAATGACAGTTTAGCATAAGCAGCGAATCCCTCCCTTCCTGAAATGGCCAGTTCAATCAGCGGTAATGCTTGAATTCCAGCATTGGCGTCAAGCGAAAAACCAAAGCAGGCTTTTACTTCCCGATCAGACGCACCTTGCTCGCCGCATCCTGACCACACGCCCCGATCCAGACCTTGTCCAAGTCCACACCCACATCGTTACCCGCGTGTGCGCAACACTGCAACGACTACGACCGCAAGTGGCAGTGGGACCGGTCAAGAGTCCTGCATCGACACAAAATTCAGACGGTACAACAGAAAATCTGCGACTGTATGAGCAGCAAAGACGTGTGGTACGAATATGACATCCGAAGTAGCCGACACTGAAAAACCCCGTTTCAAGTCGTCTACGCAGCCATCAGCAGTACTGACAGACCACACGGAGCGGGATATAGACGACGCTCTGCTTTTTTAAGAAAAATCCGATCTTGTTCAAGATCAGGAGCAGATCGTGGTCGGCACAGCTGCGCAGCAATTCATCTGACCACCCATAGAGCCTTTCAGGTAGTTGCGTCCCAACCGTCCGTCGCCTCTCATACTGCAGGTGGAAGATACCTTCCGGGTGACCAAACACGACCTGAAAGTGCGTCCGATATACCATTGGACCCCGGCCCGTATCCGGGCGCATATCGCCCTCGCCTTCATGACCCTGCTGTGTGTCCGACACCTGAGCTACCGGGTGGCCCTGCAAGCCAAGCCCCTCTCCCCGGAGGTGATACGAAATGCCCTGGTGCATGTCCAGCACAGCGCCTTACAGCATCAACGGACAAAACGGCGTTATGCCATTCCCTCGACGATGAGCGAGGTCGCCAGAACACTCTAACGGGTGATGGGACTGACCCGCACGATGACGCCTTACGAAATCGAATAAGACTGTCCGTCCCCCCTTGAAAACCAGGCATTTGTAGTGCCTACAACCAAACTCGTCTTCAATAAAATCAATGGGTTAGAGAAATATACCGCCGAAGTCGAGAAAACAATCAGTTGAGTTGGTCTGACCCCATCCCTCCACCCAATAGGTTCTGTCAGGCCACACCGGTCTGACCCTATATCCGAAGACCCCTGGGAAACTGCTGGAAGTCGCCACAGTGCTGGGCCGGAACAACAACAGCATGCAGTTGCGCTACCTGCAAACCTTGGCCGAGACCGCCAGGGAGAAAAGCTCCATCATCGCCTTTCCCATCCCGGTGGATTTTCTGACATCGGCCAAACTGACAGGCAAGGGGAGCGGTGACAGCCAGCCTGTCTATCAGATATACCCATACATATCATCGGGTAGCTCCAGCACGATTGTGCCAACGACCGGTTCGATATTGACAACGAGCAGCAAGTCCTCATGGTAGTGGAAGTGAATGTTCACCTGAGCTTCACTCAGGTTGCTCGCAGTGAGGGTGGCTCTACTATAGTCTGCTTCATTTTGTACTATTTCAAGCTCCCCCACGGCAGTCACATCCCAGTAGAATAGTAAACCGTCGTTCAGAAGGATTTTATCCTCCCCCAAAGTGAAATCCAGGATTTGGTCATGGCCGTCACCGATGCCAAACACAAACACATCGTCGCCGGCGCCACCAATGAGGCTGTCATTGCCCGGCCCTCCCGCAAGACGGTCGTTCCCGCTACCCCCCGTGAGGATATCGTTACCATGCCCCCCTGTCAGGTGGTCGCCGCCGGCGCCTCCGTCCAGGTGATCATTGCCCGCACGGCCGTCTATTTTGTCACTACCGGCCCCACCATACAGGACATCGTCAGCAATCGAACCATCAAGGTAGTCATTGCCGTTCCTGACAAACAGCTCACCCTCCCTGATGGTGCCGGTAAATGCCCCGGCAGTCAGCTTGATGACGCTCCCGTCAGACAGTCTCACCGTGGCCGCAAGGGAGAGCAGCCCGGTGGTCGTGAAGATGTCTTCTTCGGTAACGGGGTCGTAACTGACGTCGAAGGTTGCCCCCGGCTCAAGCTGGTAACTGTCAATGGTATATTCTGCTATTTCCTGCCCGTCCCACAGGATGATTTTATCGATGCCGGGGGAAAAATCGGTAATGGTGTCGGTGCCACTGTCGATGCGAAACAGGAAGTTGTCCGCGCCGGCGCCTCCCGTCAAAACGTCATTACCGGCACCGCCGTCGAGACCGTCAGCGCCCGCTCCGCCCCTCAGCAAGTCGTCGCCCGCCTCGGCGAAAAGCTGGTCATTGCCCAACCCGCCGTAGATCCGATCATTGCCGGCGCCACCCCACAAGACGTCATCGCCACCGCCCGGGCCGCCGTACAAAACATCGTCCCCGGCGCCACCCTCCAGGCTGTTGTCGCGCCGGTCTCCGGCCAGCACGTCGTTGTGGTCCGAGCCAACGAGGTTTTCAATGTCAGGCAGGGAAGCGACCTGGCGAGCGCCGCTTGCGTCAGTATAGTAGAGGTCGAGCAGGCTGGGAAAAGTATCGCCCGAGGCATCCCCGCCTTTAGCCGAAAGGCTGTGAAGCCGTACTACCACCCCCTTGGAGGAGGCAGCGTAAGAAACCGTATCCCTGCCTCTTCCGCCGTTAAACCGGTCGGCGCCCGGGCCGCCTTCGAGCATGTCATTACCGCCGCCACCCCACAGTTCGTCGTCGCCGGCGCCGCCCCATAACGCATCGTCGGCGGCGCCACCGGTCAATATATCCGGGCCGGGATTGCCATGCAGCATGACCGGACTGGTCGTCTCAGCCGCCATAGAATCGGTGCCACTGTCGTCATACGGGATAATCGGTGCGACACCTTCGGGAACTGTACTATCCGGCGGCACAGGGGGCGCCGATGCTTCACTCTCGTCAACAAACTCGAAGTCGTCTGCCGATACAACCAGCCCGGTGTGACTATCATGATCCAGGCTGATAGGAATGGCGTTCCCCTCCCAGGTGATCTCAACATGTGAGTGAGACTCCTCAATTGACAGGTCGGCAAATTCAATACCTGCGCCTCCAATCCGGATTTTGTCCACACCGGGTTCGAAATCACGGATTGCCCGGCGGCTATCGGGGCCGGGGTCGTGATCAGCAGGGCTGAATATGAATATATCTGCCCCGGCGCCGCCGGAGAACCCGCCATAATTTTTGCCAATATGGAAAATGTCGTTGCCGTCACCACCGTCAAACCCATTGGGACTTGCATAGGCAACAAGCACGTCATCGCCACTACCCCCATTGAGATAAGTATAAGAATCAGGCCGAGACTCAGGATCAGGCTTACTGGCAAAGAGGACGTCATCACCGGCACCCCCATACATTGCGGTGCCATCCTCCACGCCTGCTACCAGTATGTCATTGCCGGCGTCGCCGAAGATAGTATCTTTTCCCTCATTTCCAAAAATTATGTCATCACCGGCGTTGCCGTAAAGATTGTCCCCCCCGCGCAGGCCGTAAATTACATCCGCGTCCGCGGTACCGAAGATAGTGTCATACCAGTCTGAGCCAATCAGTATTGCCATGGTTATCGATAATATACGGCAGGAAAAATTCCGGCGCTTGTGCTGATCATTCGTGTATTTCCATCCGGACCGTGTTTTAATGGCTGTCAGACGCCATTATAACAGCAATATTAATACCTTAATGAATCACTCCACTTCCAATTACGTTCGCAGCGCGCTGTTCTGTTCTGTCCTGTCCCTGGTTGTCTTCAAGGCCGGCGGTGATGAAGTGAATCCGGTTTCGGCGTCTGGTCCAGGACCGGTACTGCAACCAGCACAAAGATACCCGGACATAGACTGGCCGTTGTCTGTCCAACAGGTGCGATCGCTTTTTTTTGGTTCGGCGCTTAACCTTGGTTCGGACGACATTGAACGTTATTTTCGCAACGTCCTCGGTACAGCCAGTTCCCTGCTGCTTACAGATACTACTCAATACCATATTGCGCACAGTGGCACGACGTACCCGACGGTATGCATCGGGGACACCTGCGAGCTGACGATAACGCCAGGCGAGCCGACGGAGACGATCACCCTCTCAGATGCGCTGGATGCCGGACTGTCAGAAACCCAATCGGTCATGAGGTATCAGGATGTACATCTTGCCCAGGGCCGCTCCCGGGAATACACGGACGGTATCTTTTTTGAACACTTATCGTACGGGGGCTGGCAGGATCACCATATTTTTTCAGCACAAGCGTCATTTGTACCAGGTGTTGATAATTTCGAACAAATCCTGGTCCAAGGCTATTCGATTGGCAGCCCGACAGGCACCGATCCGGTTTCCGGTAGCGGCATCTGGCGCGGGGTCATGGTAGGCATAGAAGCGTACCGGCGGGAAGACAGCGGACTCGTGCACCATTTTCTTCAGGGAGATGCGGAGCTTGTTTTTTCCCTTGACTATATATATAACCATTCTGTAGCGCCCAGGCTCAGCTTTACCAACATCAGGTACCTCGATACCGGAGAGTCCCTGGATGACATAAGCTGGAGAGCTACCGTTTTAGAGGATGGTAAATTCTGGGAAGGTGGCTTCAGTGATACTTTTGTCGGCTATTTTTATGGCCCCGAGCATGAAGAAGCCGGTGGGGTATTTGAAACAGGCAACATTAAAGGCGCGTTCGCGCTTGAGCGCGTGCCTGGCCCGTCGTTTGCCGACGAATATCCGGAGATTGATTTCGTTGAATATGTCGAAGGAGAGAACCCCGATGAGTTCACCTCTGCCGAGATTACGGAAATCTACCAGGAACTGGGAGCGCTGGTTGAAAACCCCGAACAATCCGGCGGCTCTCTGCTGTTCAACGACGATGCCGAATTTGAATTCACTCGAACCTATCGCGGCATCAGTTTTGCCCAAGGACGCTACGCCAGCGAGCCTATGGGGGACGATGGCCTGCTCGGTTACGGCGGCTGGCTGGAATACAGTTTCTTTGGCGTGGAAACCGAGATTATTGATAACTATCGCGTTCAGGAAATCCCGCGGACGTATTCGTTTGGTGATGAGTCCGGAACCAATCCCACCCCGCAGGGAGGAAGCGGCACCTGGACAGGGGCCGCGATTGGCTATGATCGCCCGGGAATAGGTTATCGTGATCGTGAGCCCCGTTTGTTGGGCGATGCCAGAATAACGATATCAGACTTCACAAATCCATCGGTGGATGCAACTATCAACCATATAACCTGGGCAGGCATCCCATTGGCTGATGGTTCTTTTAACAGGACCGATGCCCTGGGTGAGATTGAGGGTCGGTTTTATGGTCCTCAGCACGAGGAAGTCGGGGGGACTTTCGTATACGAAACCGCTCTTGGATATGGTGACCAAAAGATATACGGCGCTTTCGGCGCGTCCCGTAATGAGTGACGTCGCCATCCTGTAGCTGAGGTCGTAACATCCCCATCCCTGTTTCGTTGTCTGACGATGAGCGGTTAAGGCATTCGTCAGCCACCGTTTGCACGTCCTCAACGTTGTTCGCGCAGCAGGTCCCATAGTCCTCGCGGCGTGACGACCCGCAGATGCGTTCCGTGGCGCGCGTCGAGCAGGTCTTTGTCTCCGGTAACCAGTACGTCCGCCGTTCCGTCCAGGGCAGCCGCCACAACCCATTGATCGTCAGGGTCGCGCTCGGGCCACGTAGCCGGGGCGATAGGCGCAACCACTTCCGCATACTCACTGACGAACGCTATAATCTCTGTAACCTGACGAGCCGGCGTTCGAAGTTTGTCCTCAAGCACTCGTTCGAGTTCCGTGAGAACCGTCTTACCGATGAGAAGCTGGTGTTCAGCCAGCACGATTTGGAGTACGTCCTGGCAAAGGCCGCGGGTGGTGAAGGCGGCTACCAGAACATTGGTATCCAGCAATATCCTCATGGACAGTGGCGGCAGAGACGCCTTTGATTCCGGGTCTTATTTATCTCCGGAGCAATCGCCACTGGAGTTTTTCAGGATACCTCTGCAAAGACATCTTCGTCAGTCAGCCAGCCCTGGGCTTCGGCATAAGGCGCCAGACGTCGTCTGAGGTCATTGAAACGCTCAAGCGCGAGTTGTCGTCTCAGCGCTTCGCGCGCGAACTCACTCTTGCGTTTGCCCGTACGCGCCACGAGTTCGCGTAACTCAGAGTCAAGTTTATCGTCGATTCGAATAGTCAAAGTCGTCATGTAAGACAATGTATCACAAAACGCTATGTCGGTCAAAGAGCAGCAGAGTAAATCCGGGATATCCATTAAGACAGGACAGTAAAAAGCCAGTCATCCCTATGAAATTTCCCCAGCGTAAATGGGGTCAGGTCGCACAATGTGTAGGTATACTCCCCCACATCACACTTTTCGGTGATATTCCCCAAGGCGTCGTAGCGCATGCGCTGGTGGGTGGCGGGCTGGCCCGGCGCCTGGAGCTGGACATGGGTGAGGCGGCTCAGGCCGGGGCGCACTCTAAAGCGTCACCGGATGCGTGTCAAGCGTTTTTTTGCGTTGCGTCAGAATTTGGGCTGGGTAAGATCATCTTTGACATCATTGCTTCCCAGGTTGTGTCAAATATCGCTCGAGTTCCGCCAGGCGCGCAGGGGCGCCGATGTCGAACCAAGGCCCTTGGTATAGTTGCCCGGCAACCTGGTGGTCCCACATGGCCTGGCGCAACAGTGGGGCCAGGGGGAATGTGTGTTCCGGTATGGCGTGAAACAGGGCGGGGCGGTAGATACCGATTCCGCTGTAGGTGTAGGCGGGTTGTCCGGCGCTGTGAACCTCGCCATCGGTCAAGGCAAAGTCACCGTGCGGATGGTGTGTCGGGTTGGGTACCAGGACCAGGTGGGCGAGGCCGGCAAGTGTCAGTTGCAACGATTCGAAAGGGAAATCCGTCCAGATATCGCCGTTGACAACCAGGAACGGGCTATCGCCCAGCAGGGGCAAGGCGCGTTTGATGCCGCCCCCGGTTTCCAGTGGGCTATCGCCCTCGGCTGAGTAGCGGATCTGCACGCCGAAAGCGGCGCCGTCGGCGAACCATGCTTCTATCCGCTCACCGAAGTGGGCGTGGTTGATGACCAGTTCGGTAAAACCGGCCCGCGCCAAGGCTTCCACATGATATTGCAATAACGGTTTGCCGCCTACGGTCAGCATCGGTTTAGGCAGATTGTCGGTCAGGGGACGCATTCTCTCGCCTCGCCCCGCTGCCAGGATCATCGCTTTCATCGCATGACATGATAAACTGCGGGCACTTCTTTGTTAAGGATACGGGAGCATGTTGATAGCGACAATGGCGGTGCTGGGCGGTCTGGCCCTGCTGGTGCTGGGGGCGGACCGGTTTGTTTCCAGCGCCGCGGGGACCGCGCGGGCGCTGGGAGTATCTCCCTTGATCATCGGCTTGATCGTGGTGGGTATCGCCACGTCCATGCCCGAGGTGTTTGTAGGCGGTGTGGCGGCGTGGGACGGAAAAACCCGTATCGCGATAGGGAACGCCCTGGGCTCCAATATCGCCAACATCGGCCTGGTGCTGGGAGCGACCGCGCTGATTACTCCGATAGTGGTTCAGTCGCGGACTCTGCGCCGGGAGTTTTTTCTCATGCTGGCGGCGATGCTGATAGCGTTTCTGTTGATGTTCGACTTGCGCCTGACGCGTATTGACGGCCTGCTGTTGCTGGGCTCGCTGGGATTGATGCTGGCATGGATAGTTAATCAGGCAAGACGTGAAGCGTCAGTCGCGCATGCCGGCGGGGAACAGGAAAGATCTCCCGGCCTGGTGAAATCCATCGTCTTCATGCTTGTCGGATTGACGGTTTTACTGGGAGGCGCTGAACTGCTGGTGCGGGGAGCGGTCTATATTGCCAGGGAGTTCGGCGTCAGCGACCTGGTCATCGGTTTGACGATCATTGCAGTCGGAACCAGCTTGCCGGAACTTGCCGCTTCCCTGGTGAGCGTTGCCAAGAAGGAAATGGATATCGCCATCGGCAATGTGATCGGCTCCAATATGTTTAATATGCTGATGGTATTGGGCATACCGTGTATTATTTATCCTGATACCTTCGGCCGGCAAGTCCTGTTGCGGGACTTTTCCGTTATGTGGGGGTTGACCCTGTTGATGGCGTGGATGGTGTTTTGTTCGGGTAAAAACAGGCACAGCCGTGTGGAAGGCGCCATACTGCTGCTGTGTTTTGCCGGTTACCAGTACTGGCTGTTCCAGGGGTAAAGCAGGTCAGGTGAAAAACATGTCAGATCCTCAACAGTTGATGCGGGCTGCCCGCGCGGTCATCGACACCGAGAGACAGGCGGTAAGCGCACTGAAGCAGCGTATTGACGACCATTTCGTCGGCGCCTGCCAACTGATCCTGGCGTGCGAGGGAAGGGTTGTGGTCCTGGGCATGGGCAAGTCGGGCCACATCGGCCACAAGATTGCGGCTACCCTGGCCAGTACGGGCACCCCGTCTTTTTTCGTCCACCCTGCAGAAGCCGGCCACGGCGACCTGGGTATGATTACCCGGGGCGACGTGGTTATCGCCTTGTCCAATTCCGGGGAAACCGCGGAGATCATCACCCTGCTGCCGGTGATTAAACGCCTGGATATACCGCTCATTGCGCTGACGGGCAATCCGGCGTCCACCCTGGGAACGGCCGCTGCGGCCTGCCTGGACGTGAGCGTCGCCAGGGAAGCGTGCCCGCTTAACCTGGCTCCCACGGCCAGCACCACCGCCTGCCTGGTTCTCGGAGATGCCCTGGCAATCGCGCTGCTCGAAGCCCGGGGGTTCAATGCCGATGATTTTGCCCGTTCCCATCCCGGCGGCTCGCTGGGAAGGCGCCTGTCATCGGTAAGGGATGTCATGCATACCGGAGACGATATCCCCAGGGTGAACGAGAACACCATATTGAGCCGTACATTGCTGGAAATGAGCGCAAAAGGGTTGGGCATGACCGCCGTGCTGGATGAACAGGGTGAAGTTTCGGGCATTTTTACCGACGGTGACCTGCGCAGGACGCTGGATGCCGGATTCGACGTGCATACCACTACCACTGCCGAAGTGATGACGAGAAACCCGAGGACTATCGCTGAAACCTGCCTGGCTGCCGAGGCGTTGCGGATGATGGAACAACACCGGGTTAATGCCTTGCTGGTGCTGGATGAGAATCAGCAACTGGCAGGTGTTCTGAATATGCACGACCTGCTGCGCGCGCAGGTACTGTAAACCATGGTCCAACGGTTACTGATACTTGCATTACTGATCGGCGCGGCCGCCGGCAGCGCTTGGCTGTTGAACTGGTTATCCGCAGATCCCGGCCGCGGGCCGGCAACCGATGCGCGGGCGCCGGATTATTACATGGAGGACTTCTCCACCCTGACCATGAACCAGGACGGCAAACCCAAGAACAGGTTGTCGGCTGACTATCTCGCTCACTATCCGCATAATGACAGCACCGAACTGGTCAGGCCGCGCATGGAAATATTCCGTGAAGATGAACTTCCTTTGTATATTGATGCCGAAAAAGGACGCCTGGCAGGAGATGATGATACCATTCTGCTGTACGGTATCGTAAAAATGTGGGAGTACGATGATACGGGCAGCCCTGTGCTGGAAGTCAGCACTTCCCATGTTAAGGTATTGCTGGACGAGGAATATGCAGAGACAGACAATTACGCAACCATCGTCACCAGTACTGCCGTCATCACCGGGACGGGAATGCGAGCGTATTTACCTGAGAGCCGACTGGAAGTAATCAAACATGAAAAAACCACCATTAACCCGGGTTCCTCACCGGATGATGCGAGCATTACGCCGGGCAGTTGACGTTTTTGTCCTGTTGTCCTGCCTGCTCGGGAGCCTGACGGCATTTCCCCTGTCCACGGACAAGGACCAGCCCATAGAGGTCGAGGCCGACGAAGCGGAACTCGATGACATGAATGATGTCAGCATTTACCGTGGAAACGTAATCGTGCGGCAGGGGTCCATCCACATGACGGGCGATGTCATGACCGTTTACAGCAAGGGCGGGGATGAACTGGACTATATTATTATCGAAGGCGACCCGGCAACCTACAGGCAATTGCCGGACAACAGCAATGTGCACGACCAGGCCAGGGCAATACGCATGGAGTATCACGAGAATAAAAACCTGGTGGTTTTGATCCGGGATGCCTGGGTAAAACAGGATACTTCCACCCTGGCTGGAGATAGGATAGAGTACAATACCGAACTCAGTCGAGTGAAGGCGTGGAGCCAGCCCGCCGGAGAAGCATCGGCAGAAGCGCCCGCAGCCGAAAAGAGCCGGGTGAAACTTATAATCAAGAAGAAAAAGGAATCCGGTTCATAATTTTCCGGTCAAAGTTGCATGAGCGTTTTATCCGTACAGGGTATCTCCAAGTCATTCCGTTCGCGCCAGGTTGTGAGCGATATCAGCCTGGTCGTCAACAGCAGTGAAATTGTCGGGCTGCTGGGTCCGAACGGGGCGGGAAAGACAACCAGTTTCCACATGATCGTCGGACTGATTCCCTGTGACAACGGCGAAATTTTCCTGGACGGAAAAGATATAAGCTTGCTGCCCATGGAAAGACGGGCGCGACTCGGATTGGGTTACCTGCCCCAGGAGTCGTCAATCTTCCGCAAGCTGACCGTAGAAGAAAATATAATGGCCGTCCTTGAATTGCGCAAGAACCTGGGCAAAGCGGAAGCCAGGCGGCGAACAGAGGCGCTGTTGCACGAATTCCATGTATCCCACCTCCGCGACAGCCTGGGCATGAGCCTGTCGGGTGGAGAGCGCCGCCGCGTGGAGATCGCCAGGGCGCTTGCTACCGAGCCCCAATTTCTCCTGCTTGACGAACCCTTTGCCGGGATTGACCCCATTTCCATAAACGACATACAACGGATAACAGGCTACCTGCGGGAAAAAGGCATTGGAATCCTGATAACCGATCACAATGTCTGGGAAGCCCTGGGCGCCTGTGACCGCGTGTACATCGTCAATGATGGCAGGATCCTGGCAGAGGGCACCCCGGATGAAATCCTGGCGAATGAAACCGTGAGGGACGTCTACCTGGGTTTCGAATTCAAGATGTAACCCGCATTACGGGACAAAGGCGACGTTTTTGCGCTACACTTTTTGACATGAAGCAATCGCTGGGACTCAAATTAAGTCATGGATTGACCATGACGCCGCAACTGCAGCAGGCTATACGGATGCTGCAGTTGTCCAGCCTGGAATTGAATCTGGAAATCCAGGGAGCGCTGGATTCCAACATGATGCTGGAACTGGACGAAGATGATACAGCCGGATTTCAGGACAACGCCACAGAACCCGGTACTGTGGAACTCAACGGATCGGACTACGCCGAAGCATTCGAGCATGACACAACCCCCGATGAGTTGCCGGTTGATACTGCCTGGGAAGATATCTATGATGCCGCGACCTGTTATCCCCGGAGCGGTGACACGTCGGAGATCTACTCCGATGAGTACCGGGACATCGTGCAGCGTAATCTTCAACACCACCTGCTGTCGCAACTTGACCTGGTTACACTGTCCGTAACCGACAAGGCCATCGCTATCGCCTTGATCGACGCAATCAATGATGATGGGTACCTGGCTGTGAGCCTGGAAGAAATCCGTGCCACCCTGGCCGCAGACTTCGACGCTGAAGCGGATGAGATAGAGGCAGTGTTACACCTTGTTCAAACTTTCGAACCGGCCGGCATCGGCGCCCGCAACCTGGCTGAATCCCTGAGCCTGCAACTGGCGCAACTGGCGCATGATACTCCCTGGCTGGATGAAGCGCGCACAGTGGTCGGCCAACATCTGGAATTGCTGGCCGCACACGATTACAAGCGCCTGGCAAAACAGATGAAGCTGGAGCGGGAGCAATTGGAACAGGCGGTTGCACTGATACAGTCCCTGCATCCGCGCCCGGGCAGCCAGGTACAGGATACCCGTGCCGAATACGTGGTGCCGGATGTGCTGGTAAAAAAGGCAGGCGCTTCATGGAAAGTGGAACTCAATACGGATGCGCTGCCGCGCCTGCGTATCAACACGGGTTATGCAGGCATGATTCGCAGGGCGGACAACAGCGCGGATAACGTCTCACTTAAAAATCATTTGCAAGAGGCGCGCTGGTTTATAAAAAGCCTGCAGAGTCGCAGCGAAACCCTGCTGCGGGTTGCTTCCTGCATCGTTGAGAAGCAACGCGCATTTCTCGAATTCGGTGAAGAAGCGATGAAGCCGCTGGTATTGCATGATGTGGCGGAGAGCCTGGGGTTACATGATTCCACAGTTTCCCGGGTGACTACCAGAAAATACATGCATACGCCCAGGGGCGTGTTCGAACTGAAATACTTCTTTTCCAGCCACGTGGGTACCGACGAGGGCGGAACCCGCTCGGCCACGGCTATCCGGGCGTTCATTAAAAAACTTATTCAAGCTGAAAAGCCGGAGAAACCCCTGAGCGATAATAAAATCGTCGAACTGCTCGCGAAACAGGGCATTCAGGTCGCGCGCAGAACCGTTGCCAAGTACCGCGAAGGGATGTCCATTCCATCATCAAGCGAACGAAAAAGGCGGATATAAGGGCCATGAATTTGCGGGGGAGTTTTTTAACACTGACCTGAATGAGGATACCATGCAAATCAACCTGTCCGGCCGTCACCTGAATATCACGCCTGCGTTGCGTTCCTATGTTGCGACAAAATTTAACCGCATAGAACGCCATTTTGACCACGTCATTACCGCACACGTAGTACTGTCGGTTGAGAAGGAGCGTAAAAAGGCGGAAGCATCCATACATGTGAACCGGGGAAACCTGTTTGCCGATGCAGAACACGACGACATGTACGCGGCCATAGACAGGTTGATCGATAAACTCGACAGGCAGGTGAAGAAACACAAGGAAAAATTATCGGATCACCGCGGCTGATCGCGCCTCTTTGTCCGAGCGATATACCTTCAATGGAAATATCAGATATTCTGGCGCGCGAGCGCATTCTATGTAACGTAACCCTGTACAGCAAAAAGGCCGCGCTGGAGACCCTTGCAGGCCTGATCGCGGGAGCCGGTGACGGCGTAACCGGACAGGAAGTCTTCAACAGCCTGTTATCCAGGGAACGGCTGGGAGGCACCGGGCTGGGCAACGGCATCGCTCTGCCCCACGGTCGATTGAAGGACAGCTTTTCCACGACCGCCGCGTTTATCAAGCTGAAGCAGGGGGTGGATTACGATGCTTCCGACCGTCAGCCGGTTGACCTGATATTTGCCTTGCTGGTCCCGGAAAACTCAACCGAGGAACATTTACAGATCCTGGCGCAGCTTGCCGAAATGTTCGACAAGCCGGAATTCCTGGCGCGGCTCAGGAGGCAAAATTCCAGTGAAACCATCTATGAACTGTTGACGGATGACAAGGGGTGTTGAAAAAAACCGTAGTCATAATCAACAAGCTGGGATTGCATGCCCGTGCGGCCGCCCGTTTTGTGGAAACAGCAGCCGCGTATGAATCGGATATCAGGATTAAGTGCGGCGATAAATCCGTCGACGGGAAAAGCATCATGGGCCTGATGATGCTTGCCGCGGCAAGAGGAGCGTCCGTGGAACTGGCAGTCCAGGGCAGGGATGAGGAAAGAGCGCTTCCGGCGCTGGTGAGACTGATCGAAAATCGATTCGAGGAAGAGATATGACCCTGTCACTGCACGGTATGGGCGTTTCCCGCGGGATTGCCATAGGCCGCGTGCATATCATCGAGCGCGATCGGCTGGACATTCCCGAATATCACATAGAAAAGGACCAGGTGGAAACTGAAACCCGGCGTCTTGTTGACGCAGTCTCCCTCGCCAAACAGCAGTTGCGGGCAATCCGGGATCATATTCCGGCCGCAACTTCCCCGGATATCGCCCCTTTCATAGATACGCACCTGCTGATGCTTGACGATACAGTCCTGACCCAGGAACCGTTGCGCCTGATCAAGTCCGCGGGGCATAACGCGGAATGGGCCCTGCAATTGCAGCGGGATGCACTGATGCACGTATTCGATGAAATGGAAGACCCATACCTGCGGACCCGTAAAGACGATATAGATCATGTGGTAAATCGTATTCAGAGGATATTGCTGAAACAGAAACCGTTACGCCACGAAGAACCCGACAGCCGTCTGAACGGATATGTGTTGATAGCCGATGACCTCTCTCCCGCTGATACGGTGCTGATGCAGCATCACGGTATTCTCGCTTTTGTGACGGAATACGGCGGCCCGACATCCCATACCGCTATCCTGGCCCGAAGCCTGATCATTCCTGCAATCGTCGGCCTGCATGAAGCCGGACGGCTTGCCCGGGAAGACGACATGGTCATCGTCGACGGAAACGCCGGCGTCATGCTGGTCGATCCTGATGAGCACAGCCTGCAGTATTACCGCAAGAGACAGCAGGAAGACAGGAAATACTACGCCGGCCTGATACGGTTGAAAGAGACGCCGGCGAAAACCCTGGACCATGTCCCAATCAGGTTACAGGCGAATGTGGAACTGCCCCAGGACTTTGAGATTGTCAGGCAGGTCGGCGCCAGCGGAGTGGGGCTGTACCGGACGGAATTCCTGTATATGAACCGGGAAACCCCGCCGGAAGAAGAGGAACATTATGAAACCTACCTGTCAGTGCTGGGTACCATGGCAGGATTGCCGCTGACTATACGGACCATGGACCTCGGAGCCGACAAGCAGGTGGATGGCGGCAAACAGGGCGGCTCCGTTCAGGCAAATCCGGCGCTGGGATTGCGCGCCGTGCGGTTGTGCCTGAAGGAGCCGGCGCTGTTCCGGCCTCAGTTGCGCGCGATTTTACGCGCTTCCGCCCACGGCAGCATCCGCCTGATGATCCCCATGCTTTCCAACATGCAGGAAACCCGTCAAGTGCTGGACATGATCGATGAGATAAAGGCGGAGTTGAACAGCCAGGGGGTGGAATTTGACGCGGACATTCCCGTAGGCGCCATGATAGAAGTTCCGGCAGCCGCCATCTGTGCGGACATTTTCGCCGGGCAACTCGATTTTCTGTCAATCGGCACGAATGACCTGATTCAGTACACCATCGCCATTGATCGCGTTGACGATGAGGTCAGTTATCTCTACGAACCCCTGCACCCGGCCGTACTGAGGCTGATACGCATGACCCTTGACGCAGGAGCCAGGGCCGATATCCCGGTCGCCATGTGCGGGGAAATGGCGGGAGACATCAAGTTTACCCAGTTGCTTCTGGCTCTGGGCCTGCGTGAATTCAGCGTACATCCGGCATACCTGCTGGAAGTCAAAAAAAACATCCTGGAGAGCGAACTGGAAAGGCTGACCGGCGTTGCGGATGCCGCCCTGAAGGCCAGCACCGCCGCAGACGTCGAGAAACTGCTGGAACAACTGTAATCCCCGCCTGAAACCGCATTTTTACCAAGGAAGGTACAGAGATCACAGAGAGTGGAATTGGGACAGATTTAAATCTGTCCCCTTTTACTCTATCCTTTATGTCTATGCGTGAATCATCCAGACAAGAAACCCTGTTTGAACACCTGGAGAGTGGGAACCATGACCAGGTCAGGACTATGCTGGAGGCTTTTCATCCCTCGGAAATAGCCGACCTGCTGGAAAGTCTGCCGGGACGCCACCGCAGGACGCTCTGGGATCTCGTTGATCCGGAAGTCGAAGGCGATGTGCTGACCGAGGTCCAGGACGTCGTCCGCGCCGGTTTGCTGGAAAGGATGCAGCCCCGGGAAGTGGCGGAAATGACCAAAGGGCTGGATACGGACGAAGCCGCAGACATATTGCAGGACCTGCCCGAAGACGTCGTGGACAGTGTCCTGCTGTCGATGGATGCCCAGAACCGGGAACGGATCGCCTCACTGCTGTCCTACCCGGAAGATACGGCGGGAGGCCTGATGGATACGGATGTTGTGTGGGTGCGCGCGGACGTCTCGCTGGACGTTGTCGCCCGCTACCTGCGGCAACTGGGGGAGCTTCCCGAACATGCCGACAGCCTGGTGGTCGTGGACCGGGGAAACCGGTACCTGGGTGTGCTACCGTTGGCGGATGTGCTGGTAAACAGGTCGGAGGACAGTGTCGGCGAACACATGTCGGAAGGCGTCGGTATTCCCGCAGACATGCCGGCAGAAGATGTGGCCCGGCTTTTTGAACAGCGGGACCTGATATCTGCAGCAGTGCTGGATGAAAACAGGAAACTGCTTGGCAGGATTACTGTTGATGACGTCCTCGATGTGATCCAGGAGCAAGCGGAACAAACGATGCGCAGCATGGCCGGCCTTGGCGAGGACGACTTATTTGCATCGGTACTGTCCAGCACCCGCCGGCGCGCCGTGTGGCTGGGCATCAGCCTGCTCAGCGTGTTTCTTGCCGCCTGGGTGATCGGCCGGTTCGAGGCTACCATACAGGAACTGGTGGCGCTGGCCATTCTTATGCCCATCGTCGCCGGTATGGGGGGAATCGCCGGCAGCCAGGCGCTGACCATCTCTGTGCGCGGCCTGGCGCTGGGCCAGATTTCCAGGCAGAATGCCCGGTCGCTGATTCTCAAGGAATGCGCAGTCGGATTATTCAACGGCGCGATATGGGCGTCGGTTGTCGGGCTGGTCGCTACACTGTGGTTCAGCAATCAGGGACTGGGAATGATCATAGGACTGGCGATGATCATCAACCTGATCTGCGCCGCGCTGGCAGGCTCAATGATTCCACTGATACTGAAAAAGTTTGGTGTCGATCCGGCCATCGCCGGCGGGGTGATACTGACGACTGTAACGGATGTGGTGGGATTTATGACCTTCCTGGGACTTGCGACAATATTCCTGTTGCCTTGACCTCAAGAGAGGGACTATGGCGTTTGTCACCGGCGATCTATCGATCTGTCGCTTGAATTATTTTCCATTGTAATCTTGCGGCGCCGGATGCCGCCGAAACAGTCACTGCGGACCTGGGCGGTCACCCGGCTCGCGTTGGCGCTGCTTCCAACCATTGAACTCTTCCATGCTGACACCATACCGATTCAGTCCCACCGCGTCCATGCTCCGCAACTCATCGTTGACCATCCTGATGAACCTGTCGGTATCGTTGCTGACAACGCGACCTCGCGCCAGACCCGCGATGCATGCATCGGTTGCTTCAAGTTTTTGTTTAATGATTTTTCCTGTTACCGAATAAAGCAATTGCTTGTATTTTGTCCGGTATGGATCTCTGCTGGAGCCTAAGCGATTTATAGTGTTATAGCGTCGGCAGGACCGTTCGTACGCCCAAACGTACACATCCTTCAGCAGGCTGGTGTCATTCAGTTCGTACACGCCCAGGTTTCCTTCAATATAGTCCCTGTCGGGGACGTCAATGAATGACAGGGGGCACAGCCTGTTCTTAATCAGCGGGATATTGGCGCCCAGCCTTGCCGTGCGCTTGTTGACGTCGGTGAACGGCTGCAGGTACGGCAGGTGCACCATCGTGAAGAACGACTGCTCAAACGGGTCTTCTATGTCCCCGGCCTTATCCAGGAACATCCTGAAATAGTCTTCCACCTGCTGCGGGAACCCCAGTGGGCTGTACACGGAACCGCCTATCTCGACTATCTTGTTGCGCAGGCGCCCGCAGTCTCCCGGATCGCCCATCAGGTTGTCTGACAACAGTTTGTGCAGGCTCAGGAACGTGTACATGTTATAGCCCAGGGAATCTGCGTTTTCCAGCAACATGTCAATGGCGTGTTTGTGGTTCAGGATCATATCGGCCTCAGCCCGGTCTTTTCCTTCGGCAAAGACCCCGTCCACGACAAGGTTTTGTGTGTCAATGAGCGAGTACGTATTGCCTTCCAGCCGGCTGGAGGCCCAGGACAGATCGACCAGCAGCCGGTTGACCGTCTCCGGCAGGTACGTGCTGCCGGTCGGGGCGGGTTTCCTGATTTCACCGATCAAGGACAGGTCCCGTCTGATGTGTTCCGGCAGGTAGCAGGTATCGTTGGGGATATAATCTTCCAGGAATTCATGCTCGTACCCGGCAGGTTCCCGTCCCTGAACGGGCCGGCGCACATACTCCTGAACAGCATTGCCCTCGTCCGAGATGGGGATGACAAGCCTGGCTTCATCAACGGCAACCGGCGCAGGCGTTCTGGCGGAACGCCGGTATTTTACTGCCCGGGCCTTGCCGGTGCGTACAATTTTTCCTTCTTCAACAAGAGCGGCCAGCCTGCGCTTGAATGTTCTGTAACTGGGGACGTCATCCCGCATCCTTTTCTTCAAGGCAGCATAGATGGCAACGCTACTGAGGTCCTCATCGGACGCATTGACAATTTCTGATATAATCGTTATATCGGTTTTTTTCATTCTCCGCCCCGGTTCGTTAAGATTTGTGGCCTTATTGTGGCCCAATACTGGCCTGATTATGGCCTAATACTGGCCCGAGTGCAAGTGTTGAGAACGAGGCAGAATCTTTCTACTTCAGGACTATAGCCGTATGAAAGACTATTTTGAAAAGGGTGGTAAACTTGGGAGAACAGAGCATGTTGGCTATCAATATCGACATAGATTCTGCGATCTGTGAGAATGAATCGGTGGAATACACCAAACTTGTGACCGGACTGCTGCATGTTTGATACTACGAAGGAAGATCTCAAAGATCTTCTCCGATATGCGCATGAGGGTCGTCTTCAGCTTCCTGATTTTCAGAGGGACTATGTTTGGGGAGACGACGATGTGCGCAGCCTTATTGCCTCTGTAGCTAAAGGTTTTCCGGTTGGAGCGCTGCTGACTCTCCAAACCGGAGGTGAGGTTCGTTTCAAGCCTCGCCTCCTCGCCGGTATACCTGCCCGGGATGAAAGTCCAGATGAATTGCTTCTTGATGGCCAGCAGCGGATTACATCACTCTACCAGTCCACATACTCTGAGCAGCCCGTTCGAACACGTAGCCCACGAGGGATGGAGATAGAACGGTATTATTACTTGGACATCAGAAGAGCGTTGAGTATTGGGGCAGACATCGAAGAAGCGATTATCGGTGTACCGGCCGACCGGAAGATACGAACAAACTTTGGGCGAAATATCGAGCTCGACTTATCCGAGCAACACAGGGAATTTGCGCTAAACATGTTTCCGCTGAACAAAGTATTCGATAGTCGAAGCTGGTTCTATGCTTGGCGGGATTACTGGCGAGAGCGAGGGGAAGACGTTTCCGATTTAGAGCGAGATTTCGATCAGGGTGTGGTCGACAGAATAGCCCGTTATAAGATGCCGCTCATAAGACTTGACCGTAATAACAGCCGAGAGGGAATTTGCTTGGTCTTCGAGAAGGTCAACGTGGGAGGAAAGAAGCTGGATGCATTCGAACTTCTCACGGCAATATTCGCTGCCAGTGACTTTGATCTACGACACGACTGGCACGGTTCTGAAGACAAGTCCCAAATTGGGCGTAGAGGTCGAATTATCGGCTCTCCCAATCCGCGTGATGTGCTCACGCAAGTAGCCAGTATTGACTTCCTCCAGGCATGTACACTACTTCACACACGCGAGCGTCGTCTTGCCCGAGCTGCCGAGGGGACCGAAGGCAGAGATCTCCCCCAGATTAGTTGCAAACGCGATGCACTATTGTCGCTTCCGCTTGACGGATACCGAGCCCACTCGGATGCCGTTGAGGCTGGAATTATTGAGGCCGGTACTTTCCTCAACGAGCATAAGATTATTTGGCATAAGGATATTCCTTACCCACCGCTGGTAGTAGGCCTTGCATCAACCTTTGCTATTCTCGGTAAAGAAGCTCGGACAACTGTTGCGAAAGAAAAGATTGCCCATTGGTTTTGGTCGGTTACTCTAGGTGAACTCTTCGGTTCCAGCACTGAGTCACGTCTGGCAAGAGACGTGCCTGAACTCGTGGACTGGATAAGGAATGAGGGGCCAAAGCCCCGCGCTCTTGATGAGGCGGTGTTTCAACAGGAACGCCTTCGCTCACTACGTATCCGCATTTCGGCAGCTTATAAGGGCATCCATGCTCTACTGATGAGTTGTGGTTGCAAAGATTTCAAAACGAATAGAGCCACGGATATAATGACTTTTTTCAACGACCAAATTGATATTCATCACATTTTTCCGAAGAGATGGTGTAAAACACAGGGTATTCCGTCAACGGTTTACAATTCTATTGTTAATAAGACTCCACTTTCCAGGGCGTCGAATATATCAATCGGTGGCGATGCTCCATCAGTATACCTTCGGAGAATAGAAGAACAGGAGGGAGTATCCTCGGATATATTGGATGAGATACTCCGTTCCCATCTCATCAATCCAGAACATTTGCGCGCTGACGATTTTGAGTCTTTCTTTAAAGAGCGTATGCAGGCATTGTCTGTGATCATCGCTAAAGCGATGGACAAACCTGTTGTTATGGAGACTGGGACAAACGAGTCTGAGCGTGATATCGAACTTGAGGAACAGGAAATTGTGGATTTGGAGTCTGCGGCATGAACACTGAATTCTACGTCTATATTAATGAGCCAAACAATAAGGCATTAATTCACGAAGCTGAATGTTCCTACTGCAACCATGGTGAAGGCCTGACTTCTATGAAGTCTAATAATGGGACTTGGGTTGGTCCATTAAAAAAGTCCAGAGCGATAGTGAAAGCAACACAATCCGGGAAGAATCGTGTGCAGTGGTGTGCGTATTGTGCCAAAAGACTAAGAATTTCTGTCGACGATGTTTGACCGGCATCATGTAGGCCATCTGCGAACGCTCAGATACAGACTCCCATTGTGCATTGTTCCAATATGTAACTATTGGAATCTGCGTAAATAGTTTTCTATCCTTTCAGCAGGAAGTGCATCACGAGACCTGCCGGAAGTCCCAAATCTCTGCAAGGCTGTCGTGAGCGTGCGGCCTATCGCCAACAACGCGCCCAGGTCCTGCAGCCGAAACCTGCCCCCGAGCGACCGCCCAAAAAACCAACATGATAAAACTGGACAGATTATCTATTACAGATGTGGACAGTTTATTTATTCCTAACACGAGGTAGAATTATCGGGGAAGGGGCGAGTAGTTACTGTTATCACTAAAACAATGAAATGAGTCAGCTTAGTGATTAGTTCAACTTTGACCGGCAAGTGGCAAACCACCATTCCAGCCGAAGTTCGCAAGGTGCTTCACCTCAAGCCGCGCCAACGGCTTATCTATGAATTGGTCGAAGGCGCTGTTTTAGTCAGGCCTCAGCTGGAAACCCTCAAAGACCTGTATGGCTTTCTTGCTGACGGCAAGGTTCCCATTACCAAGTCAGAGGAACGGGGGTTGGCGCGCAAGGCAAGAGCTACCAGGTATAAATGATTAGGGGCTTATGTACATAACTGGACACGATAAACAAACAACCTGGAGATACAAAAAATGATCATCTACCAACTTAACCTCAAAGACGCAGAAAGAGACCTGGAAAGAAAGCTCACAGACTCGGAACTGGAACGTATCGCCGAATGGCTGGACAACAATATAACTCAAATCCTGGAAGGTCAGGCCGAACAGTGGGAAGACTAACCGAAACCCCGGGAACCCGGCGTCTTACAGGATTGACGCGACGGCACTGGAACTGGCGTAGGCGGTTTCTGACGTGGCTGACGGGCCGGAAAACGAGCAGGAAAAACCCGATGACGAACTGCCCGAACCTGTCTAGTTACGTATATAAGCCCCAACGATTAAGTATCTTCTGGATACGAATGTCCTGATTCGTTTCCTGCGGAGCGACCATCCGACGCATTCACCGGCAAGCCGGGAATTATTTGCCGAGGCATGTAATGGCAAGTGTGTTTTGTTACTCACCGAAATAGCCGTTGCTGAGGCCGTATGGGTTCTGCAGTCTGTATATAACACTGAGCGAGCGCGGATTGCTGAGGGGCTGCGCAAGGTGATCCTGAGCGCCGGCATTCGTTGCGCAAAGCGTGATGAAATGCTTGATGCCCTGGGCCGCTTCGCGGCAACAAAGTGTGATTTTCTGGATTGTTATCTTGCGGCGCTGGCAGCGACTTCCGGTGATACTATTGCGAGCTTTGACAAGGACTTCGACCGGTTCACTGATATAAAACGATGGCAACCGCCGCAGCCATCCAGCGCCAGGACCTGATCACCAGCTAAACAATACCCACTGCGGCACGGTGAAGTCATCGTAGATCTCGCTCATCCGGGTCTCCATCTGGCCATCCCCGTCGCGGTCTACCAGGTAGTAGGCAGGGCCTGCGGCAGGAATGATTTTTGTCATGTAAAGCCGTCCGTCCAGGCGATATTCTTCAATTATGGCGTCATCCTTCCGAATGATGGTCACCTGCGGTTCGATTGCCTGGCCGCTCTGTAACGGGTCCGGTATTGTAGGTGGTGCAGGCACCGGCGCAAGTTCTTCTTCCGAATAGTCTTCGTCTGCAAAAGCGGAGATCAGGAACAGACAAAATAAACAGGCTGCAAGATGCTTCATGATTTTTCCCACATTAAAAATCTTTTGTCTTGTTTACAGGATAACCGACAGGAAAAAAAAGTACAGTTAAAGTGTTAATATCGTCAATCGCTACCGGGGACAGATTTTAAATCTGTCCCTTGTTATGGAAGCTCGCCGGCTTGCATTGTCGTTAGGAATTTGAAAGCTCTCGGGATGGCACTTTGACGAACTGCCAGGCGTAAGGTATTTTTGAGTTTCGCAGTGTTCATGAAGTATCATTCCTTCGACACCAGACGCTTGAAAAATTCACTTACAAGGTCATCAAAATAAATTGCAAACCGCCCCGGATTTGCCGGCGAAAATACAAATGAAAGATGACCTCTTGATATTCGAAGCCCTCCAGAAATTTGCCTCTGCCGTAACAGAAAAAATGATGCAAATCATACTTGGCGAACCTGAAGACCAGCTACGTGCACCGTTCGAGGGCCTCATGTCATCTACGGGATCTATTTTAGGTTGGAACGTAGTCCCCACCGGTGAGGTGCACTTACCAAATCGTCTGGGGAAACCTGATTACGGAATTCACAGGAACAATCTTCTCGCTGGATATGCGGAACTCAAGGCTCCAGGCGCCAGCGCTGACGCGAAGCAATTCAAGGGTCACGACCGGGAGCAATTCAAGCGTTTCTCATCCATACCCAACATCCTGTACACGGATGGTAATGAGTGGTCACTGTATCGTAACGGGGAGCGGGTCGACACCATCATAAGACTCTCAGGCGATGTATCTTCAGATGGCAAAGACGCCGTCACTCTCCAAGATGCTCAAGCCCTGATTTCTCTTTTGCGGGATTTCTTGTTATGGGAACCGATTATACCCACCGACAAAAAAGGCAAAATCGATCTAAAAGGTTTTGCTAGGTTTCTTGCTCCATTGTGTCGAATGCTTCGTGACGATGTGTCAGATGTGCTCAAGGACACGGGTTCCCCGATTGTCAAACTCGCAGATGAATGGCGTCAGCTTCTTTTCCCCGATGCTTCCGATAAACAATTTGCAGATGCGTATGCCCAAACGGTTACCTTCGCACTATTGTTGGCCCGCACGGAAGGAATTGATCCGTTGGATCAAAGTCAAAGTACTACAGCATTCAAAGAACAATACGGTCTCCTCTCACGCGCGATGCAACTTCTGACTGACCAAAAAGCGCGCAAAGAGATTTCAACATCGTTTAACCTCCTGTTACGCATTATCGACGTGGTGTCACCTCAGGCACTTACTGATACACAAGGTTTCTGGCTATATTTCTATGAAGATTTTCTGGCAGCTTATGACCCGGAATTACGCAAGGATGCAGGTGTTTACTACACCCCTCTTGAAGTAGTTCGCGCTCAAGTGCGCCTGCTCGATAAGCTGCTCGCCACGCAATTGAAAAAACCGCTTGGCTTTGCCGATGCAGGGGTAATTACACTGGACCCTGCCGTTGGGACAGGGACATACCTTCTGGGCATAATTGATCACGCTCTTGCTCGCGTCAAGGAAGAGCAGGGAAAAGGCGCCGTACCCGGCAAGGCTACTGAACTTGCAAATAATCTATACGGATTCGAGTGGATGGTCGGACCTTACGCAGTAAGCGAACTTCGCATCAGCCAAACCCTGCGTGAGTATGGATCATCATTACCTGATGACGGACTTCATATCTACCTGACCGACACTCTTGAAAGTCCGAATGCAGAACCTCCCCAAGTGACCCTTTATCAGGAACCTGTAGCCGAGCAGCACGCCAAAGCATTGAGCGTTAAAAGTGAAGTTCCTGTTATCGTTTGCGTTGGGAACCCTCCCTATGACCGCCATGAGGCAGCCAGGGGAGATAATAAAGCGCGCACAGGTGGCTGGGTTCGCTGGGGAGACGAAGGGGATAATATAAAAAACATTTCGCCGATATTGAGGGATTTTATTGCGCCAGCTAAAGCAGCGGGGTACGGAGGACATATTAAGAACCTGTACAACTACTACGTTTATTTCTGGCGCTGGGCGCTTTGGAAGGTGTTTGAGCATGATACTTCTGGCGGCCCAGGAATTGTCAGTTTTATCAGTGCATCAAGTTACCTGGATGGTGATGCTTTTTCGGGGATGCGCGAGCACATGCGGAAAATATGCGATGAGATTTGGATTATCGATCTGGGTGGTGAAGGACGCGGGACACGACAGAGTGAGAACGTCTTTGCTATTCAGACTCCCGTCGCTATCGCCATAGCCATCCGCCTAAAAGGGGTAGACCCCGATGAACCCGCGACTGTTCATTACACATGCATTGAGGGAACACGCAAAGAAAAACTCGCCAAACTCGACACCATTCACGACTTTGATGCTGTTAAGTGGCAGGATTGTCCAACTGATTGGCAAGACCCATTTCGACCAATGGTTGAGAACAGCAAGTACTTTTCCTGGCCCTTATTGACCGATCTTATGCCATGGCAACATTCCGGAGTACAGTTGAAGAGAACCTGGCCAATCGCGGAGGGCCTGGAATTATTAGGGCGGCGCTGGGAAGGGCTGATGCAAGCCGCTGACCGCGCTGCAGCATTTCGGGAAACCGGGGACCGTACTATTCATGGTAATTATCGCAACAACCTGTCTGGACAAAGTGATTCTACTGCCATCGCTCTCTTGCCAACAAAATCTCCAATCCCTTCAGTGACCCGGTATGCATATCGATCTTTTGATCGACAATACTTGATCGCTGATAGTCGTTTAATATCCCGACCTCGGCCTGACCTTTGGAACGTGTACAGTGAACATCAGGTGTACCTGTCAAGCTTGTTCTCACAACCCCTTGGAGCAGGGCCGGCACTGACTTGTTCGGCATTAATACCTGACCTGCACCATTTTTCTGGCCGTGGAGCAAAAGATACGATTCCCCTGTACCGTTCCCAAGACACATCAGAGCCCAACATCCTGCCAGGACTACTTGAAATTCTCGAAAAAGCTTATGAACGCGAAGTCGAACCTCAGGACTTCCTGGCTTACCTTTACGGAATATTGGCACATCCCTCCTTTACCGCCAGTTTTGCTGAGGAACTCGAAACACATCAACTGCGAATACCAATCACAAAAAATGCTGTACTCTTTGAGCAGGCGCGCAGCATTGGCGCTCGGCTACTTTGGTTACATACTTACTGTGAACGGTTCATCCCACCGGAATTTGTAGTTGGTCAAGTTCCGCCTGGTAGGACCAAGTGTGTCAAAGCTGTTTCCAGTTCTCCAGAAGACTACCCAACAGGGTTTTTGTACGACAAAACGAAACAGACGCTCTTTGTCGGTGACGGCGAATTCAAGCCGATAACAGAAGATGTCTATGAGTTCGAAGTCTCCGGCCTCAAGGTAGTGCAGTCGTGGTTGAAATATCGCATGAAAAAAGGCGCGGGCAAAAAATCATCGCCACTTGATGATATTCGTCCCGAATCCTGGACCAGTCAGTTCACAACTGAATTGCTTGAACTGCTATGGATATTAACAGCAACAGTGGAGCGCTATCCTGAGCAAGATAAGCTGCTCAAAGCAGTAGTTGAAAGTGACTGTATTCAAGGCAGTGAAATACCATCAGTCCCGGCACAAATGCGCAAAGCGCCAAAATTACTCTCTGGTTCTGATAAGCTGGATTTGGAATAGTCCTGAAATGACCAACCCCAAAAAATTACTCGCCCTGGTGGACGGGTCCTATTACCTGTTCCGGGCCTACCACGCCATGCCGGGCCTCACGAACTCTCAGAAAGAGCCGACCGGGGCCATATTCGGCGTTATCAATATGTTGCGCAAACTGCTCAAGGAAGAGCAGCCGGATTATTTTGCGGTCGTGTTCGATGCCAAGGGAAAGAGTTTCCGCAACGACCTGTATCCCGAGTACAAGGCTAACCGTCCTCCGGCGCCACCCGACCTGGTAGCCCAGATTGAACCCCTGCATGAAATTATCCGCGCCCTGGGCGTTCCCTTGCTACTCATCGACAACGTGGAAGCCGATGACGTGATCGCCACCCTGGCGGCCCGGGCGGCGGGCGCAGGGTTGCAGACACTGGTATCCACCGGAGACAAGGACCTGGCGCAGATCGTCAATGACGATATTCACCTGATCAATACCATGAACAATACCCGCTTTGACAGGGCCGGCGTGATCGAAAAGTACGGGGTGCCGCCGGAGCGTATCGTCGATTACCTGGCGTTGATCGGCGACACATCGGACAACGTGCCGGGGATTCCCAAGGTGGGGCCCAAGACCGCGGTCAAGTGGTTGGCGGAACATGGCAGCCTGGACGAGATCGTAGCCAGGGCGGACAGCTTTCCCGGCAAGGTCGGGGAATACCTGCGTGAGAACCTGGACCAGATCCCGTTGAGCAAGGAGCTCGTCACCCTGAAAACCGACCTGGAATTGCCGGTCGAACCTAAACGGCTGTTGATCGCCGATCAGGATAAGGTGGCGTTGAGGGAACATTACCGGCGCTGGGGTTTCCGCAGCTGGCTGCCGGACGTAAACGGCGCCGGACGCGCCGCGCCTGAAACGCCTGTGCCAGCGCAGGAACAGGAAACATCCGCAGGTTTGCAGGATGAGCAGGACGTGGAAACGACGGAGGAAAAATATGAAACGGTTTTGACGGTCGAACACCTGGAACGCTGGGTCGACAAGCTGGCCGGCGCAGAGATTTTTGCCTTCGATACGGAAACTACCAGCCTGGATTATATGCGCGCGGAACTGGTGGGCCTGTCGTTTTCCGTACGCCCCGGCGAAGCGGCCTACGTGCCCGTCGCCCATGATTACGACGGGGCGCCGAAACAGATCTCGCGCCGCAAGGTCCTGGAAAAACTGCGCCCCCTGCTGGAATCGGATACACCGCGGGTTGTCGGCCAGAACCTGAAATACGATCGAAACGTGCTGGCCAACTACCGCGTGGGATTGAACGGCATTGCCCATGATTCAATGCTGCAATCCTACGTGCTGGACAGCGTGGGCACCCGCCATGACATGACCAGCCTGGCAAGGAAATACCTGGATAAAACCGTCACCAGCTATGAAGATGTGGCAGGAAAGGGGGCCAAACAGGTGTCCTTCAACCAGGTTCCCGTAGAGCAGGCGGCTGCCTACGCGGCGGCGGACGCGGACATTACCCTGCGCCTGCACCGGACGCTCTGGCCGAAACTGGCCGCGCAGCCGGGGTTGCGGGAACTGTATACGCGCATGGAGATGCCCCTGCTTGATGTCATTGCGCGCATGGAACGCAACGGGGTACTGGTCGACAAGGAAATGTTGAAGCGGCAAAGCGATGAACTGAAGGAACAGATGCAGCAAGTGGAGCAACAGGCGCACCGGCTGGCGGGCCAGTCATTCAATATCGGCTCTCCCAAGCAGATACAGGAGGTTCTCTATGAAAAAATGCAATTGCCGGTGACGGCCAGGACCCCGACGGGACAGCCATCAACCGCTGAATCCGTGTTGCAGGAACTGGCCGCGGAGCACGAATTGCCGGCATTGATCCTGAGACACAGGGAGTTCAGCAAGTTGAAATCCACCTACACGGATCGCCTGCCCGAGCAGGTCAACCAGGACAGCGGGCGCGTCCATACCTCCTACCACCAGGCCGTTGCCGCGACGGGCAGGTTGTCCTCATCGGATCCCAACCTGCAGAACATTCCGATCCGCACGGAGGAAGGCAGAAAAATACGCCGGGCATTCATCGCCTCTCCCGGAAACGTGCTCCTGGCTGCGGACTATTCCCAGATTGAACTCCGGATCATGGCGCATTTATCTGCTGACGCCGCCCTGCTGGCCGCGTTTGCCGCAGGCAGCGACATTCACCGGGCCACCGCAGCCGAGGTCTTCGGGGCCAGCATGGCCGAGGTCAGTCCCGAGCAGCGCAGGGCTGCCAAGGCCATCAACTTCGGCCTGATTTATGGCATGTCGGCATTCGGCCTGGCCAGGCAACTGGGAATAGACAGGGGCTCGGCACGGCGTTACGTGGATAAGTATTTTGAACGGTATCCCGGCGTAAAGGAATACATGGACGCGACACGCATCCGGGCCAGGGAGACCGGTTATGTGGAGACTGTTTTCAAACGGCGCCTGTACCTGCCCGATATCGCGGCCCGCAACGCCGCCAGGCGCCAATACGCGGAGCGCACCGCCATCAATGCACCGATGCAGGGAACGGCAGCCGATATCATCAAACGGGCGATGATCGAAATTGATAAAAAACTGTTGCGTTCCGGAAAAAATATCAGGATGATCATGCAGGTTCATGATGAACTGGTATTTGAGGTTGCGGAAGCGGAGGTGGTTGAATATGCACGGGAAATTCGCAACCTGATGTCCGGCGCAGCCGGGTTGAGCGTACCCTTGATCGTTGACATCGGTACCGGCGCCAACTGGGATGAGGCGCATTAGAAATTGGCCGGTAACTTTTCCGGCATTGTTGTAATACTGTGCTAACATTAATTACAAATGTTTTCGTTTCTTACATGCGTCTCCCTGGTTAATATCCAGAATAGTCGGGGTGTCTGATATCTTTATAGATCCGGAAACGTGCCATGCTGTTAATTCCCGCGATTGATATAAAAAACGGTAAATGTGTCCGTTTGCGCCAGGGAGATATGGGCGAAGAAACCATTTACAACAACGACCCGGTTGCAATGGCAACGAAATGGGTTGAAGTCGGCGCGAAAAGGCTGCATATCATCGATCTTGACGGAGCGGTTTCAGGGCGCCCCGTGAATGCCGACATTATCCATGATATAGCCGAAGAGCATCCCGACATTGAAATTCAGGCCGGCGGAGGAATTCGGGATGAAGACACGATCCAGACCTACCTGGACGTGGGGGTTAACTACGTAATTATCGGGACCCGAGCGGTTACGACACCCCACTTTGTTTCCGATATCTGCCTGGAATTTCCCGGGCATGTTATTGTCGGCCTGGATGCGAAAAACGGTAAGCTGGCCACGAACGGCTGGTCCAAACTGTCCCATCACGACGTCATTGATATCGCCCAGCGTTTCGAACAGGACGGGGTATCCGCCATCATTTTCACCGACATCGGCCGTGACGGCATGATGAGCAGGGTTAATATAGAGACCAGCGTGCAACTCGCAAGATCAGTGACGATCCCGGTCATAGCCTCCGGCGGGATAAAAGACCTGGAGGATATCAAAGCCTTGTGTTCCGTCGCCGCCGAAGGCATCGCCGGCGCGATCACCGGTCGCGCTATCTACGAGGGCAGTCTCGACCTGAAACAGGCCCTTGACCTGGTCGATGAGCTTTGCCGGATCCAGGACGCTGATGGCGCTTGATTCGGTGCGGCAGGTCGGGTAATTCCGTCCCGGTCGGCACATTTTGAATAGTCATGGGACTGGCAAAACGTATCATTCCCTGCCTGGATGTGGACGCCGGACGCGTCGTCAAGGGAGTCAGGTTCGTCGATATCAGGGATGCCGGCGACCCGCTGGAGGTTGCGCGTTGTTATGACGATCAGGGAGCAGACGAATTGGCATTCCTCGACATTACCGCCAGCAACGAGGAACGGGATACCATGTTGCACGTGGTGGAGGCGGTCGCAGGACAGGTTTTCATTCCACTCACCGTGGGAGGCGGCATCCGCACGCTGGATGATATTCGCCGCCTGTTGAATGCCGGCGCCGACAAAATCAGTATCAATACCGCCGCGGTAATTAATCCTGAGTTTGTCCGGGAAGCGACCCGAGAATTCGGTTCGCAGTGTATTGTGGTAGCGATTGACGCAAAACGGGCCGGCGCTGCCGGAGAATTGGCAGAGTGGCATGTATATACCCACGGAGGACGCCGGGAAACCGATATTGACGCCGTTCGCTGGGCCAAAAAAATGACCGGTTACGGCGCCGGGGAAATTCTCCTGACCAGCATGGACAGGGACGGCACCAGGGACGGTTTTGACCTGTCCCTGACGCGCGCGGTCAGCTCTGCCGTCAGTATCCCGGTGATAGCGTCCGGCGGTGTCGGGAACCTGGAGCACCTGGTAGAGGGCGTTATCGAGGGTAAGGCCGATGCAGTGCTGGCGGCCAGCATTTTCCATTTCGGCGAATATACGGTGGGGCAGGCAAAACAGAAGATGGCGCACCACGGTATAGAGGTAAGGAGTTAACTCATGTCAGAAATGAATAATCCGGATTGGTTGGAGCAGGTCAACTGGAACGCGGACGGCCTGCTTCCGGTGGTCACCCAGGACCATGCCA
This sequence comes from Gammaproteobacteria bacterium, assembly GCA_028819495.1. Classification (GTDB taxonomy): domain Bacteria; phylum Pseudomonadota; class Gammaproteobacteria; order Eutrophobiales; family Eutrophobiaceae; genus JAAXHV01. The sequence goes on along the minus strand of JAPPLI010000191.1, from coordinate 12,260 downwards.
CAGGACGGGTCCTGATGCTTGCCTGGATGAACCGGGAAGCCCTGCGACTTAGCTGCGCGGAAGGCCGCGCGGTATATTGGTCCAGGTCGAGGAACAGCCTGTGGCGCAAGGGAGAACAATCAGGCTTCGAGCAGCGCATCAGGGAAATCCGGCTGGACTGCGACCGGGACACGCTGCTGCTGCGGGTCGATCAGCAAGGAGGAATTGCCTGTCACACCGGCCGGGAAAGCTGCTTTTTCCTGCGCAAGACGGAGGCGGGTTGGGAGGAAGCCGATCCGGTCATAAAAGACCCTGAGACAATCTACGACAAATGAAGGGGGAGAACTGGTAATGAACATCATACATGAATTGGCGGACGTGTTGATTGAGCGGAAGGGAGGCGACCCGGAGACATCCTATGTGGCTTCCCTGTATGAGAAAGGAAGAGCCGGTATTCTGGAAAAAATAGAAGAGGAATCATGGGAACTGGTTGAGGCTGCAACAGCCGGTGAATCGCAGGCCGTGATACACGAAACTGCGGATTTATGGTTTCACACACTGGTCCTGTTGTCCCACCTGAATGTTCATCCCGCCGAAGTGTTCTCCGAACTGGAACGGCGTTTCGGCCAGTCCGGCCTTGATGAGAAGGCAGGCAGAAACTAAGACAGGGGGCCGGGGTAAAATCCGGTGAATTTTACCCCGGCCCCTGATAGTTACGCCTGATATTTGAAACCAGATTTTTCTGTGTCCTTTTCCCCTCTGTGTCATAATTATTACTGCTAATCGTTCTGTTGGAGATGAAATATGAGTTTTGGTATCTGGGAACTGGGGATCATTATGGTAATCGTCGCCCTGTTGTTTGGAACCAAAAAGCTGGGGAGCATCGGCGGCGACCTGGGCAATGCAATCAAAGGTTTCCGAAATGCAATTAAAGACGATGACCCCGACAGTGGAAAAGATTCTTCAGGCGGCAAGGTCATTGAGGGCGAGGTGGAGGACGGCCAGAAAGGGAAACCGGCCGAATCCTGAGCGCGCCCGTCTGATACCCCATGTTTGACATCGGTTTCTGGGAACTGCTGGTCATTGCCGTGGTCTCGCTGCTGGTGGCCGGCCCCGAGAGGTTGCCCGGACTGGTGAGGGATGCCGGCAGGTGGGCGGCAAAACTGCGCCGTTATGTCACGCAGGCCAAGTACGAGTTCGAACAACAGTTGCGTATCGATGAAGTAAGGGATTTTTCCGAACAGGTGGAGCAAATGGATAAGCTGATGGACATTGCCCCGGACAAACACGGCAAGATCAAGACAACCGAAGATTGAATCCCATGGCGGACGATTCCCCCCGTCCCGATACCGATACGGAACAGCCTCTCATCGCTCACCTTGCCGAACTGCGTGACAGGCTGTTGCGCTGCCTGGCCTGTGTGTTTGTCATCTTTCTCGGCCTCAGCGTATTCGCCAACGACATTTACGCCCTGATAGCCGGCCCGCTGCTGGCGCAGTTACCTGATGAGAGCAGCATGATTGCCACAGAAGTGGCATCGCCTTTCCTGGTGCCGTTCAAACTCACCTTCTTTGCCGCTGTGTTCGTGTCCGTGCCGTACCTGTTGTACCAGGCGTGGGCGTTTGTCGCGCCGGGGCTGTATCAAAATGAACGGCGCCTGGTGCTGCCGTTGCTCTCGAGCAGCGTGCTGTTGTTCTACCTGGGTTGCGCTTTCGCCTTCTTCATTGTGTTCCCCCTGTTGTTTGCGTTCCTGACTTCCACTGCGCCGGTCGGCGTTACCGTAATGACCGACATCGGCCATTACCTGAATTTCATCCTCAAGATGTTCTTTGCGTTCGGCATTGCCTTTGAAGTGCCCATCGCCATTATCCTTTTCGTTTATACGGGACTTGCTTCGGTTGAATCACTGGCGAGGAAACGCGCTTATATCATCGTCGGCGCATTCACGGTCGGTATGTTACTGACCCCGCCGGACATCATCTCCCAGGTGTTGCTGGCGGTGCCCGTATGGTTGTTGTTCGAACTGGGCCTGATCCTGGGCAGGTTTGTCAAGCGCCGGGCTGAGGATACGGTGGAAGACAGTTCCTCGGCCACGGAATAAGCCGTGAACCGGCGTGATTTCCTTGCACTGTTGGGCGGGTTGAGCGTGAGCGGTTGCCTGCGTGGACCCATGCTGTTCAATCCCTGCCTGCCGGCGCGCCTGCCGGAGTCCCTGGCGAATAACGAACTGGTACGGCAAGCCTTCGAAGGTCTGCGCCCGGATCAAATTTGGGACGGCCATGTGCACCTGCTGGGCACCGGCGACAGCGGTAGCGGCGCCTGGATCAACCCGCAACTGAGCAGTCTCCGGCATCCGCTGCAATATACCCAGTTGCGGTTCTACCTGAATGCATCCTGCGCGGCAGAAGATAATGCAGATGAGAGTTTCCTGGCCCGGCTGCTGGCCTTGAGGCAGGGGTTTCCACCGCAGAGCCGGTTCATGTTGCTGGCTTTCGATTACAGCTATGACGAGTCCGGCCGGCGTCGGCCGGACCTGAGCGCGTTTCGCACTCCCAATGAACTGGCCGCCCGCCTGCACCGGGAGTACCCCGGGGATTTTGAATGGATTGCCTCGGTACACCCCTATCGCGAGGATGCCATCGAGGCCTTGGAGCAGGCGAGCAAGGCCGGCGCACGGGCCGTGAAATGGCTTCCCCCCGCCATGGGCATGGACCCCGACGCTCCTCGTTGCGATGCCTTCTACACGGCCCTGGTCCGGCTTGGCCTGCCCCTGCTGGTCCACGCCGGGGATGAAAAAGCCGTACACGGCAGCGGCCGCCAGGACTACGGCAACCCGCTGTTGCTGCGCCGGCCGCTGGAGCACGGTGTGAAAGTGATCGTGGCGCATTGCGCCTCACTGGGACAGAGCAGCGACCTGGACAAGGGCGCCAGAGGCCCCCGGGTGAGCAATTTCAGCCTGTTTGCGCGTCTGATGAATGATCGCCGCTTTGAAGGATTGCTGTTCGGCGACATCTCGGCCGTGATCCAGCGCAACAGGAAAACTTCAGTGCTGAAAGCGCTGCTGGAAACCGATGCTTGGCACGACCGCCTGGTAAACGGTTCGGACTATCCACTGCCTGGTGTCGTGCCGCTGATATCCCTGCGTAAGCTGAGAAAGCGGGGTTTCCTGGACGAAACCGCGGCGCAGGTACTGGAACAGGTGCGGCAACATAACCCCATATTGTTCGACTTCATGCTGAAACGGCTGTTGCGTAGTGACGGCAAACGCTTCAGCCCCACCATATTCGAAAGTCGGCGGGTCTATGGATAGCATTAGAATTAAGGGGTCAGAGTAAAAATACAGCGAATTTTACTCTGACCCCATGTATCACCACATTTGTTCCAAAAAATGTGCTATCATTTGTATACACACAACTGGAATAAAATATCATGCTGGCTTTTGGTATAAGAAATCTACGGGAAAATATCGGCTCTTACGCTGCACAGGCTGAAGCCGGAGCAATCAGCATCATAACCCGCAACGGGACACCACTGACAGTCAACATTCCATTTGATGAAACGTTGCTGAAACTGGGAGTTCACAAGGCGCTGGCTGTAAAACTCTACCAGGAAGAAGTACTGTCCCTGAATAAAGCCGCCAGACTGGCTGAGCTGCCGATGGATAAGTTTGTCGCGGTTTTGGGTTCGGTTGGCACTTCAGTGTTCGGCTACGATGCTGATGATGTAAAGAAGGAACTGGGCGAGTTTTAAGACCGGAAACGATGGTATGATATCGTCATAGAATCCAGGTGATTGATTCCTCATGTTACCTGATCCATTCATCGGAAAATATGTCAAGGAGAAAAGATAAAATGCTCGATTCAAGCGTAAAGATTGCCGAACAATTCAGTCCGGATGAGCATGCGGTACTTTTTCATGGGAATTGCCTCGATCTGCTGAAAGAGATACCGGATCGAAGTATGCAACTGGTTGTCACTTCACCCCCTTACAACATCGGTAAGGAATACGAGAAAAAGATAAATGTCGATACGTACATCAGTCAACAGGCTGAAGTTATCAAAGACTGCGTGCGTGTCCTCTCTGATACAGGAAGTATCTGCTGGCAGGTCGGCAATTATGTCAACAGCAGTTCTATTATTCCTCTTGATACGATCTTGTATCCAATTTTTACTGACATGAATCTGGTGATGAGGAATAGGATCATCTGGCATTTTGAGCATGGATTACATTGTACCAAGCGGTTTTCCGGTCGTTATGAGACCATTATCTGGTTTACGAGAAAAACAAAAGACTTTGTTTTTAATCTTGACCCGGTGCGTGTTCCCCAGAAATATCCGGGCAAGAAGTACTTTAAAGGACCTAAAGCCGGTCAGTATTCCTGTAATCCGCTCGGCAAAAATCCAGGGGATATCTGGGATATTCCCAACGTCAAGAATAATCATATTGAGAAAACAGAACACCCGTGCCAGTTTCCAGTAGGACTGATTGAACGGCTCGTCCTGTCGATGACAAATGAAGGGGATTGGGTGTTTGACCCCTTCCTCGGTACCGGAACGTCAGTCATTGCGGCGCTTCGTCATAAGAGGAGAGCGGCGGGCGCGGAGACGGAAAAGAAATATGTCGAGATCGCACACGACAGAATACAAAAGGAGCTCAACGGCACATTACGGACCAGGCCGATGAATAAACTCAAATATGATCCTAAAGCAGGTAATAATAAATTGACAATACCGCCATGGAATACCAACGAAGAAAGAACGCAACAGCCAAGATTGCTGGAAAGTCCGGGCGAATATCATTATGAGAATAGTTGAAAAATACTCTCACCTGAACGGCCTCGAATATCTGCTTGTCCATAAACCGCATCTTTGGCAGGAAATACAGGAGGTCATACAGAAGGTTGACGGAAATGCCTGTAGGACAAAAGTATCTAAAGAACGGAATAAGAAGGGTGATTTGCTGTTTAGCCCGAGAGATATGAACGAGTCTTTTAAGAGGCTTCTGAAGAAGAAAGGTTGGACGGAAAGCCGGATCAGCTACTGGGTCACCAAAGATGAGAAATTGATTCGGAAGACCCTGACTATGTCTCCGGAGCAGCAAAAGAAAGAGATTGAACAAGAAGGTTTTTTCCCAATTTCCAGCTACAACCAGACAGATTTTGTGAAAGACAGGGCAGCAATTGAGGTCCAGTTCGGAAAATATTCCTTCGTGGCTTACGATTTGTTCGTCAAACACCTCGCTTTTTACGTGGGTGACAAGATCGACGTAGGCATCGAGATTTTACCCATGAAACAACTGCAATCCCAGATGAGTTCCGGGCCATCTTACTACGAAGGGGAGTTATACAAAGTCATCAGACAAGGTCGCGGTGTACCAGCAGTGCCTCTTGTGATTGTAGGGATAGAGGCATAGAAATCAGGTCTGCTCCCACGGCAGGCCGTGGAAGCGCCAGCCGTTCACGTTGCCGCGGTGGCGGTTTTCGTCCAGGTCGCCTTCGAAGCCTTCGGCGATGTTTGCCGTGTGTGTATAGCCCTGCGCCTCCAGCAGTTGTGCCGCCAGCATGGAGCGTTTGCCGCTGCGGCAGATGGTGAGGATCGTAATGTCCCTGCTTGACTCGCCCAGCCGCTCGATGACCTTTTGCACAAAATCGGGGTCGGTCTGCCAGTCCGGCGCTTCCTGGATGGGGACATGGACGGCGTCGACGGGGTGGCCCACGTAATCGAACTCGACCTTCGAGCGCACATCCAGCAGGATTGCAGTCGGTTTTTCCCGGAGTATATTCCAGGCTTGTTTGGGGTTAACTTCAGCGACCATGATGTTGTCCTCCTCAGCAAGAGTGAAGGTTGATTTTTATTATTAATCATAGCACCGACGGGCGCCGGATGTGCCGGTATTCCGGCGAGGAACCTGTTATACGTCCAGCGCTGTTTCCATGTCGGCGATGATGAATTGCGCGACTTGCAAGGGATCGGGCGACTGCGTGATCGGGCGGCCGACTACCAGGTAATCTGCGCCGTCGGCAATCGCCTGGCCGGGTGTCAGGGTGCGTTTGTGATCGTCATGTCCGCTGTCGGCCGGCCTGATGCCCGGGGTAACGATCAGGAACTCCCGGTCGCGTAACTCCCGGCGCAGGGCGCCCACGGAAGTGCCGGATGCGATCAAGCCCTCGCAGCCGGCATCCAGGGCCTGCCGCGCCCGGCGCAGGACGATGGCGTCCGTGTCCGGCATGGCCCCGTCGGGGGAAAGCTCCTTCAGGTCCGCGGCGTCCATACTGGACAGCACGGTAAGCATCAACAGGTGAGGTTTGTCGTTGTCTCCCCGTCCCTGTCTGGCGGCAGCCACCGTGGAACTGCCGCCGTGGATGGTCAGCAGTTCCAGCCTGCCGGCGAACTCGTTAGGCATGTTGGCCAGTGCCGCTTCTACGGTGCGGTCGATATCATTGATTTTCAGGTCCAGGAAAACTTTTCTGCCGGCTTCCAGCAGGGCCTTGATGAACGGCCAGCCTGCGCCGAGGAACAGTTGCCAGCCTACTTTGTAGAAATTGACCGTGCCTTCCAGCTTTTCGATCAGGAGATTGGCCTTTGCGGCGCTGTCGAAATCCAGAGCGACAATCAACCGATCCGCGGGCGCAGGGGATGCGGGCGGAATTTCAGTTGGCATGGATGTCTCTCATTGGGTGTATCCTAACACACATCACCGGCCGGTCACAGGACACCGTCCCGTTCCAGTTGCCGCAGCGCTTGTCCGGGTTTCAGTTCCGCCAGGCCGGTTTCCCTGAATACGGGCTCATGCCTGTTCAATGACAGGACGCGGTCGCGCTGGCCGACCGCGTGGTTGCGGCGCCAGTCGCTCGAACCGAACAGGCCGTAGACCGGAATGGAACCGCAGGCCAGCAGGTGCATGGGCCCGGAGTCGTTGGTGACTGCAAATAGGGCGTGCTCCGTCAGGGCAACCAGTTGCAGGAACGAGAAGGCGGCGCTCGCATCAACGCCGGTCACGCGCGCCAGGTCGGCGTTTGTGTGTCTGTCGTCCTCCCCGCCTGCCCAGACAGTAAGAAAACCGCGCTGCGCCAGGGATTCGGCCAGTTCCCGGAAGTAGGGCCAGCGTTTTTCCGGACGCCGGGCGCTGGCGCCGGCGTGCATGATGACAAGTTTACGGTCTGCCAGGTCCTGTTCCCGTAACCATGTATGGACCTTGTCCCGATCCTGATCGGAGTGGTGCAGGCGGGGGGCGACTGCGTCCGTGGAGACGCCCGCGGCCTCAAGTACTTCCAGCATCCTGGCGTGGATATGGCATTGGCCCGCGTAGCGGCTCTCCGGGTGCAGATTGTAGGGAAAACGCGGGTGGTTGCCAACCCGCTCCGGTATACCCGACAGGCCGCACATTACGCCGGTGCGGTCGTTTGACTGCAGGTCGTATACCCGCCGAAACCGCTGCCTGCGTATCCACTGCACTGTTGCCAGGGTAGACCGCAGGCTGCTGCGGTCGAAAGTCTTCAACTCCAGGCCGGGAAATAATCCGGCGTAGGTGGGACTGGTAAGAAGAATGCAGGGGCGGGGCGCGTGGTGCCGCAAAATCCGCTCAACCAGGCCGGTCGCCATAACCACGTCGCCCAGTGCTCCAAGCTTGATGATCAGTATGTCCCTGCGCATCGCCATCCGGCACGGGTTGATCAGGCCGTGATCCTGAGCGCCACCGAGCCGCCCCTGGCGCAAAAGGCCAGGTATTCGTAGCTCCTGCCTTCCTCCCCGATATATTCCTGGAACGCCTTGTACTCGTGTTCCTGCCAGTTCGGGTAATTGAAATATTCATCGAAGACGATCACCGTCCCGGGTCCGATGCGCGGTTTCAACAGGTCGAATACGGTGCGGGCGGACGCATACAGGTCGCAGTCCACATGCATGAAGCGCATGGGTTGGTCATGTTTATCGAGGAACGCCGGCAGGGTGTCAGAGAACATGCCTTGATGGATTTTGACGTTTCCCGGGAGACGCCGCGGGCGTCCGGCAAACGCGCCGCGTTTCTCGGTGGCGCCGGCCCAGTCTTCAGGCAGGCCGAGAAAGGAATCGAAACCGTGAACGGTGTCGCCGGTCAACCCGGCCAGCAGCCTGATACTGTCGCCCCGCGCCACGCCGAGTTCGGCAACCATTCCGTCACGACCGGCATGGCCCAGCGAATATTCAAACAGCGCCCGCCTGTTGCGGCAGATCAGACAGTGCCGCATGTTGGCGTTGATGTAATCCAGTGTCTCGCGCCGGGCCTGCAATTGCAGTTCCAGCAACAGGTCGCGGGCATAGAATTTATGCATGAAGCGCTGGTAAAGCCTTTCTCTAAGGTTGCTGAAGGGATTTTTCATCAGTCGCGTGCCTCTTCGTACAAGGCCAGGGTCTTGTCCAGCATGCGTTCCAGGGTGAAGCGCTGGTTGGGAGCGATGTGCGGCCGGGCCTTGAGGAAGTCAAGGACCTTCCCGGCTGCGGCAGCCGTATTCCCCGGTTCGACCAGGCCGTCCGGCTGCATTTCCTCCAGTACCTCTTGCGCGCCTCCGTGGGCGTAGGCGACGACCGGGCGCCCCAGCGACAAGGCTTCCAGCGTGGTCCTGCCGAAGGCCTCGGGAATGTTTGCCAGGGACAGGACGACGTCGGAGACGCCTAGTACTTCGCGCAGGTCGTCGCGCGATCCTAAGAAACTGATGTCGTTTCCCAGGCCCCGCTGGTTAACCGACCGGATTAACTCCTTGAGGAATCGCTCCCGACGCGGCTCCGCGCCGCCTGCCACCAGGCCGTGGACGTGGGCGCCGGCCTGCTTCAGGCGCCCGATGATATCGATAAAATCCGTGTGGCCCTTCCAGCGGGTGATGCGCCCGGGGAGGGTAACCAGCGCCTTGTCATGCAGGTAGGGCCGGTCCATGCGCCAGCGCGCCAGCCATTCTTCGGCGGGGCGGTATCCGCAGGGGAAACGTCCGGGGTCCACCCCGCGGTGAATGACCGATACCTTCCCGGGGTCAACCCCCGGGTAATTCGCCAGTATGTAATCATGGATGTACCTGGAAATGGCTATCACCTTCTGCCCGCGGGTCATGACTGCGCTGTAGCGGCCTGCGCGGTAGGGGCCGTGCACGGTGGTGATGAATACGGGCCGGTCTCCTGCCGGCATGTTCTTCCAGGCCAGGTAGGAGACCCAGGCCGGAAGGCGCGAGCGTGCATGCAGGATATCCACCTTTTCCTCTTGCAGGAAACGTCGCAGCCGGGACGCCAGCAGCAGTGTGAAGGGGGATTTTTTTCCGATAGGCCAGGCGTAGTGGCGGGAACCGCCGGCGCAGAGTTCAGCCGTCAGCGCCCCGCCGCCGGATATGACCAGCGACCGGTGGCCCCGCCGCGCCAGTTCGGCGCCCACGTCAACGGTCCCGCGTTCCACGCCGCCCGTCTCCAGGGCCGGCAGCGTTTGCAGCACGGTCAGGGGCATGTTGCCAACCCGGGTGTTTCAGATAACAGGCCTTTCTTCAAGAGCAGTCCGGCGCACCGGTCGGCTTCATTCAGCGTCCGGGGCGGAGCGGGCAGTTCCGCCCCAACGTCACGGTTGTTGTGCGCGCTCACGAAGCCCTCCTCGAGCAGCCGGTCGATCGCCCGGTGCAGACGGCCGGTGGATTTTCTCGGCAACGGCAACAACGCTACGCGGCAGCCGGAGGTGAGCGCCTCGTAGATCATGGAAACACTGTCTTCAGTTACCCAAACGTCGCGGGAGCGCGCCAGGGTATCAGCCAGCCCGCCCGGCCCGCAACTGTTCCAGAGCGCAACCTTGACCCCGGCGGTTTCGAATCCGGTCAATTCCCGGTTCACTTGCTCGGGCGTACGGGGGGAGTTGGACAGGGTCCAGTTGCGGGGCGAAGGGCGCGCCAGCACCTGCCTGATGCGGGACAATAGCGCCTGCGCATCCATACGGTAATGCCGGGAGGGGCCGCCCACCAGTATCAGGCCGTGTTCCGGATCGTGGTTCCGCGTTGCCTGCATGGGGTTCAGCGCGCCCGCCGTTATGATGACGTTATCCCGCGCCGGCAGGTCATCATGGGCTGGCACCAGGCAGTAATCGAACCAGCGTAGCGGCAGGCTGGGGCGCATGAGCACCACGGTCCTGGCCCGGCAGGCCCGGCCGACGGCCAGCAGCGCCGCGTGGGTTGCGTGGCCGGCGCCGACCGCCACTTGAGGCGCCGGCAGTCCCCGCGCCCATGGGGTTTTTCCGGAAAGGCAGGATGTCAGTGATTGGATCATCGGCGGCGCCGTCACTTGGTGCACAGCCAGCGGCACTCGCCGGCGCAGCGCCTCGATCAACCCGGTGGACTGGCTCAGGTGACCGCGTTTTCCGTCACAGATTTGCCAGAGGACGGCAGGATCGGTTTCGTCTTGATGGCGGTCGAGGTTCAATCCGGATCAGTTGGTGGGTACCAGCGTGAACTCGGCTCCGCAGTATGGGCATTTCGCCGTGCCCGTCTCCTCAATGGGCAGGTACACCCGCGGGTGGGAATTCCACAGGCTCATGTCCGGAAGCGGGCAATGCAGGGGCAGGTCGCGCCGGGTGATTTCATAGTGTTGCCTGTCGTTCGGCGTATTGGCTCCGCTGCTGGTCATACTGCTTGAGCGACCTCGCGGGCTTCCTCCACATAGGTCAGCCACTCCGGATACCGGACCTTGCGGCCTTGAACCTGGTCGAAAAACATGGTTTGCAGTTTCCTGGTCACCGGTCCGCGCCGGCCTGTCCCGATTGTCCGGTTGTCCAGTTCCACTACGGGAGTGACTTCCGCCGCAGAGCCGGTGAAAAACGCCTCATCCGCAATATAGACCTCGTCCCGGGTCAGGCGTTTTTCCCTTACTTCGATGCCCAGGTCGCGGGCGAATACCATGATTGTGTCACGGGTCACGCCTTCCAGGGCGGATGTCAGGTCCGGGGTGTAGATTATGCCGTCGCGTACGATAAAGATGTTCTCGCCGCTGCCCTCTGCGACATAGCCTTCGTTGTCCAGCAACAGCGCCTCGTCATAACCGCATTCCAGGGCTTCGTGCAGGGCAAGTATGGAATTGATGTAGTGGCCGACGGCCTTGGCCTTGCACATGGAGATGTTCACGTGGTGCCGGGTGAAGGATGACGTCCTGATGCGGATGCCCTTTTCCAGTCCCTCATCGCCCAGGTAGGCGCCCCATTCCCAGGCTGCGACCGCCACATGAGTGCTGAGGTTGTCCGCACGCAGGCCCATTCCCTCGGAGCCGTAAAAAGCGATGGGCCGGACGTATGCCGCCGACAGGGCGTTCTCCCGCACCACCGTGACACAGGCTTCGTTAATCTCGTCGAAGGTGCAGGGCAAGCGCATCCCCAGGATGTGTGCCGAACGCTCCATGCGCCGGGTGTGGTCATGCAGCCTGAAAATGGCAACGCCGCGCGGCGTCTCATAGGCGCGCATACCCTCGAACACCCCCACGCCGTAATGCAGCGTGTGGGTAAGCACGTGCACGTTCGCCTCCCTCCATGGAACCAGTTCGCCATCAAACCAGATGACGCCGTCGCGATCAGCCATTGTCATGTGATGTCTCCTTCAACATTTGAGCGTTGCTCCGCTTTCCGACAATTCTAACATCAAACAGCAGCAACCGTATATGCGGCTGCCCTGCCTGACGTTGAATCGGGCTGATTTAATTTTTTTGCAATTACAAAGAATTTTGGCTATTATTCCTCGTGCAAACGTTGCAGCGGAACCCCTGGTCGGGGTACCTGCCAAATACAATAGTCATAGTCTTGACCCGAGGGTAGCTCCCTCTGGCGTCGATAAATAGGCGGGGCTTTCACTTTTCCGTTGTGGACGTTTGCAATGCCCCGGCATCTTTGCCGGGCCAGCGAATCGTTTATGAGGAACAGACATGAAATTTCGCCAATACAGCGGGGTTTTGCAATTCACTCCGGGTACTTCCCGATCCCCTTTCTGGCCTGTTCCGCAGCTATTCAAATACTTGCGCAGTGTTCCGTCGGCATGCTGACCTGAGGATTGCGTCCATTTTGGTATAAGGGGGAGAAAATTATGGCAACTATAGAAGGGCACCTCTAAAAATTAGAGGTGCCCGTGCAGCATAAGGATATGCTGCCATTTTTAATCACGTAAGTGATTGAAAATGAAGGAAACGGAAAATCGCACTTTTCCGTTTCCGTCTCTAAAAATGCCACGGATGGCATTTTTAGAGGTTCCTAGAAGAAAAAATGATGGAAGACGCGGCCAACAGCGTCGAAACCACATACACGAT
>JAPPLI010000021.1 GCA_028819495.1 Gammaproteobacteria bacterium | reverse complement strand
CGTTGCAGTCCTTGACAAGGACTCGCCATTCTCTGCGGACTGCGCCTTGTCTTGGAGCCGCTGCTTGGCTCTGAACATGGCAATATCACCTGGAAAGAGTACTAATCCGCATCGGACGCCGCCTTCGGCAATTCGCCACCCTCGTAGATCATCAGCGGTTTTGACTCGCCGCCGATCACACCGGAATCGATTACCACCTTGGTCACCCCGTCGGTGGAGGGCAGGTCATACATGGTGTCGAGCAATACGTTTTCCATGATGGAACGCAAGCCGCGGGCGCCGGTCTTCCTTTCCATGGATTTCCTGGCGACCTTGCGCAAGGCATCATCGCGAAACTCAATTTCGCAGTTTTCCATCTCGAACATGCGTTCGTATTGCTTGGTGAGCGCATTCTTCGGCTCAACCAGTATCTTTACAAGCTGTTCCTCGTCGAGTTCGTCCAGGGTCGCCACCACGGGCAGGCGGCCGACGAATTCCGGGATCAGGCCGTACTTGATCAGGTCTTCGGGCTCAACAGTCTGGATCAGGGCGCTGGCGCTCTTCCTGTCCGACAGGCTCTTCACTTCGGCGGAAAACCCGATACCGGCTTTTTCCGAGCGCTCCCGGATGATCTTGTCGAGACCGGCGAACGCGCCGCCGCAGATGAACAGGATGTCGGCCGTATTCACCTGCAGGAACTCCTGTTGCGGGTGTTTGCGCCCTCCCTGCGGCGGGACTGACGCCACCGTGCCCTCGATCAGCTTCAGCAAGGCCTGCTGCACCCCTTCGCCGGAGACGTCGCGGGTAATCGACGGGTTGTCGGACTTGCGGGAAATCTTGTCTATTTCATCAATATAGACGATACCCGTCTGGGCCTTCTCCACGTCGTAATCGCATTTCTGCAGCAGCTTCTGGATGATGTTCTCAACGTCCTCACCCACGTAACCCGCCTCGGTCAGGGTAGTGGCGTCGGCGATGGTGAAGGGCACGTTGAGCAGGCGGGCCAGGGTTTCGGCCAGCAGGGTCTTGCCGCTGCCGGTAGGGCCTATCAGCAACACGTTGCTCTTTGCCAGCTCCACGTCGGATTTTTTCACGCCCTGGTCGAGTCGCTTGTAGTGGTTGTAGACCGCAACCGACAGAATCTTTTTGGCGATATCCTGGCCGATGACATACTCGTTCAGTATCTCATTGATCTCATGGGGGGTAGGCAGTGCGTTGGTAGCCCCGGAAATCGATCTCTCCTGGATTTCCTCCCAGATGATATCGTTGCACAACTCGACGCATTCATCACAGATGAATACGGAGGGGCCTGCAATCAGCTTGCGCACCTCATGCTGGCTCTTGCCGCAGAAAGAGCAGTATAAAAGCCTGTCGCCTTCGCCTGATTTACCTTGTTTGTTGCCGCTCATAACTTAACCTGGATAGCATAGGTGTAATCGTTTCAATCCGTTACCTGACTATGTCCCGGCGTCGCCGGCTGCAGCCGGCGCGGACTGCCGCGAAGACAGCACAGCATCGACCAGCCCGTAATCCCTCGCCTCTTCAGAACTCATGAACTTATCCCGCTCGGTATCCTGCTGTATTCTATCAACAGACTGCCCGGTATGTGAGACGAAAATCTGGTTCAGCCTCTCACGCGCCTTCAGAATCTCTTTCGCATGAATGTCTATGTCCGTCGCCTGTCCCTGGAATCCTCCCAGGGGTTGATGAATCATAACCCGCGAATGCGGCAGGCAGAAGCGTTTTCCTGCGGCGCCGCCCGTCAGCAGCAATGCGCCCATGCTGGCAGCCTGGCCGACGCACATGGTGCTGACGTCCGGCTTGACGAACTGCATGGTATCGTAAACGGCCAGGCCGGCGGAAACCGACCCGCCCGGTGAATTGATATAGAAGTGGATATCCTTGTCGGGGTTCTCCGACTCCAGGAACAATAACTGGGCAACAATCAGGTTGGCTACGTGGTCCTCGACAGGGCCGACCAGGAACACCACCCGTTCTTTCAGCAGGCGCGAATAAATATCATAGGCGCGCTCGCCCCGTGAAGTCTGCTCCACGACCATGGGTACCAGGTTGAGTGCCTTTATGTCCGCCTTATCCATTATGATTAGTCTGCCCTTTATTCATCAATTCGTCAAACGACAATGATTTATCCTTTACCTTGCCGAGCGAGGAAATACAGCCGATCACCTCGTCCTCCAGCGCAATGGATTCAATTTCGGCCAGGCGTTTCTCATCATTATAGTACCAATTGACGAAAGCTGTAGAATCTTCATAAGATTGTGCCCGTGATTCTATGATTTCCCTGACTTTTTCAGGTGCTGCCCTCAGTTCTTTTGAACGGATTAACTCCGCCGTCAGCAATTGCAGCGCAACCTGGCGCCGGGCCGTGTTTTTCAACTCTTCAGTGGCGGTAAACCGGGCGGCAACTTCCCTGGCAACCCCGCGCATCTCCATATCCCTGGCCAGCATTTCCCGCATGCGCTCGAACTCGGCGTTAACCAGGGTATTGGGCACGTCGATTTCATTGGCTTCATAGAGCGCCTGCATGATGGAGTCCCGGTAGCGATTACGCAGCGCGGTCTCAGCCTCCCGGTCCATGTGGTTCCGGATTTCCTGCCTGAATGCCTGCTCTCCTCCTTCCGACACACCGAAGGCCTTGAAGAACTCTTCGTCCAGTTCAGGCAGTACGGCTTCTTCGACCTGGTTGACCTGCACCTTGAACACCACCGGTTTGCCGGCCAGTTCCTGGTTATCGAAGTCGTTCGGGAATGTAAGGTCCAGTTCCAGCGACTGGCCTGCGGTTGCTCCTTCCAGACCCGCTTCAAGTCCCGGAATGAACATGCCCTCGCCAATTTCGATATCCACCCCTTCAGATGCGAGGTTCTCCTGTTCCTCGCCTTCGACCAGGCCCTGGTAATCGACATTCACCCGGTCACCTTCCCCGGCCGCGCGCTCCACTGTCCGGAACTCACGCCGCTGCCGGCGCAGCTTTTCGATCATCCTTTCCACGTCCGCATCGTCGATGTCGCACACCGGTTTTTCGATTTGCAGTTTCTCGACCGGGTTGAGACTGATTTCAGGCATCACCTCGAAGGTGGCGGTATAGGACAGCCCGCCGCCGACTTCTTCCCGCAACGGGTCGATTAGCGGCCTGCCGACGGGTTTCAGGTCCTCCTGGTTCACCGCCTCGAAAAAAGACGAACTGACCAGCTTTTCGACCACTTCCTTGCGCACCTGGGGGCCGAAGCGCTGCTTAATCACGCGCATGGGCGCCTTGCCCGGACGAAAGCCCTGGACCCGGCTTGTCCTGCTCATTGATTTGAGCTGCTCCTCCACTGCGCCGGCAATGCGCTCCTCCGGTACGTCAACCGTAACACTTCTCTCTAGCGGACCTTTCGTCTCAACTGAAACCTGCATCTGTCAAAATCTCTATATCGTTGGATGTATGGTGCGAAAGGAGAGACTCGAACTCTCACGGGTTGCCCCACTGGGACCTAAACCCAGCGCGTCTGCCAATTCCGCCACTTTCGCTGATGATTCCCGGGTCTGTGTAATATTTGGGGTCAGAGTAAGAATTTCGCCAGAAATTTTACTCTGACCCCTGCATTTCGGGATAGATGGGGTCAGAGTAAAAATTCTTCGAATTTCTTACTCCGACCCCGTCAATCAGGCATTCCCTCACATTATACACAAGCGGAAAAGCAGGCGTGTTTCAGAGGCATTCCTCGGCGAAGGACTTGCAGGTCCTCACGCACTTTTTGCTCACGTGGTCGGTGCCGGCATTGAGCATGACGCAGTCCTCACCCCAACTGGAACAGAAGGTCATACACCTTCTTTCCTCACGGAATTCCTGGTTTGCGGCGGGAACCTGGATCCGCAGCCTCGCGGTTTCACGTTCAGGCTGGATATCCGTGCTTTCAATGTCCAGGACAATCGCAGGCGCAGGAGCGTCATCCGGCATCTTCTGAGGGGCGTAGGATGATTGTTGCGCTGTTGACGCAACGCTGAAAAGAATCGAAACGGAAATTACCAGGGTACGTAAAAAATGCATACATGCGACCCGTCTGACTGTAAGGTAATTAGACATTATTTTGTTTGGACTGGCAACAGATAATTTAGTTCACCCGTTAATGATACCCAAAACCGCGGTTTTATCCTAATATATGAAAAAACTACGAACAACGATTACATTATGGATCACAGGCTCTATTTCATTTTCGGCGACCTCGTTTCAAACATGGTCGCCGGTATCCTGATCGCGCTCTGCGCCGCCCTGCTGGTCGGCTCGGGCTGGAACATGTTCGTTGCCATGGCCCTGATGATGGCGCTGGGGATGCTGCTGTGCCTCCCTCTTTCCCTGGCGCTGGGCATCCTGTTCGGGGCCATGGAAATCATGGTGCCGGTGATGCTGACCGGCATGTTCAGCGGCATGATCAGCGGCATGTGGCTGGCGATGGCGGAAGTGCCGGTGCTGAGCTTGATCTGGCTGGGGGCCGCCACCGGACTGGTTATAACCTGTGTCATCTGGCTGGTCAACGCAGGCCTGCGTGGCGTCAGCACCGCGGAGTTGAACTGATGGCCGACCTGGCGACACGGGATAAATGGAACAAAGCCGCGGCAAGCATGGACCTGATGACCGGCAACGGCGAACTGAAGCGCTGGCTCCCGTTCAAGTCACGCCTGTTCGGACACATGGAACCCGGCAAAATCCTGTTTGCCTCCCTGGGCACCGGCCTTGATATATCGGCATTCCCGCCCGGCATGACGATTACCGCGATCGATATCAGCCCGGAGATGTTGAAACGCGCGCAGCCTCGCGTCGACGGGTATCCGGGAGAAATACGGCCCGAACTCACGGACATCCACGAAATGCCGTACCCGGACGGGCATTTCGACCAGGTATTCACGTCCTGCACGTTCTGCTCGGTGCCGAAACCGGTGGACGCGCTCAGCGCGTTGAACCGCGTGCTGAAACCGGGAGGGCGGCTGTACATGTTCGAACATACGGGAAGCCGTTATTTTCCGTTCAAATACATGCTGGATTTTATGACTGTCATTAGCAGGAACATCGGTCCCGAATTGAACCGGACCACCGTGGCCAACGTCAAGGCAGCCGGATTTGAGGTCACGGAAGTGGATAACCTGTTCCTGGATATTGTCAAAACCATCAAGGCGGTCAAACCGGCCGACTGAACACCGGAGAACTGACACCGGGACAACCATGAGGCGTCTGCTTGCAGTTTTATGTATTGCGCTGGCAGCGGGACTGCTGCATGGGGAGACGCGCGACAAGGCCATCCTGCTCAGCGTCGACGACGCCATCGGCCCGGCCATCACCGATTACATCGAACGGGGCCTTGACAAGGCACACGAGGCCGGGGCAGAAATTGTCATCATCCAACTCGACACCCCGGGCGGCCTGGACCTGGCCATGCGCAGCATCATCCAGGCGGTCATCGCCTCCCCGGTCCCGGTCGCCATTCACGTCGCCCCCTCCGGCGCGCGCGCGGCCAGCGCCGGCACCTACATGATGTATGCCGCGCATATCGCGGCCATGGCGCCGGGCACCAACCTGGGCGCGGCCACCCCGGTACAGATGGGCGGCATGCCGGGCGTTGAACCGCCGGAAAAGCCCGCTCCTCCCGGCGCGCCGGACGCTGACGGCGGCGGCGACGATGAAACGGCTGCGCAGGAAGAACCCGGGGAAACCGTGCCGGACAACGCGGATGCCATGCGGAAAAAAATAGTGAACGATGCCGCCGCCTATATCCGCAGCCTCGCGGAGTTGCGCGGGCGTAATGCGGAATGGGCCGAACAAGCCGTGCGCGAGGGCGCCAGCCTGTCCTCGGAAGAGGCCCTGGAGGCCGGCGTAATAGATATTATCGCCAGGGATATCCCCGACCTGCTGCAACAGGTGGACGGCAGAACCGTCACCGTACGCAACGCGGAACGCACCCTGAACACCGGCGGTCTCATCGTGGAAGCCATAGAACCCGACTGGCGCAACGAATTGCTGGCCATTATCACCAACCCGAATATCGCCTATATCCTGATGCTGCTGGGTATTTACGGGCTGTTTTTCGAACTGGCCAACCCCGGTTACGTCCTGCCCGGAGTCATCGGCGGCATCTCGTTATTGCTGGCCCTGTACGCGCTGCAGGTGCTGCCGGTGAATTACGCCGGCCTGGGGCTGATGTTCCTGGGGGTCGCGCTGATGGTCGGCGAACTGTTCATGCCCAGCTTCGGCATCCTGGGGATCGGCGGCCTGGTCTCGTTCGTCATGGGCTCCATCCTGCTGTTCGACCGGGACAGCGGGAACCTTGCCGTTTCCCTGCCGTTGATTACCGCGGTCTCCGCGTTGTCCGCAGGCTTTTTCCTCATCGTGATCCGCTCCCTGTATGCCTCCAGGCAGCGCCCCGTGGTCACCGGCGCCGAAGAACTCATCGGCGCGACAGGCACGGTTGCAGCCGATTTCAGCGGCGCCGGAATCATTCATATCCATGGCGAACAATGGAATGCTCGATCGGAGACGCCCATGCGCAGCGGAGACAGCGCCCGCGTCACAGGCCGGGACGGCCTCACCCTGCTCATCGAAGCAGTACCAGAACAAGTACCGGAGGAACCTTCATAATGCTGACTTATCTCTACATAATCATCGGCCTCGCCATCCTGATCCCCATGTTCATCAAGATCCTGCGGGAATACGAACGTGCGGTGGTCTTCACTTTCGGCCGCTTTACCGCGGTAAAAGGCCCGGGCCTGATCATCATCATTCCCTTCGTGCAGCAAATCGAGCGGGTGGAACTGCGCACCATCGCCATGGACGTGCCCAGCCAGGACGTCATTTCCAGGGACAACGTTTCGGTCAAGGTCAACGCGGTGCTGTACTACCGGGTCATCGACCCGGAACGCTCCATCATCCAGGTGGAGAACTTCCACGAGGCCACCAGCCAGTTGGCGCAAACCACCCTGCGGGCAGTGCTCGGCAAGCATGAACTGGACGATATGCTGTCACAACGTGAAAGGCTCAATAACGACATACAATCCGACCTGGACAAGCAGACCGACGCCTGGGGCATCAAGGTGGCCAACGTGGAGATCAAGCACGTCGACCTGGATGAGAGCATGATCCGGGCCATAGCCAGGCAGGCGGAGGCCGAGCGCGAACGCCGGGCCAAGATCATCCACGCCGAGGGCGAACTCCAGGCCTCCGAGAAGCTGCTGGAAGCCGCCACGATACTGGGCCGGAACAACAACAGCATGCAGCTGCGCTACCTGCAGACCCTGACCGAGATCGCCGGGGAGAAAAGCTCCACCATCGCCTTCCCCATACCCATCGATTTCCTAAGGACGTTTCAGTTGATGGGCAAGGGGGATAGCGACTGAGGCTTCAGACCGCCATTCCCGCACTCCCTCAGCTACCGGGGTCAGAGTAAGAATTTCGCCAGAAATTTTACTCTGACCCCAACTATCCAGTCATCCGCCCCGCCACATAAGACGCCCAGGCCGCGATACTCAGCGAAGGCGGCACACCCACCGGCTGCGGAAACACCGACGCATCCGCGATATACAGACCGGGGCACCCATGCACCTGCCCTGCCCCGTCCACCACGCCCTCCGCCGCGTCATCGCTGATACGGCAACCACCCATGGGATGGGCGGTCATTACGCTTCCTGCATCAAACCTGAGCGGGCGGCCGGACAATTCACCGAGCGCCTCGAAGGCGCGTATGGTCGCCGCGTAGCTGGGTGAGCCATCCATCGAAAACGAAAATTTCATCCGGCCCTTGTTCATGCGGATGAGCCCGTCGGCTGCATCCTGCGACATGGCCACCACGTCAAACGCCCGCCCGGCCTTTGCCCTGGCCTTTGCATACAGGAAACCGGGAACCGGAGGCGTGTCACCGGCGGCGAGGATGACGTAGGCGCTGTCTTCATGCCCCCTTATCCTGACGCGGCCATGCACCGGCGGCCCCAGCACGGAATCCCGGGAACCATCCTCCGGAACCGGCCAGGAACCGATCAGGTCGCCGTTGGCGCCGAACCCCTTGCCCAACCCCGGCAGGGCGTCAAGACCGCCCTTGCGGCACGAATGCAGCAGCACGTGGTTGGTATTCATGGTGCCCGCTGCCAGTACGACTTCGGGCGCCCTGAGCCAGAGATCCCGTTTCTTGTCCAGGTCATGCACTTTCACTCGGTAGCCCTCTTTCCCATGCCGGAAGATGGCCCGGACTTCGTGCATCGGCCTGACGGCCAGGCCCTTTTGCATTGCCGGCAACAGGTAAAGGGCATCCACGGTGGACTTGGACCCGTCCGGACTGCCGAACATGCCGTGGTCTTTATGGAAATCCATGGGCATGCGCACAATGCCGCTTTCATCGGTTTGCGGTTGCTGGGCGCTGTCCTGCTCCGGGTACAGGACGGCCATTGGCGGCTGCTCACCGTCTTCCAGGGGCGTGAAGTAATCCTCCCCCGCCCAGGCATGATCGGTGTGGTTGGGGACACGGGACGCATCACGGGGTTGAGCGCCCTTCAATTCCCGCGTTACCCGGTCGTAATGGCCGGCCATGACCGCGTCGTCAAGCCCGGCGGCGCGCCCGTCCCAGAACCCTGCAGCGGGCCGTTCCAGCATGGCGGCCCAGATATGGCTGCCCCCGCCCACCCCCGAGGTACACACGGCCTTGACGCCCCGGCCGATCCACATTTCCAGGAAACCGGACTTGTTCAGCCTGATCCCCCGTTTCGTCCCGAACGGCGGATGCAGCGAGCGCAACACGCTCAACATGCCGCCGGTACGCGGCAACGCCTTCGTATTCGTGATACCGGCTTCCCGCACCGGCAACGTATCCCGCCACGGCCCGCGCTCCAGCAGCAGCACCGACTTCCCCGCATCAACCAGCCGGGACGCCGCCACGGAACCACCGAACCCGCTGCCGATCACGATCACTTCGGCATCGTGTTGTTGTTCATTGTCGCGCCTGGTCATAGCATTGCCTCGGGCAGGAGTGTAAGAAAATCATGGGCCGTCAGGGATTCGAACCCTGGACCTTGGGATTAAGAGTCCCCTGCTCTACCAACTAAGCTAACGGCCCATGGGCGAGTATATCACGGCGCATCCGTCCCTGGCGCGACGCTCTGAATGAAATAGAATGGGGTGAGTGATGGGGATCGAACCCACGACCACCGGAACCACAATCCGGCGCTCTACCTGACTGAGCTACACTCACCATAACCGCCTGTGCCGGGCTTGACCCGGCATCCAGTAAATTAACCTGTCGCCGGAGGCGACACAGTATTTGGCGCGCCCGAGAGGACTCGAACCTCTAACCCTCGGCTTAGAAGGCCGATGCTCTATCCGGTTGAGCTACGGGCGCAAGTCCTGGGCTTACCGGGGGCGGATTGGAAATCCGTCCCTGCTTCATCCCGCAAATTGGTCGGGGCAGAGGGATTTGAACCCCCGACCCTCTGCTCCCAAAGCAGATGCGCTACCAGGCTGCGCCATGCCCCGAACCGCGCTAAGGCAGAGGCGCAATGATACGTCCTGCCCGTAGTTACGTCAATTGATTGTGCGAGGCGCCGGGGTGGGATCCCGGGGTCAGAGTAAAATTTCTGACGAAATTCTTACTCTGACCCCTGACATCTGCCCGTAGTTACGTCAATTATCACTTCCACCGCCAGGTAGTCCCGCCGGGGCCGTCTTCCAGGATGATGCCCTGTTCGGTCAACCGCTCGCGTATCCGGTCCGCCTCGGCATAGTCCTTCGCTGCCTTCGCCTGCGCCCGTTCCTCGATCAGACGGTTTATGTCCTCCGGGGAGATGTCGCCGTCACCGGCCGCGGCATGCAGGAATTCGCCGGGGGCCATCTGCATGACGCCCAGCACGTCGCCGAGTTGCACCAGGGTCCTGGCAAGGCGCGCACCGTGTTCCGATGCCTTGTCCTCCAGGCGGTTGATGTCGCCGGCAATCTCGTGGAACAACGTGACCGCGGCCCGGGTGTTGAAGTCATCGTCCATCACCTGTTCGAAACGCTGCCGGTAGCCGGGATCCGGTTCGCCTTCACCGGGATCGATGTCGCGGATGGAGGTGTACAGCCGGGTCAGGCCGGCCCTGGCCTCGTCCAGGTGCCCGTCGGAGTAGTTCAACGGGCTGCGGTAATGGCTGGATAGGATGAAGAACCGGATCACTTCCGGCAGGTAACGCGCCATCACTTCCCTGATGGTAAAAAAATTGCCCAGTGACTTGGACATTTTTTCATCATCGACCCGCACGAAGCCGTTGTGTATCCACATATTGACGAAGTTCCTGCTGCCGGCGCCGCGGCTCTGGGCGATCTCATTCTCATGGTGGGGGAAACGCAGGTCCTGGCCGCCGCCGTGGATATCGAAGTCATCGCCCAGGCAGTGAGTGGACATGGCAGAGCATTCGATATGCCAGCCGGGCCGGCCCCTGCCCCAGGGAGAATCCCAAGCGGGCTCACCGGGTTTCTCCGCCTTCCACAGGACGAAATCTACCGGGTCGGTCTTTTCCTCCTGCACGTCCACGCGTATCCCTGTGCGCAACTCCTCGATGTTCTTGCCTGACAGCTTCCCGTAGTCCTCGAATGCACTCACGTCATAAAATATGTCGCCGTTTTCCGCCCGGTAGGCGTAGCCGTTGTCCAGCAGGCGGCCGATCATGGCAACGATCTGCTCGATATGGTCCGTCGCCCTGGGTTCACTGTCGGGGACCAGCACGTTGAGCGCTTCGAAATCCTCGTTCATCGCCTGGATAAAACGCCCGGTCAACTCGTTGAACGGTTCGCCATTCTCAAGTGATCGATTAATGATTTTGTCGTCTATATCGGTAATATTGCGTACGTAGTTCACCTCGTAGCCGCGGAAACGAAGGTACCGGACGATCATGTCGAACACCAGGATCATGCGCGCATGGCCGATATGGCAATAATCGTAAACCGTGATGCCGCACACATACATACGCACCTTGCCCTGATCAATGGGCTGGAATTTTTCCTTTCGCCGCGTCAGCGAGTTGTATATAGTCAGCATTCTGGCTCGATTGCCATGAAAAACAAAACGGGCATGGTATCAAAAGAACGCGCCTGATGGACACGTTATTTATCTCCGACCTGCATTTATCGACCGAACGGCCTGACAAGATAGAATTATTCAGGCAATTCTTCGACGGCCCGGCGCGCAAGGCAGGCGCTGTGTACATACTCGGCGACCTGTTTGAGAATTTCTGGACAGGCAATGACGAACGCACTCCTCCCGTCCCGGAGGTGCTCGGTATCCTGCGGGAGTGTTGCCGGCACAACAGTGAGGTATACCTGGTGCGGGGGAACCGCGACCTGATGCTCGATCAGGGTTTCAGCGACCTGACGGGATGCAGGCTGCTGGGTGATGCGACCGTGACCGACATCGGCGGCAAGCCAACACTGATCATGCACGGCGACCTGCTCTGTTCCCGTGACGTAAAATACCAGTGGTACCGGAAGTTTATGGAAACCCCGTTAATCCGCCGACTGTTCTTAAGCCTGCCCTACAGTCTGCGGATTTTATTGACCCGCGGCGTAAAACCCCTGATGAAAAAATCAGCCTCAGGAAAACCGCCGGAGATCATCGACGTGGACCAGGCAACCGTGGAGGCGTTCATGGCCAGGCACGACACCACCGAACTGATACACGGCCATACCCACAAACCCGGGATCCACCATTTCAAACTGAACGACAAAGCTGCGCGTCGCATAGTGCTGGGCGACTGGTACGAGGAGGATTCGGTGCTGGTGTGCCGGGACGGGGAACGGAAACTCCTGCGCGTTCAGGAGTACCTCAACCAATACAAGGGGTCAGAGTAAGAATTTCGCCAGAAATTTTACTCTGACCCCATATATCCTAAGTAATCCAGCCGGCGATAGTCATCAGGCCCAGCACGATCAGCCAGACGATCAGGGTGCGGTTGATCAAGGCCGAGGTCTCCCTGAGACGGTTAACGAAATTCTCGTTATCCTCTTGATCCGTTTTTTCCTCACCTGCGGGCTGGTAATGCAGCGCGCCGAAGCCCGAGACCGTAATCACCTCCCTGCTGATATCCAGGGTATGACCGGATACCGTGCGCCAGCTTTCCAGCGCGCTGACCAGGCTGCCGCCCAGGGCAAATCCCAGGGCGAGCAGGCGCGAGGACGGCCACATCAATATATTATGCAGGTCCTTTACCGCGCCGGCGTATCCACCGTCGGCCCCTTCATAACGTTGCGCCAGGTTCACCACCAGGCAATACATCAGGGCGCCCACCGCGCCCAGCAACAGGAACCAGAAGATGACTGCGAACAGGTACTCATGGGAGCGGAGCATGATTGAACTGATCACGCGGTCCTGGTCGGCAGCGCCGTCTTCCGGGCCGCCATACAGGATTTTTTCCAGGATTTCCCGGCAGGCAGCATCATCGCCGGCGCTCAGGGCATCCACGTAGCCGTCCACCAGCGAACCCAGGGCCGGTCCGAAGCTGTAAACCAACGCCAGGAAGGACAGCAGAAACCCCAGCACAATATTGATCTCGCCGACCAGGAAAACCAGGACTCCCAGTATCACCAGGGGGATAAACAGGGTAAGCAGAAGCCCGCCGGGACCGTTCCAGAACCGGGCGCTTGCAAGCCTTGATTCCAGCCAGTCGCAGTAATGTACGAACCAGGCCAGGTTCCGGTACCTGTCAAAACTGCCCAGCCGGGTCTCCACGCCCAACGCAATCAATACCGTAATCAGGTTCATGGCGCAATAATAGTGTATTTACGGGGGAAATACATCCAGCATAGTATCCAGCCGGTCCCAGTCGAACGCCGGGCCGGGGTCGGTCTTGCGCCCGGGAGAGATGTGGCAGTGTCCCCTGATATTCTCCGACGTGAGTTGCGGCCAGGCCCGTTGCAGTTCCTTTATGACCTGCACCAGCGTTTCGTATTGCGCGCTTTCATAGTCCACGTTATCCGCGCCTTCCAGCTCGATGCCGATGGAAAAGTCGTTGCAGTTTTCGCGCCCGTTGAATTCGGACTGGCCGGCGTGCCAGGCGCGCTTATGGAACGGAACGAATTGAATGATCTCCCCGTCCCGATCGATTAACAGGTGCGCCGATACCTTCAACTCACTGATTTCCCCGAAATAAGGATGTGCACCAGGGTCGAGCGCGTTGCAGAACAACTGTTCGATACAGGAGGAGCCGAACTCCCCAGGAGGCAGGCTGATGCCGTGAATGACCAGCAGGCTTATCTCAACCCCTTGCGGTCTGTCATCAAAATTCAGCGACGCAACACGCCGCACGTTCGTCAGCCATTGCGCCTTGTCATCGAGTTTTACGCTCATTGTCGATATCCCGTATCAAAGTATACCGGAGATGAGCTATTTCAGGACACCCATGTCTTTTGCAGGACACCCATATAATTTTGGTGGGTGTCCTGAATATTTCCGTGGGTGTCCTGTTTTAAGATATTATGGGTGTCCTGTTATTGTCCTGCCGGATAAGGTTGACCCAGCAATGACCGACAAACACTTGCCTGCCGATATTGCCAGTACCGTGCGGCGCGCGCTGAACGAGGACCTGGGAACGGGCGACTTGACGGCCAGGCTGCTACCGGAGGACGCTACGGGCGCGGCGGAAGTAGTCAGCCGCGATAACGCCATCCTGTGCGGCGCCCCCTGGTTCGACGAGGTGTTCAAACAACTGGACGAGCGGGTCAGCATTGACTGGCAGAGCGGGGACGGTGAAGCCATTGAATCCGGGCAAACAGTCTGCACCGTCTCGGGCCCGGTCCGGATGCTGCTCAGCGGCGAGCGCACCGCGCTGAATTTTCTGCAACTGCTGTCGGGCACGGCAACCGTGACCCGGGAGTACGTGTCCCTGATAGCGCATACGAAGACCAGGTTGCTGGATACGCGCAAGACCCTGCCCGGACTGCGCAGCGCGCAGAAATACGCGGTATTGTGCGGCGGCGGCGTCAACCACCGCATGGGACTGTATGACGCAATCCTGGTCAAGGAAAACCATATCAGGGCGAGCGGCTCAATCACGGCCGCGCTGGGGCAGGCCGGGGAAACGCATCGCCACATCGAAATCGAGGTGGAAAACGAGGCGCAACTCATAGAAGCGCTGGACGCCGGCGCCGACGCCGTCATGCTGGATAATTTCACCCTGGCTCAAATCCGGCGTGCGGTGCAACTGAATGATGGCCGGGCGCGCCTGGAGATCTCCGGCGGGGTGGATAAAAACGGCCTCCGGGAACTGGCCGGGACCGGCGTGGACTATATTTCCGTGGGCGCGCTGACCAAGAACGTACGCGCCATCGACTTTACCATGCTGCTGACCGGCCAGGACTCATAGAGCCCATGAGCCTGCGCATCCGACTCGCCCTGGTTATCACCTTGCTGTTCATCGCGGTATTGTGCGCCGGCAGCACTTACGCCATTTTCAGCGCCCGCAAGACGATCACGGAAGAGATACAATCCGCTGCGATGCTGACATCCAACATGATTGCGGCGTCCATCTCCACCATACAGAGTTCCGGCGACCTGGACCTGTTTGATGAATTACTGTACGAACTGGGCAGGCTGGAAATGACGCGCCACATGGAAACCATCATCTCCCTGGACCTGGGCGCGGGCTCCACCCAACCGCTGCAACCGGCGCCGACCATCGATGCCGACGCGCCGCGCTGGTTCGTCAACCTGGTCAAACCCCCGGTAATGGAATTCAAGCGGGTGATCACGAGCATCGGTTCCTCCGGAACGGAGATTATCATCCGCGCCGACCCTTCCGCAGAGATTTCCGAAACCTGGCTGGAGACCCGTAATTTCCTGTTGCTGCTGCTGTTGTTTACCGCGTTGGCAAACCTGCTGATTTATTTCATCCTGGGCAGGGACCTGGCGCCCATCGAAGCGATCCTGTCCGGTCTGGAGCGTATCGAAAAAGGTGACTACCGGCTACGCCTGCCGAAATTTACTTCCGTCGAGTTCACCCGCATATCCGAGCGTTTCAATCACCTGGCCGGCGTCCTGTTACACAACAGGGAGGAAAACCGGCGCTTGACGCGGCGTTCCCTGGAAATCCAGGAAGAAGAGAGACGCCGTCTTGCGCAGGAACTGCATGACGAACTGGGCCAGTCCCTCAGCGCCATCAAGGCGATTGCCACCTCCATGGAGCAGACCTCCGCTGCAGCCGACCAGTCGGCTGCCGAGAGCGCGGGGATCATCAAGAACATAGCCGATGATATGTATGGTGTGGCGCGCGGCATGATCAGCCAGTTACGCCCGGCGGCGCTGGATGAACTGGGGCTGGCGCCGGCTTTACAACAACTGGCGGATGACTGGAATTCGGCCCATGCCGACACCTTTTGCCACCTGGACATCAAGGGCGACTGTTCGATGGCAGCCGACGTGGTGAAAATCAATATCTACCGCATCATACAGGAGAGCCTGACCAACGTAGCGCGCCATGCCGGGGCGAAAAACGTGTACATATCACTGGCGTATGCACAGGACGGCGACAAACTGGCGTTGGAAATCAGCGACGACGGCGCCGGTTTTGACCCGGACAGGACCCGCGCCGGCATGGGCCTGTCGGGCATCCGGGAACGGGTGGACAGCATGGGCGGCGAGTTTCACCTGGCAACCGGCGTGAACAAGGGCGTAAACCTGACTATAATCTTACCCGTGGAACCTGTTTAGACAATTCCGTCATGCCGGGCTTGACCCGGCATCCAGTGGAATACCGTGTCGCCCACGGGGCGACCCTGATTTAGACGGAGTGGAATGAATATGCAAAACGAAAACAGAAAGATCAGGATCCTTCTCGTCGACGACCATGCCGTAGTGCGCGCCGGCTACCAGATGCTGCTGAAACAATCCGACAAGACGGAGATTATCGCCGAGGCGTCCAGCGGCGAGCAGGCCAGCAAGCTGTTCACCGACCTCGAGCCGGACGTGGTGGTCATGGACCTGTCACTGCCCGGAATCAGCGGCCTGGAAGCAATCCGGCGCATCATCCGTAAAGACCCGAATGCCAGAATACTGGTGTTCAGCATGCACGAAGACACGGTGTTCGTGGACCAGGCCCTGCGCGCCGGCGCCCGCGGCTACCTGACCAAGAACAGCGCGCCGAAGACCCTGGTCAAGGCCATCGAGGAAATTGCCGCGGGCCGTATTTACATCGACGACCGGGTGGTACAACACCTGGCGTTCCAGAAGGCGCGGGACGAAGTCGGACCGTTCTCCAGCCTGTCCACCAGGGAATTCGAGATTTTCTGCCTGCTGGCAGAAGGGCTCAATACCAGTGAGATAGCGTCCCGCTTGTCTATCGGCTACAAAACCGTCGCCAACTACAGCTCACAGATAAAAAACAAGTTGCAGGTCAACACCACCGCAGAACTGGCGCGGTTGGCAATCCGGCACAACATCCTCCAGGCCTGATAAGGAATTCTGGGGTCAGAGCTTGCTCTTCACCAGTTCATACACCGTTTCCGTGGCGACACCCGCGCCGGACAGCACGAATTCCAGCTTGTCGCGCCTGTCCTGCACGAACTCCTGGTCCCTGATGCCGCCGATGTTGATATAGACGTTCAAGGCGGCGCTGCGCAATGCGGCATGGGCCGCCAGCACCGCGACGCCGGCGTCGCTGATGACGTTGAGGTTGCCTTTCTCCGCCACCGGGCGGCATAGCTCGATGACGTCCGCACAGAGTTGGGCGCAAGCAAGCGGCACGTCGGTCGCCTCTTTGAGGGCCGACTGGATCGCCTCAGACCTTGCCGCCTTCTCCGTATCGGTTTCCCTGGCCATGCCGTAGGCAGTCATGACCTTGTCGAACACGTCAATGTCCGCCTGGATCATGCCGGTCAACCGTGAGCGCATGTCCTCGGACCGCTCCAGGAAACCCTGCATCTCCTCCTCGACATCCTGGTATTTCTGTTTCCCCACGGTGAGATTGGCCACCATGCTGACCAGCGCCGCGCCCATCGCGCCCATGATCGCGGCCGCGCTGCCTCCGCCGGGGGTGGAGGCCTTTGAAGCGAGTTGGTCGAGAAATGTCTGTAACTGCTGTTCCTGGAACATGATTATGCCTCTTTACAGGTTTTGATTGATGGGGTCAGAGTAAGAATTTCGCCAGAAATTTTACTCTGACCCCTCAATTATTGTAAGATTATTCCAACGAGCCGGGGATTATAACGGATTTATTCGCAGATGACGCAGACGCGCACTGGTCATTCCTTCCCGCTGTTTCCATAGTCCAAAATCACGAGGATAACCTGATGAAAAAACTTCTGTTCCAACTGGACACCGATGCCCATGCCGCGGTTTTCGACACGGTGGTCGGCTTTGACGGCGGCGCCGACCACGTCATCGGACACGGCGGCTGCACCCCCGACAACGTGCGCGCCCTGGTAGAAGGCGCCATCTTCACCCGCAGCCCGAAAGAAAAGAAAAATACCGCCCTTTTTGTCGGCGGCAGCGACATGGTCGCCGGTGAAAAGCTGCTGGACGCGGTGCAAAAGGTATTCTTTGCGGATTTCCGCGTGTCCGTCATGATCGACAGTAACGGCAGTAACACCACGGCCGCGGCCGCGGCTGCCAAGCTCCTGGGCAGCGGCGGCGTGTCCGGCAAGAAAGTGGTGATCCTCGGCGGAACCGGCCCGGTCGGCCAGCGCGCCGCGGTGATGCTGACCGGGGAAGGCGCCGATGTTGTGTTGTGCTCCCGCGGCCAGGAACGCGCCGAGGCGACCTGCGCCGCGATAAAGGACCGCTTCGGCGTTAACATCACCCCACTGGGCACCGCAACCGGTGAAGACCGCGCCCGCGCCGTGGAGGGCGCGCAGATCGTGATCGCAACCGGCGCCGCAGGCGTTCAGTTGCTGGACCGGGAAGCCTGGGAGAACAACCCCTCCATCGAGATGCTGGCCGATGCCAACGCCACTCCACCCCTGGGAATTGAAGGCGTGGACATGATGGACCGCGGAGAGGTGCGTAACGGCAAGACCTGCTGGGGCGCAATCGGTTTCGGCACCCTCAAGCTCGCCCTGCACCGGGCCTGCATCGCGAAGTTGTTTGAAAGCAACGAACAGGTTTTTGACGCCGAGGAGATCTTCGCCCTGGCGAAAACAATGACTTAGACCTGCCGGGGGACGGGACTTACCGGGGACGGACTTGAAGTCCGTCCCCAAACAAAAGCCCTCAGCAAAAATATGTTGCAATAAAGCCACGGATGGGAAAAATTCCCAATCATTTGTTCTCTTTTCCCTGTATTCACTGGCAGAATAAACGGCTACATTATGTCTATTCAGCCGCTTAGCGGCGTAATTGCACATTTCACCACAATATATCGGAAAACTCTGCCAATGAAGATACCAAATATTGCATTGCTGACATCACTGATCATATTCAGTTCCCTGCCGGGTATAACCGCCGCGCAGGAAACCCTGGAAGAAATCACCGTGATCGGCATCACCCCCTCCCGTGACGGGTCCGGCTTGCCGGAAGACAAAATCCCCTACCGGGTGCAGTCCGCGTCGGCAGAAGATATCGACCGCTCCCAGAGCCTGGATATCTCCGATTTTCTCAGGCACAACCTGGCCAGCATCACCCACAACGACGCCC
>JAPPLI010000105.1:2425-18896 GCA_028819495.1 Gammaproteobacteria bacterium | reverse complement strand
ATGAGACCGACCCGACGAGACCGCCAACTGTCGATGTTAGCGGGAGCATCTGTATCTCTTTCTTCTTTCGTGCCATTTAAGTTGCTTCCGGTTATTTTGATGATTTTCTGCGGTTACACGGCCTGCATAGCATCTGGCAGTTACCCTCATTGGTCTTTCCGCCCTCGCTCCAGGGATCGATATGGTCTGCTTCCATTTCCGATATATCAAACTTGTCTTTACACACAACGCATATTCCTGCCTGCCTTTCGTATGCCTGCTGCTTCATGGCATCAGAGAATGCCCGGATGCTCAGGTGCTTTTCTTCACCAGTAAGGAGATACGGGTAGATCCCCGCCTTCTTCGTCACATCGTCGTCCACCATCAAGCGAGCAACGTCGGCCTCAAGTTCTTCGGGGTCAAGGCTCTCGTCCTTGAGTCGCCCGTAAAGCCCGCCCCAATCCGCACCTTTCATTGGATTACGGTAGTTCGGGAAGACCGCTTCCACCCGGTTGATGACCGCCTGGAAGTGACTCCACAAGGCCGTTGCAGTCTTGTCATGCTGATGAGCGGCCATGTAGTCCTCAACCGTAGCATCCTCGTTCTTGATCCATTGGATCGCGATTTCGAGGTACTCTTGGCGCTCCGCTCTTCCATTCACATACCGGCTGCCGATTGCCTAAGCCGGGCAAGCGGCTCCCTTCCGGCTGAAATGCCGCTTTGCGTCGGACACCCACGGGCCAGCATAGACCGCATTCCGC
Source organism: Gammaproteobacteria bacterium (assembly GCA_028819495.1). Lineage (GTDB taxonomy): Bacteria > Pseudomonadota > Gammaproteobacteria > Eutrophobiales > Eutrophobiaceae > JAAXHV01. The sequence continues at coordinate 18,156 of JAPPLI010000105.1, read as the reverse complement.
AGCTCCTGGCCGGTCAGCCTTTCGCCCGCGATGTTGATGATCCTGAACCAATCCAACTTCTCGCTGGCGTTCCCCTCGCACACATAAACCTGCAATAGGTAATTGAGAATCCGTTCCTGCTCGTCGTCTTGCAGGTTGAAGAAATACCGTCCGTTAAGGGAGTAGTCGCCTATGACATACTGAGCGACCGAGATCGTGCGCTGCTGGCCGTCGATGACCTCATACGTGCCGTCTTCGTGCACAGCCCAATACATCACATTGAGCGGAAAACCCTTGTTGATCGTCTCGGTCACCGCATCGCGCTGTTTGTCCTTATAGACGAACTCGCGCTGAAACGGCGGGCGAATGTCGAGCTTGCCACCATAGCCGCGCACCCCGCCTTCACCATCGTCGTGGTACTCCTCCACAAGGTCGCGGACTGTGATTTTCTTGAGTTCGATCTTCATGTACGCACCTTAATGTGGATGGGAAAGACCTTTCCGCCTGATAAAAATCCTTCTGTATAAGGTATATACCACTTCCTCACCCTTGATGAGGTAGTTTCCCTTGCGCGGCCTGCCCCTCAAGATGGGATAGCCGTTGGCCTTTTGGCCAGATAGGCCGGTTTTCGTCCTGTCCTGCCTCATCTCGGCATAATCGTCGTAAAACGTGTGGCTCTTGAAGTCGTCATCCCACAAAGAGGAAAAGCCCAATATCTCAAACTGCTCCGGGTTGTGCTTATCCAGAAACGTGATAGGCACCCCCATAGCGCCGACCCAATCCATCGGGATTTCAGCGATTTTGTCCACATTGATCGCATCGTAGTTGTCGTAAGTCGGGTACTCCTCCGGCGAATAGCACTTGTAGAGGATCAATTCCTCGTGGCGCTTCCTGTGGTCGAGATTGGTGAACCAAGCCGCGTTACCCAACCGTCCTTTGATGACCCCCTTGACGACTCGATAGGCGCTCCCCTCTTTTGCATTCGCCACCAATTCTTGCGCGTAACCCTCCGGCACATCAAACAGCATGTCTTGACCCTTCGGGGTGACACCAAGCCACATCGTGTTGTCTTTGATTAGAGGGAAAATCTCCTTGTAGGTGACGGCATTCTGACTCCCGACGATCAGGAACTTCTTGCCGTACTGCACCAGTTGCGCGACGTATTCGCGGAACAGCGAAAACGGCGGATTGGTCACTACTATGTCCGCCTGCGTCAGAAGCTCAATGCACTCCGTACTGCGGAAATCCCCGTCACCTTTCAGGTGTCGCACTACGGGACCGGAAGGCACATAAGCCCCCTTTTCATAGGTTCCCTGATTGCATTCCAGCCATATTGCTTTTTCCGAAGTGTGATCGCTGAATAAGTCCATGTATTGGTTTTTGTAACAGGTAGTAATGAGTTTCCTGAGTCCCAGGGCCTCAAAGTTGAGGGAAAAATACTTGTAGAAGTTGGATATTTTCGGATCGTCGCAGTTGCAGTAAACGACCTTCCCTGCAAAGTGCTGCCTGTAGTGTTTCAGTTCATTCTCAATATCCGCCAACTGCGTATAGAAGTCATCGTTCTTTTGGCGCTTCGCGTCGCGCAGGTTCCGGTTCAGTGACATCAGGAGACCAACTCACTGTAAGGCACTCTTTTGCCGCCGATGCTGGGGATAACAGGCAGCGTCCGGTTCCCTACCGTAGCCCTGCCAGCATTCATGCGCTTGCCTACATGATTGTTGTCCTCTTTGCGGTCGATGTAAGTAGTGCCCATTTCCACGATTTTATCAAAGATGAAGTTGAAGCATAGAAGCACAGAGTCAGACGAGGTTAGTCTAACAGAATTTACTGATAATGAAGGGAAACTGTCACAAGAGACGCGTTAACACAGGCTTATAATACATGGTTTTCATAGAGTTACTATGCCCACGTACTGCCCAGGTTTTTCAAAAAACGACGAAGATATATCCGGCCTGCAAGACCACTTGGAGGAGCTGTTTCAAGAAATTCCAGACCGTCCACAATAGAGCTATTTTTCAAAACTATCTCTTAAATTTTTGGCATCGGATATGAGCCATTCCAGCATTTCCATAGCATCAAGATTTGTAGTCTCATTCCCTGAGCTTTTTCTGATTTCTAACAGAAAATTTCCGAAGAAACGCATTATCTTTGCCGTAGAGTCGCTACCAGAAATCCCGGTCTGATTCCTCGCTTCGGTATAAAAGTACTGGAACAGTTCGTTGTAGGCCCTAACTACTGAATCTGCGCCTATGAGCGAAAGCTTGAAAGAGGCTCGCCTATACTCGGGGGAAAGCAGTATTTCCTCAGCAGCTTGGTGTTTGGACTTATTCTTGTATTTTCCGCCCCCCCGCCACCCGGCATCAGGCGTGAATGAAATAATGAAAGGCTCGAGAAGCGCGTAGTAAATCTCCATCCTATCTTCACGTAACGACTCCTCCATTCTAATCCGTTTTTCATACCCTTTCTTGACTAGCCAAGCTATTAAAGCTATCAGTGCGAGCAGGACGGGACTAAGAAGACCGCCTATCTGAGCAAATGTTTCAAGTAAAGTCATGGTATTCTCTTCTCTGTTCATGCCGCCTACTCTCGGTAAGGCAGCCGTCGTCCGCTTACGCCATGAGCCATGTGCGCCATCCGGTCGAGGGTATTGGCTGATAGGTCATTCGCACGGCCCGCAAATTACTCGGCGTACCTGTCCAGATGCTTGCAACTCATTCCGTAACATGCGCCAGAAACCGCCCAATCTCCGCCCGCTTGATATGCAGAAAATGATCAACAAACCGGTCCCCGAACCCGGCCCTCAACACCGCTGACCCATCCAGCGCCACCACCGACTCCATTAACGATCTCGGCATGGCCGGCCTGTCTGTCTGCCAGTAAGGATCATCCCGCTCCGGTTCACCCGCGAGAGTAAGCGTGAGAATGTCTCATATCCACCGGGCTCACCGACGACCAAGGCTTCTACCTGAACAGGCGACTCGAGAACGGATGATCTTTAATACGGATATCACCTCAATTGGTGTGGGCTGGCTTCCAGCTTCACGCCTAAGGCGCGTAAAATCGGCGCAAGTGTGGACCAGCGCGGATTTCCCTTTTCAGAGAGTGCCCGATACAGGCTTTCCCTGGGGATACCCACCCTTTCTGCCATTTGTGACATGCCCTGAGTTTCAACTACATCGCGCAAAGCCAGCAGAAAGACAGCCGGTTCTTCGTCTTCAGCCGCTGCGGTCAGGTAATGGGAGGCAAATTCCGGATCTTCCAGCTGCTTGTGCAGCCAATCATCGTGTTTTACAGTTTTCATCTTAAAGTACTCATTCTGGTTGTTGGCTCAGCCAGTTTTTCAATCGTCGTTCAGCAACTTCGATATCTCTTTTCTGAGTGCTTTTGTTGCCACCACAGAGGAGCAAGATGCTTGAAATACCAATCTTTGCAAAATAAATCCGATATCCGGGGCCATAGTCTATTCGTAATTCGCTTACCCCTCCTTTGAGATACTTGCAATCTCCAAATAAGCCAAGCTTCAAGCGACGTATCCTGGTTGTTATACGAGCTGCCGCCATTTTATCCCGAAGTGTATGGAACCACTTATCGATTAAGTCCTGTCCGTCCGGGTCCGTGTAATGAACAACATCCATGTGCAGAAATAGTGTAACGTATAAGATACAAAAGTCAAATATATTATTATGTTCGGTTAAAGACTGATTTCCTGTTCGAGTAGTGCCAGTCTGTTTTTCAAAAACCGCAGTTCATTGTCGTTGCCTGCCAGTCTGCCGCTTGCCAGCAGGCCGCCGATGATGATTCGGGCGCTCTCGATTTCGCCCAGGTCTTCCAGGACGAATATCTCCATTTGTGTTACCCAGCGGGGCGCAGCTTCGCTGCTTACGTTCAGGCTCAGGGAGTTGGCGTACTTCAACGCCAGCTGCAAATCCTTGATACGATGTTTTGCGACATAAACCCCATGCGCCATCCAGGGCCAGCGGCGGTCGGGGTCCTCCAGGAAGCGCCGGTGGACGAACTCCAGCATTTGCTGCGTCCCGGCGTCATTTGGCGTTTGCGTGTACACGCGGCTGGCGGACAGCAGCGGGTATTGAAAACGGCTGTCCAGATCGAGCAGCGCGTCCAGCCAGTTTATGACCCTGGCATAGTCCAGCCTTGCGAATGGAATACTGACGCCGGGTTGATTGTCGAAAGCCTGCAGCCATAACATCAGGATTTTCGCCAGCGTATCCGGTTCTCCCAGGCTGTGCAGGCGCAGCAGCTCGGTATCGGGTGCGTCCGGCAGGGATTCAGCCGTTGCCGCCGCCCGGGGTTGCGCATAACTCCAGCACACCTGGATTACCAGGCTGGCGATCAGTACCGCCAGGACCGGAAGCGGGACCGTTGACAGCGGTCTTGCTGAGATATGGGGGCTACCGTTCATCAGTCACCCTCACAGGTTCTTCCGGTACAGGTCGAACAGGCCGGCGGACAGCAGGACGGGCAGGTAAACCAGGGTCTGGATCAATACTGCCCCCACGGCGCCGGCATCGACCCCGTAGGCCAGCCATTCGCTACGAGTAAACGTGTGCAGGTCGGGCAGCAGCAATGCCAGCGCGTTCACCAGAAAATTCATGAAGACCTGTGAATTGGCGTCGGATACCAGGACCGGTGTGGCGCTTAACAGGCGCAACGCCTCCATGCTGCGCGACAACAGGTAAAAAGCCATGACTGACGTGAAAGCCAGGCTGATATTGCCAAACGCCAGCAGGCACAGCAGGCTGAAGGCGGCCAGCAACAGCTGTTCGCAGAACAGGGAGAGCATCCAGCAGCCGACCGCTACGGCGGGGGCATACAGGAACAACGGCAGGGCAGCAAGGATAGCGGCGCATAATGAGAAACCTGCAAATCCGGCTGTTTTACCGAGCAGGTACGCGTGCCTGGGCAGGGGCAGGGACAGGATCAGCTCCAGGCCCTTGTCGTCCCGCTCCCTCAGGGCACTGCTTATGACAAACAGGCAGGTGGCGCAAATCGAGAAAACCCGTAATAAAGAGGCCGTTATGGACGCCTGTGCCTGCCTGGTCTCCGTGATGCTTAATTCGCCCAGGAGCTCTGCCAGGCCGAACGCTGCGGCCACGACAGCAATCACCGCAATGAGTAAGCGGCAGCGGATGGCTTCAAGGAGGGTAAAATAGGCTATTGTGAGCATAGTCGGATTTAAGGGGTCAGAGTAAAAATCCTGACGGATTTCTTACTCTGACCCCGGCTGTTCTTTCTCCGGCCCCGGCTATCCTGTGGCAAAACATGGTTAATTTATTCGCTCCCGCGTTTATGGCAGGCGGCCGGCGCTGACCATTCTGTTGAACAGGCGCGGCCGTGACAGCCATACCAGCATGTCGTCAAACGTGGCGGCGCTGCCCGCTCCGGATACATCGCCGCCCTGGTACAAGGGCTCACCGTCGGGGCATGACGTGCCCCCTCCTGCGTCGTAACCGCCGGGGTTCCCGCAGGGCGCTCCTTCAAAGCGGGCATTTTCTCCATCCTGCGCCAGGTTTGCGCCGGTGGAATAGATGATCGCCACCGGGGTCTCCGTCGGCGCAGTCAGCAGCATACCTCGTGCGTCCACGATGGTCAGGTTCTCGGCCTGCGCGGTCTTTATGGTGATCAACGCTCCCGAATTACTGAAATTGCGATCGACCCGGTAACGCCAATAGCCGTTGAACGGGTCGGAATCGGCGCTCCTCGGCAACCCCCACGGGTCCGTTTCCGGCACTCCCAGGGTGCGCCAGGGCAGGTATCCCTCCGCAACCGGGTCGCTGTCGCAGGCTGCGTTTTCAAGACCGTACCTGCCGCTGTCAGGATCGGTGGTTGTCGCCGGACAGGGGAGATAACCGTTTATCATGGCGAATCCCGTCAAGGCTTCCCTGATCCGTTCCAGTTGAAGCTCCGCCCTGGCCCGCTGTTTTGTTTCCAGGGCGGCGCCAAGAGGGTTTAACATCCCTCCCAGCAGCAGCGCGACGATCATCAGCGCAATGGCAAGCTCCAGCAACGAAAATCCTCTTTGTTTCATCGGCATGTCCCTGGCCAAACCTGCTTCAGGGCGCCACGACCACGACCTGGTCGTTGAAAGTGTCGGAAATGGCAGCAGCGGTAAATATATCGTCACCCGCCAGACTTGCATTTTCCCCTTCGAAATAATCGGTGATTGAACCGGTGGAACGGTCCTGGTCCGCCAGCGCCATCCCGGCGGAGACCACCAGCGCTTCTGTATCATCGGTGCGTCCCTGAACAACCAGGCAATCCGTTCCGGCCGTGCAATAGCCGCTGCCGCCGGGAGCAAAACCGGCCCCGTAAGCGATGTAAACCAGGTGGTGCCATTTATTTTTTATGAACCAGGACGGCAGTTCACCGGGACCTTCGGCCAGGTAGTAATCCATACCGATCGTACGGATGGAACCCGGCGCGCCTCCCGGCGGAATCGTTAAACCGACCCGGGTTACTACGTCTGCGTCATCCAGGTCCTCGATGAGCACCAGGGGCGTATCGGAAACAGCCGTCCCTGCGGCGCCGCGCCCGCGATACGGCAGGCGCGCAGGAGTCGAGGCGCCGCTGCAATCGGTTCCGTAACCCAGGCATACGTCCCGCTGCCGCGCGCCGCCGCTTGAACGGGTAACAGGTTCTCCCTGGTAACCCAGGTTGAAGCGGTACCGGCGCCGGTTTACATAGCCGTAGTACACATTGTATTCATCGCCCGCTCGGAACGAGTTGTCACCCCCGCCGTACAGCGTCGTCTCGACGGTCGAGCCATTGACCCTGGCAACCAGGCCGAAGGAACCGTCCGTGACGTTCTCCACGACGTCCCCCGGTTGCACCCCCGTCAGGCCGAAATCCCTGCCCGGATCCCTCAACCGGTCTGCTGCGGATGAGCCGGCAGCGCCGCTCAACAACCGGGTGGCGAGACGCATCTGATAGTTCTCGCCCGGGGCCGGGGAACGGGATGCGGCAGTGACTTGCCCCACGTTCAATCTCGCGGATGATGCAACCCGGGAGACGACCGCCATGTATGGTTCATCAACCAGGTCTCCCGGTTTTATCCCGGCTGAAATGAAATCCCCGGCAGCGTCATTCAGTTCGGTCCCGGATGATCCTGAAGCTGCAACCCCTTCCAGGATGGGCGCGGTCTCGCTGATGCCGATACATTCGACTACCCGGGCGTTAAGCCAGGCGCAATAGCCGTCTTCCGGGTTGACGCGGATCGCGCCTGCATCCGCCGATGACATGAGCGAGCGCGTCACTGCCGCGGCATAACCGGGATGGGTATCCGGAGCAATTCCCGTGATCGCCCTGTTATCGACGTTTACTCTCCACTCCACATTGAAGCCGGTCGGAAATACCTTGCCGGGTTCATGTACCGGCAGCAATCCTTTCCTGGTGTTGTTGCCGGCGTTGTAACGGGGCAGCCGGTACACGTCATTTTCACTGAAGATATTATTAACGCCGAAGCGCATGCCAGTCACGGTCAGTACGGTCGGTCCGGCCACGTTGCCGACACGGCCGATTGAACCGTCACTCAGGTTCTCCACCAGGTCCCCGCCGGCTATCCCCAGGGCAATAAAATCGGTGGCGGGGTCCGCCAGGGTCAGGCCGGCGCTGCCCGGACCGGCTGTCCCCGTATTACTGCGCAGGCGGTAGGCCTCACCGAAATCAATATCATTTTCCATACCGCCACTGAGCCTGCCCAGCGTCAATGCCGTCCTTTCAACGGCCGCGACGGTACCGCTTGAGCCGTCATCCAGGTTATCGACCACGTCACCGGGGACGACGCCCAACTCCCTGAAATCCCGCCCCGTATCTTTCAGGACAAGTCCGGAACTCCCGGCGCCGGCCGTACCCGTGAGGTGAACGGCAAGCCCGCGCAACTCGATAAAATAGATGTCCCTCCTGTCAAAATCGTTTTCCTCCCCGGTTTCCCGGCCATGAAGTTCCAGCGTGTTCCTGCTCACCGTTCTCACTACGGCGCTGGAGCCGTCCGTGACGTTCCTGACCAGGTCCTGGGCGCCGACTCCCCAATCGAGGAAATCCCTGCGCGTGTCCGTGAGCATGCCCGCATTATTGGTCCCGGTATGGGAGCCGCGTAATACCCGGTTATCGGCATGGGGGTCGGCAAACGGAGCCGGCCGGGGGTAAGCGGAATGATCGGCCCGGTAACGCGCCAGCACTGCGCGAACTTCATTGAGCACGCGCCGTTCCACTACCGCCATCAACTGCGCGCGGGTGATGACAGCTACTTGATCATTGCCTGCAAAGGCAGAAAACCTGCCATCGGCAACACTGGCGTTATCCCCTTCCAGGTAATCGGCGGCATCATTGCCCGGACGCCGGTACTGGTGTGCGGCCGGCGGCCCCGGCGCCATGACTACAGCCACCACATCATTCCTTCCATCGACGCTGAACTGTCCCGGCGTTTCACTGTTGATAACCGCGTGGTTGGACCGGGTATTCCTGAAATCCGGCGACAAGGCGTACCATAGCCGTTCGCCGCTGCTGTCCCGCGGATCATCCAGTCCCAGTATGGCGAACGGCAACCGGCCCAGGGTGGTTCCGGTGCTGCCCGCGCAGTTGGTTTCCGGCCTGCCGTCGTTGTTACGGTCCGGACAGGGCAAAAACCCGGGACCTTTTTCCGGGTTGGCGCGCAGGTCGGGATAGTTCATCGCATAGGACAACAGGGCCTGCTTTGCCTGGTTCAACGCCAGGCCGCTGCCGGCGCGCCGGTTATAGACCTGCGTGTGCCCGTTCAGGTCCGACAACAGCAGCCAGGAAGAACCAGCTATCAGCGCCAGCATGAAGGCCAGCAGCGCCGCCCCCTGCGCTGATCGCGGGCCGGGAAGAGTACCGGTCCCGCGAAGCATGCCCCTGCATGCTGTAGGCAGGGGGTGGGAATCCAGTCCGTTAAACTGTCGCTCGCGACACATTACAAGGTGTCCCTTCGGGGCGTTTTTTTACTGGATTCCCGCCTGCGCGGGAATGACGGATCAGTTACCGCGCCGGATTCCGGGTGCCAGGACTGGCCCGGTTTGAGTTTCACGGATTGTCCGCTCACGGGCACGCTTATGGAAAAGCCGTCATCCGGCGCCTCCCCGGCTTGCAGTTGCCGGTAATCCAGCGCCGCGGGTCCTTCCTGCGTCCCGATGAAGGCCATGCCCGCGCCATCCTTTTTATAAATCAGGCCCTTGAGGGTGATGGAGGCCGGATCACGCTGCCCGCGTGACATTCCTGCCTTTGACTGTTCGGTGTGATGCCCGTCGGCCATTCCCCGGATTCCCGCTTCCGTATCCTTCCCGTTGACCGCGCCATGCCTTTGTTCCGCTCTCAATTCCTGCAACCGCTGCCGCTGTTCCGGGGTGGTGAACAATCTTCCGAATTGTTGCTCATCGGCTGAAAAGCACCATTCCGATACCATGATCAAGGCAGCTATCAGCCATTTTCCACTTTGCCCTGACAACCGATTGATAGATGGGGTCAGAGTAACATTGCAGGAAGCACGGTCGCTGCCGTATCGTACGGGGGCAATGTTACTCTGACCCCGGGATTCAGGAACAGGTTTCATATATTCGTCTCCCGGCCGCCCGCCGGCTTGATGGAAAACCATTCCAGAAGACAGTCCGCAGTCACGTTTGCGGCATCCGGGTTGTGCGTAAGTTCCACAAAATTGCGTGTCAATTCACAGCTTGAGACGGTATAGAGGCCTTTTGCCCGTTCATCCAGCAGATCCAGTAACGCAAACAGATCTCCTTCGTGCAGCAATTGCATGCCCAGTGTCATTTCACTGACAAAGACCCCGTAGTCGCCGGAAGGCGCCTGAGAACCGGGTTTCTGCGCCTTTATCTCATAACCCAGGGAGGGCAACCCGAGCACATTTCCCGCCTCCTGCAGCGTTTCAATCCAGTTCAACCTGTGCTCCCCGCCCAACAGCCCGGTATTTTGAAGTTCCAGGAACAGCGGCAAATATTCCCCGATGATTCTTTCTTCCCCATCCAGTGCCAGGTAACGTCGGACGATCTCGTTCAACCGGTCACTGTGGTAACGGTGTTCCCGCTCCATCCGGCTCTCGAACGCGGCGCTGCCCGCCACCAGTGAGATGCCCAGTGCAGCAGAGCCGGTAAACATAACCAGTGCGCCACGCAAATACGGCCACTCAACATACTCAAATTTCATGTTCATTCTCAGTGGTTCCCGCTAACTTCAGTCGGATAGGTGGGGTCAGAGTAAAAAACCCGTCCGAATGTGCATTTTTATCGTATATCTCAAAGGTTTTTACTCTGACCCCGGAATTCAGCGGGAATTGCGGGTTCATTCTTCAACACAAGCTTCAGGGTAAATTCCGCCTGGTTTTGCAGGGACTGTGTATTACCCTGCAAGTCCGTGCCGGAACTGGTATCCAGGGGCAAGGCAACGATATCGACGCCGGACACTGCCTCCCGGGCGCGCAGGTCCTCGGCAAACCGGTTAATCGCATCCATGGCTTCCCTGTAATTTCCGTCAAAAGGTTCCAGGCGTCCCTTGACCAGGGCTGCCTGGTAAAGGGAACGGACAGCGCCGGGTACATCCATGGCGATCGGTGCCGCATGATCCGATCCTCCGGCGAAAGCCGTATCCGGATCGCCGGTAACCATCCAGGAAATGCTGCTCAAGCGGATGGCCGGAAACCCGTGCAGGCTGTGACCGAGAACGGTAACCATGCCGATTGGCGATGTCTTGTTTTGCGCAAGACTGTCCGCAATCATGACAGCCGTCTTCAGGTCAGGCGGATCAACAGGTGTTTCCGGGAGGCGTTTCCTGGCCAATTCATACTCTGCGGCGTACCTGTGCGTCTCCTCCTCAGCGGTCTTGCCCCCCAGGTACAGGACTATGCCGCCATAAACTTTCAGCGCGCTCCATCCCGCGCTGCCGAGCAACATTGCAAATCCGGCTGCTGCAACCCCTGCGCGCAGTCTGCCCAGGAAAAACCAGCGCCTCTCCGCGGCGCCGGCGTAAACGTTACCGGGTCTGAGGCTTAACAGTTGTTGCATGAAATATGCGTCACTGGACGAGTCGGGTACAGGCTTGCTACAAGCGTTTTCACCCGCCAGTTCGCGCAGGTCGCAGAAATGGTACGTGACTGAGTCCTGCTGTTTAAGGACGGTTTTCAGTTCCTGCAACAGGTCGCCGGCAAACAGGAAGTGAACATGTACCGGTCCCGCGGGAGCGTCCGCTCGCCGGCTGTCCAGGTAACGCAGGACTTTTTCCACTTCATCACCGATCATCTCCGACAATGACTCCTGTTCAGCGCGGGACGTCTGCACCAGGCGGCTGAACCGTAGAGCCCCGTTGTCGAAACAGGTCTGGCGCAACCCGCTGACGCTCTGCATACTGACCAGCAACCGACATCCGTCATCCCGGCCCGCTATGACTTTCAGCAGTTGTCCCGAGAACAGGGGCAGTGAACAGATACCGGCCAGGGGCGTCCTGGCTTCATCCAGTATGGCAACCCATTGCCTGACAATACCGGGATTTGCAAGCGCGCTCAGCAATACGCGGTCATCCCTTCGCCCCGTGGTTTCACGGCCCGTTACCCTGAAAAAACAATAGCCGGTATCCTTGAAGAGGCGCGCGGCCTTGCGTTTGAGCAGCGCCTGCCGGTCCCGCCGTGACAGGTGCGGCACGGTATCTTGGCGGTACTCTTCATCAGCCACGTCCACCAGCAGGTAGAACGGAATGCCGGGAGTTTCGGCAAGATAGCGCCGGAAACCCTGCCTCCCCTCCTCTCCTGCCTCAAACACCGCGCGACGCACGGCAACGTTATCCCGCCATTCATACACGGCCGCCTGCCGGGCGCCGATCAACAGCGCGCGGCGCGCGCGCAGCCTATATGCCAAGTCCGGTAATGAGATCATAAATCGGTCCAAATACGGACAGCACGACCCAGCCTATGACGAGTCCCAGTAACAGGGTCATGACCGGCTCTACCAGGGATTGCAGCCTGCCTATCGCCTCCCTCGCGTCGCGTGTGTAGAACCAGGCAACATTTTCCAGGGAAAGCGCCAGCGCCCCGGTCGTCTCTCCCACCCGGATCATGCGCAGGATCAAGGGTGGAAACAGGCCGCTTGCGGCAAAGCTGTCGCCAAGGTTGCGGCCGTCCGCAACGCTCCTGCCGACACTGTTCATCGCCCGGGCGATGGCGAGGTTGCCGGCGCTGCGCTCGCCGGCGCTGATGCAGTCTATCACCGTGATGCCTGACGCATACATCATGGCAAACAGGCCGGAGAGTCGGGCCAGGATCAGTTTTTCCAGCACCGGGCCGACAACCGGCAGGGATAATTTCAGCCTGTCCAGGACGAGCCTGAACCCGGGACTGGTCCTGCCGCCGGCAATGATGAGAGTGACCATCAGCGGCGGCGCACACAGGATGACGTACAAATAATCGGCAAACCCGGTGGATACCGCGATCAACAACCTGGTATGGGCCGGCAGGTTCGAACCGGTGGTACTGACAAACGCCAGCAGTTCCGGGACCAGGTAGACCATCAGGAAGACCATCACGGCGCTGATAACCGCGCCGCTGAAAGCCGGGACCATGACCAGTTTCCTGACCATGGACGCCTGTTCGTCCTGCCATTTCAGGTCGGCTCCCAGCTTCTCGAGTATGCCGTTGAGATTGCCGGTCTGTTCCCCGGCACGGACCAGGTTTATGAAGACTTCACTGAAAACGCCCGGAAACCCGCACATGGCTTCCGACAAGGTGCTGCCTCCTTCAATCGCTTCCAGCAATGAGCCACAGACCTCCCGTAACCGGGGATTGTCCGCGCTGGCGCGCAAATCCTGCAGACTCTCGACCACAGGCACGCCGGCGCGCAGGGCCTGTTCCAGGTGGAAACAGAATACGATCAGGTCGCGCCGTTTTACCCGGCGCGGCGCTATCGGCATGCCATCCGGCCGGGCTGTCCTGTAGCTGACCAGTTCAAGCCCCATCCGGCGCAGACGTAGCTCCAGGTCGGCGCCATTGGCGGCGCTCGTTTTGCCTTTTCTGATACGGCCCCCGGCATCGACCCCCTTGTAGCGGTAAATGGTCATGGATAGTCCTGTCCGAGACTGCTACTGAGGTCCACCACGCGGGCAACTTCGGCAAGGCTGGTCTTTCCCTGGATGACACTGTTCTTACCGGACTCGGCCAGCGGCCTGAACCCCTTTGCCACGGCCATACCATGCAGTTCCCGGGACGTCCCGCGCCGCGCGATCAACTCGTCCATGTCCGGGTCAAACGGCAGTATCTCCATCAATGCCATGCGGCCGCGGTAGCCCTGGCCTGCGCAGGCAGGGCATCCGACCGGGCGATAGACAATGAGCCGGTCCTCCGCGTCCCTGATGCAGTTGGCGGGCTGGGGGCGCTTCATTTTGACCGGTTCCTTGCAGTCACTGAACAAGGGGACGGATTTGAAATCCGTCCCCGGTGGTATGCGCTTCATTTCTGCCGGTTCCTTGCAATCGTCACAAAGCCTGCGTACGAGTCTCTGCGCTACTGCGCCGATAATGTTTCCGGCCAGTATCTCGGGTCTCACGCCTATGTCCAGCAGGCGCGGAATGGCGCCCACCGCGGAATTGGAATGCAGGGTGGTAAACACCTGGTGGCCGGTCATGGCCGCGCGTACGGCCATGGCCGCAGTGTCTTCGTCGCGAATTTCTCCCACCAGGATAATATCCGGGTCCTGGCGCAATATCGAGCGGATGCCGTCGGCGAAACCGAGCCTGGCCGCGGCATTGGCCGAAGTCTGCCTGATCATGGAAGTGGGATATTCGACAGGGTCTTCCAGGGTCATGATGTTGACGGATTCGCTGTTCAGGTACTGGAGAATCGAGTACAGGGTCGTGGTCTTGCCACTGCCGGTAGGGCCGGTAACCAGGATCAGGCCTTCCGGACGCTCAACCATGCCCTTCAGCGCAGCCAGGTCCGCCTCTCCCAGTCCCAGTTGATCCAGGGCAACGATGCCTTTTTGCCGGTCCAGTACCCGCAGGACTATATTCTCCCCGTGCAGTGTGGGCAAAGTGGACACGCGGAAATCCACCTGCCGTCCCGACATGATGAGGGAGATGCGGCCATCCTGCGGCAAACGGGATTCGGCTATGTCCAGCCCCGCCATCACTTTCACCCGCACGGCAAGCGCCGACCAGTAGTTCTTATGCAGGCTGCGCACTTGCCTCAGCACGCCGTCGATGCGGTAACGGAAGCGCAGGAATCCCTGCTCCGGTTCAAAGTGGATATCCGAGGCGCCGCGTTTCACCGCGTCGGACAGCAGGGCGTTGACCAGCCGGACAACCGGCTGGCTGTATTCATTACTCTGCGCCGCCAGGCTCCGGTAGTCGAGTTCGCCCGTTTCTATTTCATTCAGGATGCCGTCGACGGACAGTTCATAACCGTAGAAGCGATCAATGGAATTTTCGATGTCGGCCTCAGCGGCAAGCACCGGCACGACTTCCGCCGCACCGCCCAGGTGGGCGCTGATCCGGTCCAGGGCAACGATATCAAAGGTATCCGCCAGCGCTACTTTAAGCACCCTGCGCGGCGCGTCATAGCTGACGGGCACGACCCGCAGACGCCTGGCCATTTCCTCGGGGATCATGGCGATGGCTTCACTGTCGGCGACGATGGATTGCAGGTCGACACGGTTCTGTCCGAACACACCGCCGATGACGTCGTGGATGATGGCCTCTGTCACGAACCCCAGGCGCACCAGGATCCGGCCGGGCTGTTCGCGGCTGTTTTTTTGCTCGACCAGGGCAATTTCAAGCTGGTCGTGGGTAATGATCCCCTTGTTGGCGAGTATTTCGCACAGGGCCTGCCCGGTTATGGCATTGAGTTGGGTACGATGCGTGCCAGACATAGTCACTGTCGTCTCAGCGCCAGGATGCGCCTTATGACCGGCCGGATGTCCAGGCTTGAGGCGCCCTGCTCCACCAGTTTGAGGGTAACGCGATAGTATTCAAGCGCCTCCTCCCTCTGTCCCATCCGGTCCAGGCTGATGGCGAGATTAAGCGCGTAAACCGGGTTGGCCGGGTCGATCCGGTGGGCGGAGGAGAATGCCCGGCGCGCCTCCGGCCAGCGCGCCTGCGCAGCCTGGAGCCGGCCCAGGACAACGTGCAGGTACGGTTCATCCGGTTGCCTTGACAAAAACTCCCTGATAACGGCTTCTCCCTGCCGGTCCCCCTGCAGGCCGATCAGTGCGGCTCTCGACAGGACATCCTGCGGAAATGCGCGCAGGATGCGCAGGTACGTGCTCACGGCAGATTTCACGTCGCCCTCCACGACCGCGCAGGCCGCCAGCCCCAGCATGGCGTCGCGGTTGTCAGGGTAAGCCTGTATAACGACTTCATATTCGGCCCTGGCAGCGGCCAGGTCACCGTCCCGGTAGGCCCGGTAAGCCGCATGCAACCGGTTTTCATGGCCGGCATCGATTTCCGTGCGTATGACCTTGATCGGTCCGGGATCCGGTTCGGCCAAGGCAGGACGAATCGTCATGGCAGCGAAACCGATGCAGCACGCGAGCGCAGCTAATAACAAGGCCATACATCTGCAGAACAACCTCGTCATTCCCGCGAATGCGGGAATCCAGTAAGCAACAGAACTCCTTTGACAATGACCCTGTCTCCGGGGACGGATTTGAAATCCGTCCCCTGTTATTTCCGGTTTTCTGCGCGGGTCAGTCATCGTCTTCTCCGGGAAAGAATTGTCTGTAGGAACTGAA
>JAPPLI010000105.1:0-2325 GCA_028819495.1 Gammaproteobacteria bacterium | reverse complement strand
TCTGCGCGGGTCAGTCATCGTCTTCTCCGGGAAAGAATTGTCTGTAGGAACTGAAATCGCCGTCCAGGCTGGGGTTGCGGACGATCAGCGGGCGCAGAAATATGACCAGTTCGGTCTTCTCGTATTCGCGCAAGGCCATTTTGAAGGCATTCCCCAGCAGCGGGATCCGGGACAGGCCCGGAATGGCATTGTCGTTACTGCGATTGTCATCCTGCATCAATCCGCCCATGACCGCGATCTCGCCGTTCTGCAACTGCAACATGGATTCCATCTCGCGTACCCGGATCTCGGGCACCGGGCTGGTGATAGACAGGGCCGGGTTCGGATCGTTGACGAAGCGGTTGATCCGGGAAATGCTCGGCCTGATATTCAATATGATGGAATCGTCGGCCTTGATATGCGGTGTGATCGTCATCACGATGCCTACCGGCACGGTTTTCACGATGGTCTCAAAGGTACTGGCCGCTACGCCCTGAGTGACGTTGCTTTCCTGCTCCACCTCAAAATAGACCACGTTGTCGACTACCTTGAGGATGGCGGACTGGTTGTTCAGGGCCATAATCTGGGGACTCGACAACACCCGGACGTCCCCGAACTCCTCCAGCAATTCCACCGCGGCGCTGAGCACCATGTCCCGCTCCGGGTCGGAATCGTCATAACTCAGGGAAAACAGGGACGCGGCATTGACGGGGTTGGCCGTGATCGTCTTCGTCATCAGGTTGAAACCGGCAAGACCGGACTCGTTCAGCACCTGCCAGTCGATACCGGCCTGGAACTGGTCGGTCAGGCTCACCTCGACGATGGTCGCCTGTATCAACACCTGGCGATTGGCGTTGGTGAGCGTCTCGCCAATCAGTTTGCGCAGCAGTTCATGCTGCGCTTCGGTTGCCTTGACGGTCAATACGCCCGATTCCGGGTGGGGAATGACGGTATTGCCCTCTGCCGCGCCGTCCGCTTCCAGGATGGCGCTGACGTTCGCTACCAGGTTGGCCCAGAAATGGTTGGACATGGTGCTGCCGATGGTGGTGGTTGAATTATTGCTTCCGCCGCCGCCTTCCGCATCGTTGCCGGTGCCGGCAATCTGTGTCCCGACCTGCACCACGTGGGACGTATCCCGGGCCATGTTCAGGTAATCGATCCGGTAGGTGCGGAAATGCGGTTCGTCCGGTGAGATGAACACGTTGTCGTCTTCCATGACGTAACGCAGGCCCGCCTGCCTGGCTATGCGCTGCAACAATTGCGGCAGGGTCTGTTCCACCGCGTTCATGGTCACCAGACCGACGATGCCCGGGGCGATATCGATGTTCACCTGCGCATCCCGCGCCAGGGCAAACAGCAACTCCTTAACGGGTACTTCATTGACGACCACCGTGTACCTGTCTTCATGCTCCAGGGGGGCAGGCTCGGGAACGGGCGGGGGTTGCCGTACAATTTCGGGGATATCGCCGGACGGGCCGGTGTCGGCCGCAACGTCAAGATGCCCAGCCGAAGGCGGCGGCGGTTCAGGCGTGAATTTCGCACACGAGGCGAGGAAGGTGGTTAAAACAACCAGCCGGATCCAATGTGGCAATCCCATGAGGCCCATGATGCTCCTTTAAATTCCTGCATCTCCTGAATAACAGTCCACGGCACTGAATTCCGCGAACTACCCTTTGTGACTGTCAGGATATACCCTTACGTCACATATTGCAAATTAAGTGTTTTCCTTAAAATACTCCTTCGGACAGGTTATATGGAACCGGCGGCCAGCCGTTGTTCGACGGTCGTCAGCCGTTCGCGTATCACCGTTTGCTCCCGGTTAAGCGCAGTATATTGCCGCTCCAGCGCGCCCAGCCGTTGCTCAATGGCGGTCAACCGTTCGCGTATGGCCGCCTGACCCTCCTGCATGACGTTGAACTGTTGCTGCATGACATTGATCTGTTGCTGAAGCGCGTCGATCTGCTGCGTCAGGTCGCTGCGAACCTGACTTATCTGTTGAGTAACATCGCCTCGCACTGCATTGATCTGCTGGGCAAGATAGGTGAGATAGGCAAACATCATCGTAACCACAATGGCCGCGCCCCACTTGAGCACACGCACCTCCCCGGACAGGCGCCACAACTCCTGCGCCTCTTTGCTGTCCTCCGTTGTCATGACCGGATTTTCCGTATTCATCATCATTCTCCCTCTTGGGTATCCTTCACAGGTCGTATGTTGAGAATAAGGCTGCCGCCGGGCATTGTCAAGAAAAATTCCGAACAGGGGCGCGCTGCTCCGACCTCCTGCCGGCGCCGGGACTTTCGCAACCGCTACTCGCCCCGGCCCTGTCTTCCTTGCCGCGCTATG
>JAPPLI010000206.1 GCA_028819495.1 Gammaproteobacteria bacterium | reverse complement strand
CACTTCACGACACATTACAATAGACCTGGTTTGACCACACTTTCAGTCACACCCTGAGCGTAGAAAAAACCTGCCCTAAAGTGTAATGTGTTTTACAATGCTCCGATTTTTTCAGGTGATGGAATACACGTCAACCTGTATTCTGCGTTAATGCCAGCGCTGATCTTATAGACTCTCACAAGCCAAAAAAATGCCATGACAGAAGAACAGAAGCAAGCGCTGGAAAGACAACTCTGGAATATAGCCAATGACTTGCGCGGCAAAATGGATGCGGATGAGTTCAAGGATTACATCCTGGGTTTCATCTTCTACAAATATCTGTCGGAGAGACAATACGCACTGGCCAATGAACTATTGGAAACCGAGGAAGTAAAGGATTATTACAAGGTCACGGATGCCGAGGATATTGCGGCCATCAAGGATGAATCACTGGAGCGACTTGGCTATTTTCTGGCGCCTGATGAGACATTTTCTGCGGTAGTAGCGAAAGGTCAGGGGGCTGCTGAGGAACAGGACACCTATATCATTGGTAATCTGAAATCGATCTTCAAAAACATCGAGGCATCCGCCAATCAAACGGACAGCGCAGATGATTTCAACAACCTGTTTGAAGACCTGAACCTGGACAGCAGCAAGCTGGGTCGGGAAGTTGATGACCGCAATGAACTGATCGTTAAAATCATGGCGAGTCTGAACCGTATCGATTTCGGCCCTGAGGAAGCTAATGCGGACATTCTGGGCGACGCCTATGAATACCTGATCGGTCAGTTTGCGGCCGGTGCCGGCAAGAAGGCCGGTGAATTCTATACGCCGCAACAGGTCTCGAAGATACTTGCCAGGATCGTCACCCTGGACCGGGAGCGTATCCGCAACGCGTATGACCCCACCTGTGGGTCCGGCTCGCTGCTCCTGCGTATTGAAAAGGAAGCAAGGAGCAATGCCAAGGAGGGTGATGATGCCTTGATTGAGTTGTACGGACAGGAACTTAACCGCACCACCTACAACCTGGCGCGCATGAACATGATTCTCCACGGCGTACATTTCGACCGGTTTGACATCCGCCAGGAGGATACCCTGGAGAAACCCCAGCACCGGGAGATGCGTTTTGAAGCCGTCGTCGCCAACCCACCGTTTTCTGCCAAGTGGAAGGGCGACGGCAATCCGCTGCATGCAGACGATGAACGCTTCAGCAAATACGGCAAACTGGCGCCGAAAGGCAAAGCCGATTTCGCCTTCGTGCAGCACATGATTTACCAACTGGCGGAGAACGGCGCCATGGCAGTGGTGTTGCCGCACGGCGTGCTGTTCCGGGGCGCGGCGGAAGGCACAATCCGGAGATACGTCATTGAAGAACTGAATTACCTGGACGCCGTTATCGGCCTGCCTGCCAACCTGTTTTACGGGACATCCATCCCCGCCTGTATCCTGGTGCTGAAAAAGTGCCGCAAACAGGATGACAACATCCTGTTTATCGACGCCTCACAGCACTTTGAAAAAGCGGGAAACCAGAATACGCTGACCGACGAGCACGTGGACAGGATTATCGAGACCTATGGAAAACGTGAAGCTATCGACAGGTATGCTCATGTCGCCACCTTGAGCGAGATCAAGGAGAATGACTTCAACCTGAACATTCCGCGCTACGTGGACACCTTTGAGGAAGAGAAACCTGTTGATATCACCACCGTGTCCAAAGAACTGAAAACGCTGGGCAAGGACATGCAGGCAACGGATGACGCTATCGCAGGATACTGCCGGGAACTGGGGATAGAGAGTCCGTTTTGACGGGGCTGCAAAGACAGCCTTTCAAAGGAGAATCTTCTCTCAATTACAAGGTTGGGAAGGCTGCTTAATCAGCGATTCGGCGGGGATGCCTAGCTGCTCATGCAGCCGCCAGATCATTTTCAGCGTTAGGGAACGTTTCCCGTTCAGCACTTCATAAACACGGTTTCGCCTCCCGATCATCGGTTCCAGGTCTTTTGCCTTCAATCCCTTCCAAGGATTAAATCAGATGATACAATCAACTTGCATCGCTCATACCCTGACAGCAAACTGAAACGAAATGCAATCAAAGTAGTCATACACAAGCTGACTCGAGCGAAACTGTTATGAGTTTATTCGGCTACAAGGGCTTTTGCGGTTCTGTGCAAGCCAGCATAGAGGATAATTGTTTTTTTAGGGAAATTGAAATTTAATGAAATACCAACTGAACAAAGAACATATACAAGCAATGCTGAGAAACATCGGCTTGGCCATAATTATTGGCAGCTTGTTTTACGCAGTGCTTGAAGAGGGTGATTTGCATATCGCAATCCCATTCACCATAATAGGAATTATTTCAGCGTTAGTCGGATCATTGGAGAAAAAACATGATTGAAGTTATCACACATCCGCTGATTGTTATTTCGTTTACAGTAGTCAGTCTTCTGGTTATCGCCCTGATCATTGCCGAGAAACAAGACAGTGAAAAGCCACCAAAGACGGAGAAGTAAAACCGGCCAGAAATACCTGGCTTTGCAACCCCGCGCTGTTCGATAAGGTTGTGCGGGCCTGCCGCCGTCATATTCTGACCTGTACGCGCAGCTTTGCCATTTCTGGTTTCACTATGCCTCCAGACACTCTGTGTATCAAGAGAGTCTTGATTCTGAGTGAGCCTGTCCATGCGCCGCCTGCCTGATACCAGGTCTGGCGTCCTGGTTGAGGTGGGTGGATGACTACAGCACAAAAACAACGCGCGCCGGCTTTGCGGTTCAGGGATCAGGATGGGAGGGATTATTCGCGGTGGGAAGGGAAACTCATTCGTGACATTTGCGAAATAAATCCATCTACCGGCGGCTTGCCAAATCAGTTTACCTACATAGATTTGGACAGTGTCTATCGAGGCATGCTGATAAAGGAGAATAAAATATCAAAAACTTCTGCTCCCAGCAGGGCACAAAGAATACTGAAGGAAAATGACGTGCTGTTTCAAACTGTCCGGCCTTATCAGCAAAATAATTTCTTTTTCAATTTATCAGGTGATTATGTGGCATCGACCGGCTATGCTCAACTGCGAGCGAAGTCCTCACCACTGTTTTTATACTATTTGTTACATGAACAGAAATTTGTCAGAGCAGTTTTAGCCCGCTGTACGGGGACAAGTTACCCCGCAATCAATTCCAGTGACATAGGGGCAATAAGGATTTATCTTCCCGACGAAAAAGAACAACAAAAAATTGCTGCCTTCCTATCGGCAGTCGATACAAAAATCAAGCAACTGAACAGCAAGAAATCTCTGCTGGAGCAGTACAAGAAAGGCATGATGCAAAAACTGTTCAGCCAGGAAATCCGGTTCAAGGATGAGGAGGGGAGGGAATATCCGGACTGGGACGAGAAGCAGTTTTCTACCATTGCAGGAAAAGTCAGGTCCTTTCACAACCCTGCAAGTGACAAGAATAATTATGCGTGTATTGAGTTGGATAGTTTGAGTCCCGATACTGGTCAGCTACTTAAAACCTTCGACTCAAGCAAACAGAAAAGTATCAAAACCAGATTCCGGGCAGGCGATGTCTTGTTTGGCAAGCTAAGGCCATACCTCAGGAAGTTTTATCTCGCCCAGTTCGATGGAGTTTGCACTTCGGAAATATGGGTGCTGCGCCATGTTTCCGTGCCTGGCGCCTATTTATACCAACTCGTGCAGTCCCACCTTTTTGGCCGCGTGGCAAACATTCAGTCCGGGACAAAAATGCCGCGTTCAGACTGGAATATCGTGTCTCAATCAGTCTTTTCAATTCCATCTGATTGTAACGAACAGCAAAAAATCGCTGACTTTCTATCCGCCATTGACCGGAAAATAGAACTGGTGGCAGGGCAGATTGATCAAGCTCGCTCTTTCAAGCAAGGACTCCTGCAGCAGATGTTCATTTAACGCGAATAGTCTGTATGGCTACCCAATCAGAAGCCGTACTTGAAAAAGAGCTTGTCGCCCAGCTACAGACCCTGGGTTACGAGAAAGTTCGTATCAGCAATGAAGACGACCTGGTCCGGAACCTGAAAACACAACTGGAGAAACACAATGGTATCACCCTGTCCGAGAAGGAATTTCAGGACATCCTGGTTTCTGTCTCCAAAGGCAATATCTTCGACAAGGCCGAAAGGCTGAGAAGCAAGCTGGACTACAACAGGGACGATGGCGAGATCGGATATCTCGATCTGGTCGATCAGATCAACTGGTGCAAGAACGAGTTTCAGGTCGCCCAGCAGGTGGAGATGGAGGGCAGGCACAGGAATCGCTATGACGTGACCCTGCTCATCAACGGCCTGCCCTTGGCTCAGATTGAGCTCAAACGTCGCGGCCTGGAGTTGAAAGAAGCCTTTAACCAGACAAACCGCTACCAGCGTCATTCCTATTCGGCAGGACGGGGACTGTTTCAGTACATCCAGGTATTTGTGATCAGCAACGGCGTCAACACCAAATATTACGCCAACAATCCGGTCAAGCAGCGCGACTTCAAGCAGACGTTTTTCTGGGCCGACAAGGAAAACCGGCGCATTAAGCAACTCAGTGAATTTACCGATGTGTTCCTGGAGCCATGCCAGCTCTCAAAGCTCGTCACGAAATACGTCGTATTGAGCGATACCGACAAGCTGCTGATGGTGCTGCGCCAGTACCAGTACCATGCGGTGGAGGCCATTGTCGAGCGGGTCAAAACATCCGACAGGTTCGGCTATATCTGGCACACCACCGGGTCCGGCAAAACGTTGACGTCCTTCAAGGCGGCGCAAATCCTGACCGGCACGTCCGGCATCCACAAGGTTGTGTTCGTCGTGGACCGGAAGGACCTGGACTACAAGACGATTGAGGATTTCAACAGCTACAAAGACGGCAGTGTTGACGGGACAAACAATACCCAAACGCTGGTAAGACGATTCCGTGATGATACAAAGGATACAAAGCTGATCGTCACCACGTTGCAGAAGTTGAACAACGCCATCCACAAGCGCCGGCATGCAACCACCATGAAACCGCTGCGAGACAAGCGCGTGGTATTCATTTTTGACGAATGCCACCGCAGCCAGTTTGGCGAAACCCATAAGCGCATCCGGGAATACTTCCCCAAAGCGCAGATGTTCGGGTTCACCGGCACCCCCATTTTTGTCGAGAATTCACTGACCAATGAGTATGGCAGACGCACCACAACAGACCTCTTTGGCGAGTGTCTGCACAAGTATGTGATCACGGATGCGATTAACGATGAGAACGTGCTCCGGTTTTCCATTGAATATATGAGCCTTTTCAAGGACAAGAAAAGTGGTAAGGCGGATATCCAGGTCGAGGCGATAGACACTGCCGAGGTGCTGGAAGCAGAAGAACGGTTGAACGGGATTGTCAATCACATCATCGCGCACCACGACCGCAAGACCCATAACCGCGTGTTCAACGCAATATTTTGTGTTTCCGACATCAAAACCCTGCTCAAGTATTACGACCTGTTCAAGCAGAAACGGGAGACCGGCGCGCACGATCTTAACGTGGCGACAATATTTTCCTGGCAGGCCAATGAGGATGACAGTGACGTGAGCGACGTTGTGGATACGTACTTCACCGGCGCGCCGGCAGGGCCGACCAATGCTAAAGACCAGACCGAACATGAGAATCAGGTTCGAGATCATGAAGCAGTCTACGGCGCCGATTACCCCACCGACACTTCATACCAGTACTCTGATCCACACAGCCGGGACCGGCTGGAGAACTGTATCAAGGATTACAACAAGGCTTACGGCACAAACTATAAAACGGACACCTTCTACGACTATTACAGGGACATCGGCAAACGGGTCAGGTATCGGCAGAAAAACAGAAACACGGGCGATGGCATTGATATCCTGCTGGTGGTCAACATGTTCCTGACGGGATTTGACAGCCAGTGGCTTAATACCATTTACGTGGACAAGAACCTGAGATACCACGGACTGGTGCAAGCCTACTCCCGCACCAATCGTATCCTGGGGTCGAGAAAGTCACACGGCAACGTCGTATGTTACCGCAACCTGAAACCGGCTACGGACGAAGCCGTCGCGCTGTTTGCCGACAAGGATGCGGTTGACACCATCGCCCTTGAACCTTACGAGAAATACGTTGAACTGTTCAACGACGCAGTAGCTGAACTGCTTGAGATTGCGGCCACGGTAGACAGTGTTGATGAACTGCCAAGGGAGGAAGATCAGCTTGCTTTCATCAAGGCCTTCAGGGGTCTCTTGCGTCTTATGAACGTGCTGGTCAGCTTCACCGAATTCAAATTTGCGCACCTGGCCATGAAAGAGCAAACCTTCGAGGACTACAAGAGCAAATACCTGGATTTGAACGACAAGGTAAAAACCGACAGGCAGAAGGAAAAAGTATCCATACTGGACGATATCGACTTCGAGGTGGAGCTGATCCATCGTGACAACATCAACGTCAGCTACATCCTTGATCTGGTCATCAGGCTGCGCAGGGCCAAACCGGATGAATACCGCCGACAGGTGCAGGCCATTATAAGCACGCTGGAGAGTGAGCCCGAACTGCGCAGCAAGAAAGAACTGATACAGCGCTTCATTGAAGAACATGTGCCTGCGATACCGAAGGACGGAGACGTTAACCGTACTTTTGAACAATACCTGTCGGAACAACGGGAACAAGCGCTGCAGTTGTTATGCGATGAGGAAGGACTGGACAGGGATGGATTAGACAGGGTGATCAGAAATTACCTGTACACCGGTAAAAGACCTTTGCCGGTTGACGTAATCCGGATTATGGACGAGCAACCCAGACTCAGAGAACGGCGCACGGTGGGCGAACGCATCATCGACCGGATCGTGTCGTATGTTGATACGTTTATTGATGGGATGGATTAGTGAGCAACCCGGATATGGCTCTGCCCCGCGTGCCTACCCCGCCTCTTTTCTTTTGTGGACGATTTTATGCAACGGAAATCTGCCATTCTGATAGATGCCGGGTTTATCAAACGGAAAATCGGTTCCATCGACACACCTTGGGCAACGACATATCTCCCTTCAATCATGCGCGAGACGCATACTCAGCGCTTCCGCCATCCATATCGGCAATACCGCCCGGGTGGCGGAGAGCTCGTCCAAGTCTTCTTTCGATAGCGTAGGAAGAACCGTATCCAGCGCGTCTTCCACCTCTTCGCGGCCAATCCAGGCCAGGGCGCGGATGACTTGTCCCGCTTTGCGGTATGGCGCACTCAGTTGCCAGCGCGGAGCATGGCGCAGTTCGACTGGATGCGCCCCTAGACTCAGGCGGCGATCAGGGCCTGAAGTCAGATAGACCGAGCGAACAGGATTTTGTGTTGTCAGACCAAGACAGTTGGCAGCAGAGCCACCGGATGTCACGATTGTCTCACCCCACAAGGTCGATAGCGCGGCAAGAGCTTTTTCAATGCTTGGCGCGCGTATGCCAAAACGAGTTTCGATAGGGCGCATGTACACACCTTGGCAGATCCGCATTAGCCTGCCTGCGCGCGCGAGCCGCGACAAGGCCTGGTCAACTGCCGCCCGGCTACCAAGGTGGAGCAGGCTGCCAGAGCACAATGGCGTGGCTTCCGGGAGCGCCTCGGCATGTTCCATGATACGGGAAGGAAGGCTGTGCATGTGGTGTCTCCAAATTCATTTTGTCAGAAATAGAGTGGCAAGAATACCATTTTGCAGTCTTTGAGACAACACTGACTTCGCTCGCCTGCCTGCCAATATTGGCCCGCTCATAACGGCGCATAATCGCCGTTAACCGGCTCCAGGACGCTGTTCAATTTTGTTTTTGATGACCTTGAGAATAATCAAACCTGTGCGCTCCGCGGTCGTGGTACATGCATCAAGCTGTGTGTAGAGGATGCGGTCTTTCAGTTCATGGACAGGCGCGTCGGCGACGCTGACACTTTGTGAGAAGCCGTCTTTATCAAAATCCCATGTCAGCGATACTATAAGACTGAAGTCATCATTTCCTGGACTGGAGCGATAGTTGTAAAAGGTGATTATGTGAGCAATCTCCAACGGGCGTTCAGTGCTGAACGCGAAGCCGCGTTTGCCAATGTGATGCTCCATTGTTCGCTGCCACTGCCCGGCCTCTAGGAGACTGCTGGAATTGATGTTAACGCTACCGAACCTGAGACATGAATTAGGCAGGATGTCGTGAAACAGAGGCTCATATAGCTTGATCCCGACCTCAATCTCATTGAGGACAGGACGGATACGTTTTCTGTAAACACTGTCGAGAATGTCGATATCGGAACCGGCAGGCATGGCCGCCAGCTTCTTTTGCACAAAAGTAGTTATGTCCTCTTTCAACTCGAAGCGTTCAAGTACGTCGCATAAACCACTGAATGGCACCACTTCGCCAGCACTTCGGGATTGGCGTTCCTGGCCACCGTAGACCACCATCTTCAGGGTAATATCCGGCAGCAGCTTCTTGACGGCATTAAGGGAATCGAAGACATTTGAGGCAACAGTCGCGCCGGATTTGATCTCTATCGCCACGATACCGCCCGCTGTCTCGAACAGGAGGTCACACTCCAGACCCCGACTGTCCCGGAAGAAAGACAGGTTTGATGTGCGGCCACGGTTATAACGATACTTTAACGCCTCCACCACGACCATGTTCTCAAATAAAGCGCCGCGCAGCGGATGCGAAAAAAGTTGTTCGGGCCGCTCAATACGCAAGAGATGACTGGCGAGACCCACATCATAGAAATAGAGCTTGGGGGATTTGACCATGCGTTTGCGGATATTGGCGTGAAACGGCTCTAGTCTGAATACAATGAAGCTCGCCTCCAGGACATTGAGCCAGTTCCGCGCCGTAGTATGAGATACGCCGGCGTCTGCACCGAGGGCGACCAGGTCGGTGAGTTGTCCTACCCGACCGGCACATAGTCGAACAAATCGCTGGAAGGTCGATAGATTGCGTATCTCGCTTAACCTGCGCACGTCCCGTTCAATGTAAGTCCCGAAATAATCAGCGAGCGCCTGATGCGGTTCGACACCTTGATGATAGATGCGCGGATAGAAGCCGGAGTAAAGAATATCTTCTACCTCGCTGCCGGCCCCCGTACGTTGCCGTTCGCTGACAGAAAGGGGCAGCAAGTAGAGCAAACCCGTTCGTCCCGCCAGCGATTGACTGATGGATTCAGATAGTTGAAAGTGCTCGCTGCCCGTCAGAACGAACAGGCCATTCTGCCCCTTTTCATCTGCGCTGACCTGAAGATAAGAAAGTAGTTCAGGAACCCGTTGAACTTCGTCAATGATGGCGCCATCTTCAATCCGGGACAGAAAACCCCGAGGGTCAGACTGGGCAAAGTCCCGCTGATCCGGTAATTCCAGATTCACATACTCCAGGTGCGGAAAGGTCGCACGACAAAGAGTTGTCTTGCCTGACTGGCGTGGCCCGGTGACAGTCACAAAGGGATACTGCCCAAACAGTCTGGTCAGGCAAGGAGTAATGTCACGTTCAATCATGGCAGTAAATTATAGAACAACAATGCACAATATGAAAGTACAATTTTCATATTGTGCATTGAATTAAAGGGTTTTTCCAATTATGAGGTCGGGGAGGCTGCTTGATCAGCGATTTGGCGGGATGCCAGGTTGCTCATGCAGGCGGCAGATCATTTTATACGAAGATTTGCAGCATGGACGGACGAAACGCAGGCAATAAAAAAGGGCCTTGACGGCCCTTTTTTATACAACTTGTAATATTGTTATTACTTGTTGTTGATGTACATCGTGACTTCGAAACCGAAGCGGATGTCGCTGTATTCAGGAGTTTGCCAGTTCATTCTACTTTCTCCGATTGGTTGATATTAAGGGTTAAAACTTCTTTGCCCTATATGCTGCAGGTTCCGTGCCAAAATTAAGAAAACCCCGCATAATTCTGTAAAGATTTTATGTTTCAATAACTTACGAGACAGAAAAGGGTGTGAAAAAATTCCTGTAGGGGAATATGGATCATGGTTCTGGTTGTAATTCTTCACTTTTCTGGTTGTTGTTAACCATTTCGTTATGCATTTAAGGAAACACTTCTTCAGCCTGGAACACCGGGCCGTCCACGCATACCCGCAGCATGGATGCCTCCCCGTCCCTGTAAACAGGCACGGTACAGCCTGCGCAACCGCCGACGGCGCAGGCCATGTATTCTTCCAGTGAAACCTGGCAGGGAAGGGCAAATTCCCCGGCCAGGGAGGCAACGGCCTGCAACATGGGAGTCGGCCCGCAACTGAATATCTCGACCTGTTGCCGCTGTCCCGCATCGAGTCCGTCCAGCCAGGTTCGCGCCAGGTCGGTGACGAGACCGTCGTGGCAGCCGGGATAACCCTGCCTGCTGGTAAGACGGCTGGGGATCCCCCAGTCCTCCAGCAGGGGCATGCAGGCAATCGCATCGCCGGGAATCCCATCCACCATGATCTTCGAGGGTTTCGGCTTGAATGGAAAGGGGATCTCCGACCCCATGATGACGAAGGGTTTCGCGGACGGCGCCTGGTTCATCATGTGCTCAGCAAGGAACACCATGGGAGGGATGCCCACCCCGCCGCCTATGAGCAGGGGAACACTCCGGTAATTCTTCAGCTTGAACGGTTTGCCGATGGGGCCGAGCAGGTTGATACAATCGCCGACCCTGGCGCGGGCCAGTTTATTCGTGCCTTGGCCGTGGGCCTTGTACAGGATATCTATCCAGCCGGCCTCGGGGTCTGCCCGCATAACCGACATGGGACGGCGCATGGGCAGCTCTTCATGACAGCGCAGGTGGACAAAGGTCCCCGGCATAGCACGCCCGGCGGTGGCGCCGGCTGCCAGTCTCAGCAGGTATTGGCCGGCGTCAAGAGTATGATGTTGCAGGACCGCGGCCTCTTCGACAAAGATCGTGTCGCGGGTATCGGGATGGGGCATGGTACTACAGGTCCCTGAACATCACTTTTCCGTCGATAATCGTACAGGTGACTTTGCCGCCCATCTCCCAGTTGTCGAAGGGCGTGTTTTTCCCCGCGCTGGCCAGTTTTTCAGCATTTACAGTCCACTGCGAGCCTTCATCGAAGATAAACAGGTCAGCAGGCGCGCTCTCGGCCAGGGTTCCTGCGTTTATACCTATGATGGAGGCGGGCCGGCAGGTCAGCGCGCCGACGATATGCTCCAGCTTGAAACCGCGGGTTGATGCCAGGTTGAATACCAGCGGCGCCAGAACCTCCAGTGTAGATGCGCCCGGTTCGGTACTGCTGAACGGCGCAGCCTTGGCGTCTTCATCATGGGGCTGGTGATCCGAACAGACTGCGTCGATGACGCCGGACCGCAATCCGTCCAGCAACGCCTGCCTGTCTCGATCGGTGCGTAGCGGAGGCCACAGGTGGCATTGGGAATTAAACCCGTCAACATTCATCTCTGTGAGGTACAGGTAACAGATGCCGGCATCCGCGCTGACCGGCAGACCCTGTTGTTTTGCCGCTGCCACCAGTTCCACGCTGCGGGCGCAGGACAGCCGGCAGAAATGCGCCCTGACTCCCGTTTGTTCGATCAATAACAGGGCCCGGCTGATGGCAATCGTCTCCGCGGTTTCCGGAATGCCGGGCAGGCCCAGCCGGGTACTGATTTTTCCCTCGTGCATCACGCCCCGGTTTCTCAGGTAACTGTCTTCCGGGTGGATGAACACGGGCAGGTCAAAACCGACGGCATATTCAAACGCGCGCCGCAGCACTTCCGTGTCAGTGATCGGATAATCGGTATTGGACAAGCCGACGCAACCGGCCTGCCTGAGGGCAGCCACTTCCGTCAACTGGCGTCCTTCCAGCCCTTTGGTCAGTGCGCCCAGCGGGTATATGTGTGTCTTGTCGAGTCGGGCCTGGCGCTGGTGGATAAGCTCGACGACAGACGGGTTGTCCGTAACCGGCCGTGTATTCGGCGGGCATACCATGCTCGTTACCCCGGCGCGCACGGCCGCCTCGGTTTCGGATGCAATGGTTGCCTTGTGTTCGAATCCCGGTTCGCGGGTATGGACGCTCAGGTCCACGATCCCCGGACAAACGAACTGACCTTCCAGCGCTATCTCAAGATCGGCGGTGAAGTCATCAACCGCTTTGCCGGCGGCCACTATTCTGCCGTCCGCGATATACAGGTCTCCCAATTCGTCAAGCTGTTGCGCGGGGCAGACCAGGCGGCCGTTGCGGATTACAATACGCATCACTCCCCTACCATCCCGTCGCCGGGTGCGACACCCATTACCATGGCCATGACCGCCATGCGTATTGCGATACCGTGGCTGACCTGTTGCAGGATAACCGACCTTTCCCCATCTGCGACCTGTGAATCAATTTCGATACCCCGGTTGATCGGACCGGGATGCATGACGATAGCGTCGGGGCTGGCTACGCTCAGGCGCGCTTCGGTAAGGCCGAAACACTGGAAATATTCCTCCTCACTGGGAAGCACGGCATTGCTGATTCGTTCCCGTTGCAGGCGTAACATGGTGATGACGTCCACGTCGCGCAGACCTTCATTCAAATCATGGAAGACCTGCACGCCAAGGCTCTCGACATCTTCCGGTATCAGGGTTTTTGGAGCAATGACGCGAATATCACTGACTCCGAGGGTGTTGAGAGCATGAATGTTAGAGCGGGCAACCCGTGAATGCGCAATATCACCGACAATAGCTATTCGCAGTGACTCAAAATCCGGTTTATGACGGCGGATGGTGAACATGTCCAGCATGGCCTGGGTAGGATGGGCATGGCGGCCGTCCCCAGCGTTGATGACGCGGACATTATCGGCCACCTGGCCGGCAATGAAATGCGCGGCGCCGCTATTGCCGTGGCGAACTACAAACAGGTCGCAGTGCATGGCTTCCAGGGTGTGCAATGTGTCCTGCAGCGCTTCGCCCTTGCTGGTGGCGGACATCGCGATGTTGATATTCAAAACGTCAGCGGACAAACGTTTGGCCGCCAGTTCGAAGGTCGTGCGGGTCCGGGTGCTGGATTCAAAAAACAGGTTGGCTACGGTTTTGCCGCGCAACAGGGGCACCTTTTTAATGGCGCGGCCGCTGACGCCGGCGAAGGATTCCGCATAATCAAGAATACTTGTCAGAATTTGACGACTGAGGCCTTCCGTCGTCAGGAAATGTATGAGGCGACCGTGCTGATCCAGTTGAATGGAGTGGCCCGTCATTCTGCTGTCGTGATTTCCAGCGCCAGGGGTTCCGGGCCTGAGAGTTTGACATGCTGGTTTGCTTCCAGGTCCAGATGTTTTCCGGCCACATCTGCCTGTATGGGCAGCTCCCTGCCGCCACGATCCACCAGTACAGCCAGACAGATACTCGCTGCCCTGCCGTAATCGAATAATTCGTTCATTGCCGCGCGCACGGTCCGGCCGGTAAACAGCACATCATCGATTAGAATCACGTGGCGGTCGCTCACATCGAAGGGCAGGCTGGAAGGCGTTACCCGGGGGTGCAGTCCAATGCGGCTGAAATCGTCGCGGTAGAATGCGATATTGAGTTTGCCGAGAGGCAGGGAAGAGCAGTACAGGTTGTGCAATTGTTGCGCTACCCAGACTCCCCCTGTGTGGATTCCGATAAATAAGGGATTTTTTCTGTTGTGCTCCTGTAAATATTGATCCAACCCGGCTTTCATGTTCCGGATCAGCTGCTGTACATCAATATTGTTTTCCGGCATATTTTGGAGGTGATCCTGTACGTCAGCCATTATAACATTTTCTGACCTCTCCGCCATCCTGCAACCAACCCTCCAGGATTACCTGGGCTGCCACATGATCCACGGCATCACTGCTGTATGGTTGCCGGGACCGGGCTTCGACAGTTGTGAGACGCTCGTCGGCGCGCAGCACCGGCAAGCGGTAGCGCCCTTGCAGTTTCCGGGCGAAAGCGTCAACGCGAGTGCAGATTGGATGACGGGTCCCGTCGATATTAAGCGGATTCCCGACGATGAGCGCCTGAGGCTGCCATTGGGCAACCAGTGTTCCGATTCGGCCCCAATCAGGTCGGTTATTGCGTACCGGGATGATTTCCAGCGGAGTAGCCGTTTCAGTCAGAGTCTGGCCTACCGCAACGCCGATTCTTTTTGTGCCGAAGTCGAAACACAGCAAGGTAGCGGGACGCGACAAGGGGACGACCCCTGATCAGGCGTGTCCGAAACCGGTCGATAGCTGGTGATGGTCGATGCCCAGCAAGGCAGTAGCCGATGACCAGCGCAGTTCACAGGGCGTATTGAAAATGACATCCAGGTCCGCGGACACGTTAAGCCACGCGTTTTCCTTTATCTCCTCTTCCAGTTGTCCTGCCGACCAGCCGGCGTAACCCAACGCGATCAGAAATTTATCCGGCCCCGCGCTTTCCGCGATGGCGTGCAATATATCCCTGGAAGTCGTAATACCCAGCGCATCACAGACATTGATTGAGGAATCCCACTGACTGCCCGGTTCGTGCAACACAAAACCCCTGTCGGTGTGGACCGGCCCGCCCTGGTAAACGGGTAGTTTCGCGATGGACTGATCATCCGGCGTCATCTCCATCTGCGTCAGGATTTCGCCCAGGGCGCAATTCGCCGGGCGGTTGATGACCAGTCCCATGGCGCCGTCCTCATTATGCGCACAGACATAGGTCACAGTTTGAGAAAAATTGGGATCTCTCAGACTGGGCATGGCAATGAGAAACTGGTTGGTTAAGTTACTGGCCTGCATCGTTACGGAATAGGAACGTGAACCATATCCCTAATAGTATCCCTAACGGCGACGGAATGCCACCCGGAAGTTAAATGCTGCCCGATCAGGGCTATTTGAAGCCGCTCTGGTCCAGGAATTGCCAGGTCCGGGTGATATGCAGGACATCGGTTTCCGCCCGGATCGCCTTGGGGAAAGGTTGATACGGCGCCGCGAGTTCGACGATCCTTATCGCCGCGTCATCCAGTACCTTGTGGCCGGAGGAACGGAGGACGGTGATCTGATTTATCTTTCCGTCCGGGTTCAATGCGACGTCCAGCACCAATTTGCCAGTGATTTTTCTCCTCCTGGCTTCCTCCGGGTAATTCAGGTTTCCAAAACGCTCCACTTTTATGCGCCAGTCCTCCATGTAGGCCGCGTATTTGTATTCCCGTGTGCTGGCCGATATGAAGGTCCTTTTTGGACGTTGCGCCCTGGTTTCCAGTTTGCGCTGTACCTCTGAACTCAGTGCGGCCATCTTCAGGCTGTTGGTCATCAATTCGGATGCGCTGGGGCGGTTTGTCTGAACGGCATCCGGGACTTCCTCCACGGCGGTTTTGGGCGTTTCCACCTCGACGGCCAATTGTTCAACGGTTTCCGGGTCGGGCATTGATGCCGGTTCATGCAGCTCCGGTTCTGTTACAGGTTCGACCTCCTGCGGCGCGACCGGTTCTGCCGGTTCAGTCTGTTCCGCATTCGGCAGGGGCGGCAGCGGCTCTGCCGGGATGGACTCCGTGGCAATCTCCCCGCCCCCGCTCAGGTTCGCCTGTGCCAGCATGTCGGCGTCCTCCGGCGCTTCGGATGATTGCCGTACCAGGACGATATCCATGTATTCATAACGCGGGCGCGCTTTTTCCTCCGGGGCAAAGACGATCCCCAAAATGAGCAGGGCGTGGAAAATCGCCGCCAGACAAAATGTCAGGCTCAGGCGGTCCTCCGGCAGCAGTTCCGGTTGCCGGGAACCGGAATTCGGCAAAGCGATGTCCGGTTGCTTCAAACCCTGGCGTATCGCCGCCGTGTTGCTCAAGACGGCTGTCCTGTTTTCCCTGCAATTTTCAGGGCAATGCAGTCCAGTACCCTGCCCGCGATATCATCGCCGTAGGTCCGTTCCAGTTCCCTGACGCAGGTAGGACTGGTTACGTTGATCTCCGTGAGGTAGTCGCCGATGACGTCCAGCCCGACGAACACCAGCCCCATGGCGCTGAGCTGCGGCCCGACCTGCTCGCAGATCCAGTAATCCCGGTCGCTGAGGTCCACGCCCTTGCCGGTGCCTCCCGCTGCCAGGTTCCCGCGTATCTCGCCGGGCTTTGGTATGCGCGCCAGCGCATGTTCATACGGCTGCCCGTCAATAAGCAGAATGCGTTTATCGCCCTGTTTGATTGCCGCAAGGAACTGCTGGGCCATAATAAAGCTCTGTGAGTTTCGTGTCAGCGTTTCGATGATTATATTCGTGTTGACATCCTCCTTGCCAACCCGGAAAACCGAGGCGCCGCCCATGCCGTCCAGGGGTTTGAGTATGACCTGGTCGTGTTGTCCGATGAAAGCGAGCAAATCTTGCCGGTCACGGCTGATCAAGGTGGGGGGTATGCACTGGGGGAAGCGGGTGATGGACGCCTTTTCGTTTATATCCCGCAGCGCGGCTGGGGCGTTGACGACAACCGTGCCCTGCTCCGCCGCGTGCTCCAGGATATAGGTCATGTAGATGTATTCCATATTGAAGGGCGGGTCCTTGCGCATCAGGATCGCGTCCAGTTCAGTGAGCGCCAGTTCCGTGTGGCGATGGAACCGGTACCAATCGGACACATCATCTGCGACCGTCAGGATACGGGCGCCCGCCCGCGGCATGTTGCCGTCAAGATGGACGTCATTCATCTCCATATAATAAATCTCCCACCCCCTGCGCTGGGCCGCGAGCAGCAGCGCCAGAGTGGTGTCTTTTTCGACCTTGATCCCGGCAACAGGATCCATGATTACGCCCAGTTTCATCTGTACAATCCCGGAGATATGGAATAAATATGTTAGTGTATCCAGATTGTACGGCAGGTCAAAGCGTCTGGCCCGGAATATCCAAGCCGAATGAGCAAACTATTATTCTTTCAACCTGGTATTGCCGGATAACTACCATTCCCGCAACAGCGGGAATCCAGTAGACAATATAACTCCTTATAAGGAAGGGTTGCTTACTGGATTCCCGTTTTCACGGGAATGGTAGTTATCCGGCAATATCAGATTGAACAACTACTATGGTGAAAAGTTTACGTATTGTTACCAGAGAGAGTCCTCTTGCCTTGTGGCAGGCGCAATTCGTGCGTACCCGCCTGCTGGAAACACATCCCGGCCTGAGTGTCGGGATCAGGACAGTCAAGACGCTCGCAGATCGGTTTTTGCACAAGTCGCTGTCGGAAATGGGCGGCAAGGGGGTGTTCGTCAAGGAACTGGAACAGGCGTTGTTGAACAATGAAGCCGACCTGGCGGTCCATTCCATGAAGGATGTGACCGTGGACCTGCCCGCAGGATTGACGATAGCGGCGATTATGGAAAGAGAGGACCCGAGGGATGTGTTCATATCGGACCGTTACCCGTCGTTGCAGGAAATGCCGGAGGGCGCACGCGTCGGCACGTCGAGTTTGCGCAGGCAGTGCCAGCTCAGGGCGGCCTTCCCGGAACTGTCCCTGCGGGAAATCCGCGGAAACGTGGACAGCAGGCTGCAAAAACTGGATAACGGAGCGTATGATTCACTGATACTTGCCGCGGCAGGGATGAAACGGCTGGGCAAGGAGCGCCGCATCGGGGCTTTCCTGGACGTGGCGGATATGCTGCCGGCGATAGGCCAGGGCGCATTGGGCATCGAGACCAGGTCGGATGACGCACAGGTAGAGCGGCTTGTAAGGCCTCTGAACCACGGACCCACGCAGTTATGCGTGAACGCGGAAAGAGCCTTGTCGCGGAAACTGTATGGCGGCTGTCACCTGCCGCTTGCCGGTTACGCGCAAATTTCCGGCGAGACCCTGTTCATGAGCGCCTTGGTGGGCAGGCCGGACGGCTCCAGGATATTGAAGGACACCATCAGCGGCGACGCGGCGGATGCCGAGAAACTCGGTGATGAACTGGCTGAGGGATTGCTGTTGCAGGGCGCGGACGAGATTCTGACCGAGGTGATGAACGGTGGCGGGCAGTGATGCAATGTTAGCGGGGATAACCGTCTGGGTAACCAGGCCCGCACACCAGGCGGGCGATCTCTGCAGGATGATAGAACAGAGGAAAGGCGTTCCGCTGCCGTTGCCTACCCTGGTTATCAGGCCCTTCACGGAGGCGCGTACTGAGGAAAACAGGGTGCTGCTGGCACATGCCGATATTACTGTCTTTATCAGCAAAAACGCTGTTATCCATGCCCTGGACCTGTTTCCCGATATTGCCGATACGGTACGGGGCAAGACCGTCCTTGCCGTCGGCCAGGCCACTGCCCGCTGCCTGACGGCGTCGGGATTTGATATGGTCGGACACGCCGGCACCGGCGGCACCGAGGTGCTGTTGCGGTTACCGCAATTGAACGAAGCCGGCATCAAGGAGAAACGGATTGTTATCATACGGGGACAGGGAGGGCGTGAGGAATTGCGTAACGGCTTGCTGGCGCGGGGCGCCGTGGTGGATTACCTGGAAGTATACCGGCGCGACAAACCTGATATGAGTCAGGCAGAAATGACTGAATTCTGGCAAAATCAAAGACCGGACGCGGTAATCATCACAAGCCTGGCGGGACTGGATAACCTGGTCGAGTTGACCCCGGCCGCCGAGAGTGACCGGCTGTTGGGAACACCCATGGTGGTGATGAGCGAGCGCATCAGGCAACATGCCATGGAGTCGGGTTTCCTGCGCGTCGCCGCGGCCTCTGATAATTCCGATGCGGGCCTGGTACACGCCTTGCTCGACATCAGCGGGAGCGTGAAAAAGTGAATGACAAGGTTGGCGAAACAGTAGAGGAAAAGGTCACCGAAGAAACCACCGGGGGTGTTGCGGAGGAAGCGGGCGCCATGGAGGCCACCGTGTCCGATACCGGAGAGCAGCCTGGTGCCGAAGATGGCGTCGGCGCAGACGAGCGGCGGCACGGTGGCGGGAGGGGCTGGTTCTTCACCCTGTTTCTTTTCATCCTGCTGGCCGTTACTGCCGGCGCCTCAGGCTATTTCATCCTTGAGATCAAGCGGGCCCGGGAAGCCGACCGGTCCGAAATCCAGGCCCTGACGGACAGGCTGGATGCGCTGCAGCAGAGCCATGCATCCCTGACGGAAAATTCACGCCGGCTCGACAGCAGATTGACCCGGACCGGCGAACAGCTTACCGGGATATTACACAACCTGAACAGCCTGCAGCGTGAGCGGGGCGGCGACTCGGGCTGGCAATTGGCGGAGATCAATTACCTGTTACGGATCGCATCGCTGCGCCTGGCGCTGGTCGGTGACGTGGATACCGTACTGGCTGTTCTGCAATCCGCGGATGCCGGACTGAGGAAAATCCCGGACCCGGCGCTCATCCCCGTGCGGGAACAGTTGATCGCGGACATAAACCGGCTTAAAACGGTTCCCGAAACGGATTTTACCGGTCTTGCCCTGGCGCTGGGCGACCTGGCGGAGCGGGCGGATCAACTGCCGCTTAACCCGGGGGCGCCTGCAGAGGAATCCCGCGCGCTTGTCGATGACCCGGCCGAAACGGAAAACCGCTGGAACAGGGTTGCCCGCAGCATC
>JAPPLI010000087.1 GCA_028819495.1 Gammaproteobacteria bacterium | reverse complement strand
CACTTCACGACACATTACAATAGACCTGGTTTGACCACACTTTCAGTCACACCCCACTGAACAGTAATCATATTTCGCCGGGGATTCGGTAATATCGAACCCAAACGGATCGTCCGCAAAAGCCGCTGGCGCCGTCAAGCAAGCCGTGAGTAACAGTGCAGTCAGGTTAATGATTTTTTTCATGGTTTCAGTCCTCTCTGTCATTCAATGATTCGGTTTTTTGGTTGTGACTTATCCACAGCCCGTTTTTATTTAACATAACATCCAATCCCCGCCATCGGGCCGGTTATCAACAGGTTATACAAGGCAGTGGTCAACCTGTTCAAGAGATCAAAATGACGAGGGAAACGAACGAAACAGGACAGAGTACAGAACCTATGCCACCGACGAGGAATATCAGAAAAGCACTTATCCAACCCCACAAGGAAACAGCCCAGTTCGGTCAACCCTTCCCTACTATGTGATCGTTTATATCCTCGATCCAACGAACTATCCTTCCTTCATCCCGCATCATATCGATAACTATCATAAGGGAACCTCTATTAATTAATTCGCAATGATATAATACGGTCAAATTCACACTCAATCATCGAATTTTTCAATTCAGGCACGAACGTATTAGTTTTTAATTCGATGTTTCCCACCATGCACACTCGGTTCGTTGCACCATTGGCGGCGGATTAAATCGAAGCCATCTTTAACTGAAGGAGAAACTCCCAGCAGGTCGAACAAGGCCTTATCCAATGCTATGCGGTTTTGGTCATGGCAGGCTTCATTCGCCGGTAAAAATCTTTCCTTTTCGAACCGTTTGAACAACTCATCACAGGAGTTGAAATCGGTCTTTTTGAATTGCCGTGTATCCAGCACAATTAGTGAGGGTAAGGCACTGATTGTAACTACAGTTCGACCCAGTTGTTGCCGGGTGCCTCCCCACCAGTAACTCATCAGCCCCAGGGTCGAATTAAACCAGAGAAGAAGTATTTTTTCCGAAGTATCATCCGCTACGATAAAGTTTGGCCAGGCTCTTCCACCGACAGATTTTTCCGGTGTAAAACATGCTCCGAGGCTTTGGGAATTCAACCGAAAGTCCCTGGTGAGGTGCAGTCGGGAAATATCTTGTCTCCAGATACTCGCAGCTCGTTCCTCCTGTGCAGTGCGCACTCGCAGTTCGCAATCAGGTTCAACAATAAATGCTCGCTCACGCTCCGCATCATGATTCCATAATGCCGGATAAGTCGGTGTGGACGTCTGTAGCGGGATCTTGTCAAAAGGTCCACGAGGGAGCGCACCGATAAAGTCTCTGTCAACCAAACCCCGCCGGCCAAGTGAGCGCAGTGTAGTAATAGGCAGACTTACAGTTTGATTTGTTCTTGTGTGCAAGAAGACACCTTTGGCAAGCGCAAGCATGAATTGCGCGAGCATGGGTTCTACCAGACCGGCGCAACCTCCCTCAAAATGATCCGTACTGACACAGCCACCATTACTGTACTCATCACCCAGCGTTATATGACCCATGCCGGAATCTTTACGGATAGTTTCAATCGATTTCGCCGCTGCGGTTGCGGCAACGTGATGAACAGGCCGACGTACCAGGTTGGCAAACTGAATTGTGTTTATGCTATCTCCTTTATTGTCTGTTGAATTGCCGTCTGCCTTCTTTTTCGCAACCACCAATACCTCAGCCATGCCCGTATCAGCGGAAAATGCTTGGTCGGTTTTACCTATATTGGCGATGGATACAATCACCATGTCCTGGTAATGCTCGGACAGCAATGCCCGCGCACCACTCCATGATTCGCCTTGTGCAAAGGATGCTGGCAGCACCAGCGCCAATACTCCACCCGGTTTCAGTTTCACATGGGCAAGATCCAGAAAATTTGATGCCAGTCCGGCATTGCCGTTCCCTGCTGGCTCCGATAGAGAACGACGCATAACTTTCAGCCGTTCGCTCATGGCTTTCTGCTCACTGTGCTCAGTACCAAATCCGGCGAATGAGGGCACTGGCACTGTGGTGGACTCATGGTTGGTCGGACGGGTAAACGGTGGGTTCATGATGACGACATCCATGGATTGGTGGGGAACGCTTATGCTTGAATTGGCCTCCTCACCAGCCCTGCCTTTCAACTGCTCCCGCCCCAGGCTGAATAACGGCATGGTTTCTTCCTGGGCAATCAATTCCAATGAGCCGATATGCGGGACGTTATTCTCATCGTATCCATAGGGCATGGTTATGATCTTTGTGTTGCCGAAAGTCTCTCCGGGATGCGCATTGGATAACGTGGATGCCGTAAGATGTGTAGCGGCAGGCATGATATCGCAGGCATACAGGGAAGATTCAATCATGCCGGCATGAATACTTGCATCATCATTGCCTGTCCGCCGAAACCGCACTCGAATCGAATGATAGGCAGCATTTAATAATGCGCCCGTGCCGCAGGCAAGATCACCGACCCGCAGGGCTTTGACCGCGTTCTCATCATTCCAATCGATGTCTAGCCGCGCCACTGCAAGCTCCGCCAACAACGTTGCAGAGACTGGTAACGTGTAGAAGGTCGCCAGAAATTTTCTATCTGATATGAGCGTTTGGAACATTCGCCCCGACAGGTCATTAATGCCTGTAGCGCCAAGCTCAGTCAGAGTATCGGAAGTCTCCACAAGCCGTTTCAGGATATGGCCAGCCTGTTGGGTGGGAATCAGCCTCAGGAGGTCTGAGGCAATCTTGAATATCGGGTGATAGTTAATTTCCTCTACAATCCAGCGCCAGCATTCAACCAGCTTGTTCCGGCTCAATGTGCCTGTCTCTGACTGTAGTTCAGACAGGGTGGGAACTCCCTGCTGTCCTTCAATTCGAGTGTGGAAAATGATGGCATTGGCGATAATCGCTGTTGCCATGCGTGCGGTTTGTTCCCCCGTTTCCTGACGGAGTTCCTGGGCGATTTTTTCCTTGGTGTGTGCAGGCGCCTGTTGCAGGATGTTGGCAGCCTGCGCTACACCACGTTCAAGTTCATCTGTACTGATTGCCAACAGTGATTCAGAGATAGAGACCGACTCAATGCTGGTTGCAAGATCATTAATGTCTCCTTTCAGCCAACCTTTGACAGGCCAGCGTGATATGGTCAAGTCTTTTTTCAGGGAAAAAATACAGTAGTCAAAGAGAATTATTTCAATATTGGGCTTGATATCTCCCTGCGGTACGGTTTTCATCTCGCCCGGGATGCGCACCGCAAAAGTGTGTTCAATAGTCCTGCCGGTGCTCGTCAGGGATTCATTCAGCCGGGCGCGTGCCTCCTGCTCAACAGTAACAGCCGGAAAATATTCCGTTTCAACAATAACCGGCGTGCTGTTGGGTGCCGCTATAACAATATCGGGCTGTTTTCCCGGCGCCCGGTCCATGACCCGGGTTTGCTCAGCGCCGAGATGCTGCGTCCAAAGCGGATGCTTCTGGCGAAGCGCTTCTCCCAATATGACGTTGAATGCCGGTTCTGTAGTGGATGCTTGTGACATAGGCAGGGCAATTATACACAGCATTGCGAATTGTAATACTCACCATGAGCTACCCGGATGAGCTACCCAGATGTTGAAAACCGGAATAATTTCATGCAATCATGCAAGAACAAACCAGCAAAATTTTGGCAAGATGACCATAATGCGTGAAAGTTGCCCATAAATTTAAAACATCCTCAATCCACTGTGACCTCTGTAGCTAAAAAATCAAGCGTATAAATGAACACCGCCATCATTGAACTCAACGATGCTGAAGTAACAATCTTCCAGGCCGGTGAGGTCGTGGCGAGCAGTCCCGGCATTGCCGTGCTCAGGGAGGACCGAATTGAACTGGGACAGGCGGCGCTGGAAGCCACCCATATCGACCCGCGCAACACTTTCAGCCGGTTCTGGAGCAACCTCAACCAAGACGGCTTCAAGCATCGCTCAAAACTAGCGCGGCATAATGCCGACCTGGCTTATGCCCATTTGCTGTCCCTGTATGAGATGGCGGATGGTATGGAGCAAGTGACGCTGGCGGTGCCCGGCAGTTTCAGCACGGAGCAACTGGCATTGCTGCTTGGGTTGATGGAAGCCTCCCCGTTTACCCTGGTAGGCCTGGTGGACAGCGCCATTGCCGCGGTCGCGGCGACAGCCGGCGCCGGGAGTTACATGCACTTGGACATCCACCTGCATCACACCGTGATCACTTCCCTGGAGGTCTCCGACACGGTGCAGCGCACGGCAGTAAAGGTCGTCAATGAGGTAGGTCTGCTGGAAATCCAGGATAAATGCGTGAACCACGTTGCCGACCTGTTCATTCAGCAATCCCGTTTCGACCCCTTGCACCACGCGGTAGCGGAGCAAGCACTATGCAATCGCATGGCGCAATGCCTGCACGAACTGACGCGGGAGACCGATACGCAGGTCGGTATTGAGTTTGAGCAGGCCCGCTACCAGGCCCGGGTAAACCGGGAGCGATTGGTGGCAGCGTTGCAACCGTTATACGACAGGATCACCGCCGCCGTCGATACCGGCCGGGTTGCGCTGCTGCACCCGCGCATAGCCGGGTTGCCGGCGTTCACCGACCATCTGGCGGCAGCGAACCGGCACGTAGAGGTACTGGACCCGCGCGCCGTTTATACCGGTTGTATGGGGTATGTGCGGGAAGGGGGCAAAGCAGATGAAGGGATCTACTTCGTCACTCAACTCAAGGCTGCCGCGGAGCCGGCAATAGGTTTTACCGCGCCGGCAAGTCTGGAACAACGGCCCGAAGCGGGACCGACCCACGTTCTGGCTGGCGCCGAGGCGTACCCACTCGGACAGACGCCGTTGTACCTGTCCGCGCAGGGTGCGTTATCGGAATCCGGTGGCAAGGAATTCCTTTGTTCACTGTCCCTGAACGGTACGGCCGCAACCGTGGTCCCGGCAGATGCTGAAGCAGTGATTTTTATCAACGGCCATGCCGTCGACGGCAACGCCGGACTCAGACCGGGCGACGTCATCAGTTTTGCCAGCTCGGATCGCGAATTTACCCTCATCAGGGTACTGGCATGACATGGCTATGCCAGAACCAAAAAGAATGCAACCTGTTCGTTATTCCCGCGCAGGCGGGAATCCAGTAGACAAAATTCCTTATAAGGAGTTAATTTACAAACTGGATTCCCGCCTGCGCGGGAATGACGGAGGAGGCGGGAATGACGAATACGATGCTTTGCCACTTTACACAGGGTTTTACTCGTAGGGCCTATGCGCAACCGCAGACTACTCACCCCCTTCAGCCTGTCGTTCCTGGACATCATGTCCTGCGGCTTCGGTTCGGTGGTCCTGCTGTTCCTCATCATCAAGCACAACGTCGATACCTATACCATCATTCCAGTGGACACCCGGGACCAGACGTCTGAAGTGATGCTGCTGGAGGAGGAGATACTGGAAGGCCGGAAAAACCTGGCGAAGACCCGCAATACCATCTCGGAAATCGATGAGCAACTGGTGGAAGCGCAAGGCATGGCCCGGCGCATAATGGAGAAGATTCAGGAGACGCGCTCCCTGGCCGAGCAACTGTCGGATACCACCAGCGCCGTGGAACTGGACCGGTTGAAGCTCAATATCAAGGAACTGGAGGAGCAGAAAAAACAGTTGCAGGAAGAAGTCAGGGATACGGGCGACGATGTGCGGCGCCTGGTGGGCGACGGCAACCGCGAGTACCTGACCGGTCTGAAACTGGGCGGCAAGCGCATATTGATCCTGCTGGATGTTTCCGGCAGCATGCTGGACGACACTATTGTCAATATCATACGTATCCGCAACATGCGGGACGGGATCAAGCGCAACGCGCCGAAATGGGTGCAGACCCTGCGCATGGTGGACTGGCTCACGGCCAGGTTCCCCAGGGACAGCCAATACCAGATCTACGTCTTCAATACAAAAACGCGATCGGCGCTGCCCGGACAGGAAGGCAAATGGCTGAATGTCGGCAACAAGGCGGAATTGAATTCGGTTATCGAAGCCCTCGGGAAGATAGTGCCGGAGGGGGGCACTAACCTGGAAAACGCCTTTGCCGCCATCGGCAGACTGAGACCCAGGCCCGATAACGTGTACCTGATCACGGACGGTCTCCCCACGCGGGGCTCCAGGACCATACGCGGGACCACCATTACCGGTAAACAGCGCCTCAACCTGTTTACCAGGGCGGTAAAGCAGATGCCCGGCGGCGTGCCCGTTAACGTTATCCTGGCGCCGCTGGAAGGTGACCCGGAAGCGGCGTTCGCCTACTGGCGACTGGCCATGAGCACCGACGGCTCGTTTCTCATCCCGAGCGAGGACTGGCCATGAAGAAGAAACGGCGGGAAAACGAGGCGTTCAGCATCTCGTTCCTGGACGTGATCACCTGCGGATTCGGCGCCATCATACTGCTGCTGATGATTGCCAAGACCGGGGACAGTCCTATCCTGGAGAGCGCAGTGGAATCCATGCATGGAATCGTGCGGGAACTGCAGGTGCAGTTGTTTGAAATCCGCGGCGAGGCCAGGATCCTCAACCGCGATCTGGACGCCAAACACGAACAGCGTTCC
Organism: Gammaproteobacteria bacterium; assembly: GCA_028819495.1. GTDB lineage: Bacteria > Pseudomonadota > Gammaproteobacteria > Eutrophobiales > Eutrophobiaceae > JAAXHV01. The sequence goes on along the minus strand of JAPPLI010000087.1, from coordinate 12,917 downwards.
GAATGGGAACAGCGTGTCGCGCGCCTGGAGGCGGAGCTGGTACGGGAGGAGCTGCGCTACAACAGCATACGCGACGACTCTGCCGTCGGCGTCATCATCAAGGGGGAATTTGAACTGGCCCTGCAGCAACTGACGGAAGAGATGAAGCGTCTGCTGGCGCAGAAAGACCGGGTGCGGACCGATCTGATAGGCGGCATACCGGTCGACAGCGAGTATGTCATTTTTATCATCGATACCTCGGGCAGCATGGTCAACTACCATTGGGAAAATATGATCGACCAGTTGATTACCACCCTCGACGTGTATCCCCGCCTGAAGGGGATACAGATCATGAGCGACATGGGCGATTACCTGTTTTCCCGCTATCGGCGCACCTGGATTCCCGATACGGAAGGCCGGCGCAAGGTCATCATCAACACCTTGCGTTCCTGGCGCGCCTTCAGCAACAGCAGCCCGGTAGAGGGCATCACCCGGGCCATCCGCGCGTTTTATGACCCCGGAAAGAAGATCAGCATCTACGTGTACGGCGACGAGTTTACCGGTCCGTCAATCAGGGAGGTCCTGGATACGGTAGAGCGCATCAATCCGAGGGACAAGGACGGCAATACCCGGGTACGCATTCATGCGGTAGGTTTTCCTGTTCCTTCCAGCGCGGGCGAACATTTTCTTTTGACCAACAAGCGTTATGCGTCGCTGATGCGCCAACTGACCCACGAGAACGGCGGCGCCTACGTCGGCCTGAACGAATAAGGAGCGCTGTAATATGAATCACAGACACATTTACCCGGTTTGCCTGTTGTTGATCCTGGCTGCGTGCGAGCAGTCCATATCCCTCAAGGTGGACAGTGAAATACCCACCCCGGTGATTGCCCGGATGCCGGTCACCATGGGCATCCTGTACCGGGACGAATTGCGTAACTACGTCTACGAGGAAAATTCAGACGAACGGCCCAACTGGAAAATCGATAGCGGCTCGTCCCATATAGCCTTGTTCGAGCAAATTCTCGGCTCGATGTTCGAACAGACAAAAGAAGTCGCGGGTACGGATTCCGATGCTACCGTTGATGCGGTGCTGGCCCCCAGCGTCGCAGAGATGCAGTTTGCGCTGCCCGCGGAAACCAAGTCGGACTTTTACGAAGCCTGGATCAAGTACGATGTGGAACTCTACAACCGTGACGGCAGTCCCATCGCAAACTGGTCGGTCACCGGCTACGGTAAATCATCCACCGAATTCATGAAAAGCCGTGACAAGGGACTCAACGCCGCGGTAAATCAGGCCCTGCGGGATGCCGGGGCCAGGTTTGCGCTCGGCTTCTCCCGGGTGGAAGAGGTCGGCGCCTGGCTGGAACAGGTTGATTCATCCGCAGATGGCGCAGATTAACGCAGATAAAACATCTATACTTTAAGGAGTTGATTTGCCCTGGTGAGTTGCGTGCAAGTATGAAAATTCCGGTAGTCGCCATAGCGTTAATCGGCCTGGTACTGTTGGCGGGGTGCAAGAGCACCACGGTGATCGATGAGTATCGGGAAACTTCCGTCGCATCGATTATCGGTGACGAGTCCATCGTGGTGCTGGGTCGGCGCCACAGTTCCGGCTATGAGACCGAGGACGATTTCATAAGCTGTGTCGGCAAGTCGCTGAATCAGGGGCAGTCTGAGATCAATGTCATCCCGGAGAAGGATTTTGTCGACAGCATGTATCCATACTTCGAAACCAGCACTGCGCCCATGGACGTGAGAAACCTGGGCAAACTGGCGCAGATTCCCGTCATTGCCGACAAGTTCAATGATTTCAACCTGCGCTATTTTGTCTGGATTGACGGCGCCACTGAAAGAACCGATTCCTCGGGTTCGGTGTCATGTGCTGTCGGACCGGGCGGCGGCGGTTGTTTCGGTTTTGCCTACTGGAAGGATGAGGCCAATTACGAGGCCAGCATCTGGGACTTCAAGCAACTGGCCCTGTCCGGCAAAATCAATGCCGAGACCAAGGGCACCTCGTTCATGCCGGCGATAATCATCCCCATCCCGATGCTGGCGCGGGTCCAGGAAAACGCCTGCAAGTCCCTGGCCAACCAGATCAGGACGTTTTTCTCCGAGCAACCGGGCTGATCAACCAGGCCAATCCCGGGATCATAATCCTGGGGTCAGAGTAAGAAATTCGTCAGAATTTTTACTCTGACCCCAAGCTATCCTGTGGCAATTTGCAGCATCGCGTGCAGCAGTACGTTGCAGCCGGCCTCCACGTCTTCCCTGCGGGCATTTTCAGCCTCGTTGTGGCTCAACCCTCCTTCACAGGGGATGAATATCATGCTGGTCGGCGCTATTTTGGAGACATTTACGGAATCGTGCCCCGCGCCACTGACCATCTCCTTGCAGGAGTACCCCAGTGATGCAGTCGCATTGCGCACTGCGTTAATGCAATCCTCATGAAAACTGATGGCGGGTGAATCGAGTTCCTGTCTTACTTCCCCGGAAAGGCGATATTTGACGCATTCATTCCTGACGATTTCACGCATAATTCGCTCCATGTTCCCTACCTGCTGCCGGTCGGGGTGGCGCAGATCAACGGTTACGATTACACGTTCAGGCACGGTATTGCGGGCGCCGGGCTCGGCCCTGATGTCTCCGAAGGTAATTCTTGCCCAGGGTTTGAAATCATCGGCGACCTGGTAGAGCTTGTCGAGAATCCCGTGCAAGGCCATGAACGGGTCCCGGCGCACCTCCATCGGCGTCGTTCCCGCGTGGCACGGCACGCCCTCGATGATAAGGTCATACCAGCCGATTGCCTGCACGCCGTTCACGATACCGATCGTGAGCCCCTCATGTTCCAGGATGGGGCCTTGTTCGATGTGTACCTCAAACGCGGCCCTGAGCGGTTTTGCCGAGCATGCGGCAGAACCGAAATAGCCGATCCGTTGTAGTTCATCTTTTACGGTCTTTCCTTCCTTGTCCGTTCGGTTGTGCCCGTATTCCAGGTCGAACGCCCCGGCCCATACCCCTGATCCCAGCATCGCAGGCGGGAAGCGCGCGCCTTCCTCGTTGGTCCAGCTTACCACTTCCAGCGGATGCCGGGTTTCCACGCCATGGTCGTTCAGGGTACGGATCACTTCGAGGCCGGCAAGGACACCGTAAACGCCGTCGAACTTCCCCCCCGTGGGCTGGGTATCCAGGTGCGAACCGGCGATGACCGGCGGCAGGGAATCATCCCCGCCAGGACGGCGGGCGAAGATATTGCCCATTGCGTCGATGGTAACCGCGCAACCGGCGGCCTCGCACCAGGAAATAAACAGGTCCCGTCCCTGCCTGTCTTCCGGAGTAAGGGCCTGGCGGTTACAACCCCCCCGCGGGGTTTTCCCTATCTCGGCCATTTCCATGAGCGACGACCAGAGTCGTTCGCTGTCTATTCTTGTTTTCGAGTAATTTACCGGCGCCATCTGGTGTCCTGAACCCTGCCTTGTGTAATGGTTGACTGTATAATGATAAACGTCATGCAGTTTATCACAGACCCGTTCTTTTACCTGATCGCTGTTCCTGCCGTTTTGTTTGTCGGTATAGCCAAGGGTGGTTTTGCCGGGACTCTCGGGACCATAACCGTTCCCCTGATGTCATTTGCGGTTGACCCGATTACAGCCGCGGCCATCCTGCTGCCGATCCTGTGTGTCATGGATATTTTTGCCGCCTGGAATTTTCGTCACAGCTTCGATGTTTCCCACCTGAAGATCCTGCTTCCGGGCAGCGTCATCGGCATTGCCCTGGCGGCGCTCCTGATGGGGAAACTGACCGAAGACCACATACGCATCATGGTCGGGGTTATCGCCATAAGCTTCAGCCTTAACCATTGGCTGCGCCTGTCTGCGCGCAGTTCCAGGCCGGGGAAGGCCAGCGGTTATTTCTGGGGTGGCGTTGCCGGTTTTACCAGCACGCAGGTGCATGCCGGCGGTCCCCCGCTGAGCGTTTATATGCTCCCCCAGCGCCTGGAAAAGAACACGATGATCGGCACTATGGTCATGTTTTTCTTCTTCATTAATTACGTAAAACTCATACCCTACAGTTACCTGGACCTGCTTACCACGCGCAACCTGATGACTTCGCTGATACTGATGCCCATTGCGCCGCTGGGCATCTGGTTGGGCTACTGGTTGTTGCACAGGCTCTCCGAGAAACTCGTGTACAGAATTCTATACTTGTCTCTCTTTATTCTGGGTGTGAAGATGATCCTTGAGGGAACTATATGAAGCATGTCAACCCTGTGAGTTGTATTTATGAAAATCATCTGGCTGGTTAATTTCGCCATTTTGTTTGCCTTCATCAAGGTATTCGAAATACCTTCGATGATCCCGATATTCGTTGACGAACTGCAAATCAGTTATGCCCAGGCGGGCCTGTTCATGACGGCTTATACCGTCGTCAGGTGCCTGGCGAGCCTCCCTGCCGGTTCCGTCACGGACAGGTTGGGAGCCGCGCCGGTTATCTCTATTTGCCTGCTCTGCGTCGGACTCCTGGGTATCCTGGGAACCGTCGGCAACAACTATCATGTCCTGCTGGCGTTGAGAGTACTGGTTTCCATTGGCATCTCAATCATATTTATCGCCGCGGTCGATTCCATTCCCAAGTACATGCCTGCGGACCAGGTGGGCAAGGGTATCGGCTACATCAACGGTTCACTCAACGTCGGTATCGCCCTGGCGATGTTCATGACGCCGATACTGGCCGATGCCCTGGGCTGGCGCTGGACCGCGCGCATCTACTCGCTGGCTTTTGTACTGCTCTTTGTTTTTTCCATCCCGCTGCTGAGAAACCCGCCGCGGACAGCCGGACTGGACAAACCCGGAAGCAGCGAAGGTTCCATTACCATTGGCGCCCTGTTACGCAATCCCTGTGTCATGCTCTTGGCGTTCAGCGCCTGCATCCTGTTTGTGGAACTCTACGGCGTGCTGACCTGGGTCCCCGTATTCCTGGACGAGGTTTACAGGTATTCGCCGGCAGAAATCGGCGTTGGCGCTACCATGTTCGGCATGGCGGCAATTCCTGCTTCAATAATTACCGGTTTCTTATGCACAAACCTGCGCCGGATAGTTCTGTTATGTGTCTCGGGAGGCATCCTGGCCGCCACCGGCATTCTTTTTTTGCTGATTGCATCGTCCATGCCATTGTGGCTGACTGTTGCTGTCATCACCATGATTACCTGGGGACATTCACAGGTCATCGTAACAATCATGAGTATTGCAGCGATGATCGTGCCGTCACACAGTTCCGGGAAAGCATTGGGTGTGATATTCACATTCGGCTACGCCGGTTCGATACTGGGGAGCTATTCGGGCGGTTACCTGCTGGAAAGAACAGGTCACTACGATCCTGCATTTCTTCTCTTTTCCGCCTCTGCAATCATCAGTATCATTGCAATGCTGGCCGTCAGCAGAATATTGCATAACAATCCGCCGGTGCATTTCAGATTGAAGGTGTGAAAATCCGGCGGTTCCGGACACTTGAAGAAAAGGAGTGACAGCGATGGATGTTCCCAAGCCGCGTAATTATTACACGCAACCACAGTTTATCGACGTAAACGGACTGGACACGGCTTACCGGCGTAAAGGTCGGGGAGAGCCCGTGCTCTTCCTGCATGGTGCAGGTTCGACCCGGATGTGGCTTCCCATGTACGAACGGTTCTCACAATCGGTTGATTTCATCGCGCCGGAACATCCGGGTTTCGGTGAAACACCGCGGCCGGACTGGTTGCAGAATTTCAATGATCTTGTCATCCATTACGATCAATTCCTGACCGAACTGGATATCGGGAGTTTCCACCTGGTCGGCTGGTCCCTTGGGGGCTGGACCGCGGCGGAATTCGCATCCTACTACCCCAGGCGTTTGAAATCCCTGACCCTGATAGTGCCCATCGGGTTGCGCCTGGTCGGCAATCCCGGCGTCGACTTTTTCAAACTGCTGCCGGAGGAACTGGTTGACCTGCTGTTCAACGACAAGACCGCACTGGAATCGGTGGCGCCGGACCCGGATGATTTTGAAGAGATCTGCCAGGCTCACTATGAAGCCTCCACCTTTGCCAAGCTGATCTGGTCGCCGCGCTACAACCTGGCCCTGGAACATCGCCTGCAAAGGCTCAAATGTCCGGCCTTGGTGGTCAAGGCGGAGAATGACCGGCTGGTTCCCGGTGAAATGGCCGACCGGTTTGCCGAAGTGATACCCGGCGCCGGCACCGTCACCATTCCGGAGACGGGCCATGCGCTTTGCATCGAACGTCCCAATGATACCGCCGCTGCAATTCTTGACTTCATTGACGAAAGTAACCGGGGACAGACTTAAGTCTGTCCCCATCCCAGGAGAACCTGTCATGAACAAGCTGAAATTCTATTTTTTCCATTTGATGCCCTACGGTTTTGTGCCCCGGTCCACCGAATTTGATTCATCCTGGGTGACACTGTCCAACGAACATTACGACCCCACCCGCGGTCACCAGCTCTACAATGAATACATCGACCTGCTGGTAGCGGCGGAGAAATACGGTTATGACGGCGCCATTGTCAACGAACACCACGCCAACGCCTACGGCACCATGCCGTCTCCCAACCTGATCGCGGCGATGGTTGTTACCCGTACGCAACGCATGCCGGTCGGCATCGTGGGCAACGCCATCCCGCTGCACGGTAACCCGGTACGGGTTGCCGAGGAAATTGCCATGCTGGACGTCATCTCCGGCGGGCGCATCATCTCCGGTTTCGTGCGCGGCATCGGCTGCGAGTATTTCAACAACCCCGTGTCGCCCACGGACTCCGTGGAGAGGTTCTGGGAAGCCAATGAACTGATCCTCAAGGCCTGGACCGAACCCGGCCCATTTACCTGGCAGGGCAAGCATTACTACATTCCCAACGTCAACGTCTGGCCGCGTCCTATACAGAAACCCCACCCGCCGGTGTGGCTGCCCGGAATGGGTTCCCTGGAAACCCTGCGTGAATGCGCCAGGAACCGCTACACCTACATGATGATCTTCGCGCCCACCTGGATGTGCAAGTGGGCCTTCGACAAGTTGAAGGAGGAAGCGGAGCTATGCGGCTACGAGTTGCCCAGGGACCAGTGCATGGCGGCCATCCCCACTTACGTCGCCGAAACCGATAAACAGGCGCACCGGGAAGCCAAGGCGCACATGCAGTGGCTGTTCAATACCGGCCTCAAGATAAAATCCAGCCATTACTTCCCGCCGGGCTACATGAGCGACCGATCCTTCCGCGGCTACTGGTCTGCCGTGCGCGACAAGGGCGCCAAGGCGCCCATGGACCTGAGTTACGACGACTTGATCAAGCAGGGGTACATCATCGTCGGTTCGCCCCAGACGGTGGCGGAAGGTTACGCGGAGTACTGCGATGAACTGGGTGCCGGCGGCGTGCTCTGCGCCGGTTCACCCTCCGGCCCCATGCCGAACTGGATGGCCGTGAAAAACATGCAGATGTTCGCCGAGGAAGTCATGCCGCTGTTCCGAGAGGCGGACGGCAAACCGGAGTACCTGCGGGAACAGCAAAAGATCGGCGCCACCAACGCCGAGCGGTCTGCTCAACTGGGCGAACCGGAAAATCCGCCCACAGCGCCGCTTCAGGGCATGGATGAAGTTCCGGATCTCAGGACCATTCACCTGCCTGAGATGATCGACGCCTCACTCTACGATGGGGTTACCCGGGAACTGATGGAGAAAGATTAATCCAGGACTTGCAGCGCGTAGGCGAGTGTGCCCTCGCTGTCTACCCGTACCTGGTACTCCTCGACAAAGATCTTGCCGGCGATATTCAGCTCCGGATCAACTACGAATACTCCGGGGTGAGGTATACCGTATGCCGTATCCCCCGGTTCGTACTGCTCGTTCAGGATGCCGAGCGTCCTGATGGTTGCCGCATCGATATCCGAGAGGAGCGGATAGGTAATGGAGGCGGCATCGATGAACACCTGCTGCAACTCCGGCGCATCGTAAGTAATCGCAACAATGCCGATACCGGCCTTCTCGAAGTCCGCTGCCTGTTCCTGCAACTGCACGAGTTGCCTTCTGCAGTAGGGTCACCAGTCCGCCGAGCGTACCGCAACGAAGACTGCCCCGCGCTCGCCCATGAACCGGTCGATACTGGTGATTTCCTGGCCCTGGTAGAGTGCCCGGATGGGCGGGAACCGTGCGCCGACCGGCAGACCGGGGCTGAAAGCATCCATATCTTCGGAAACGAACATACCACTGGTAACAGGACCTTCAAGGAGTCCGATGACCCTGCCGCCGAACAGCTTGATGGAAGGGGTATCCAGCATAACAGCCGCGACGGGCAGGCCCAGGATAACCACGACAATTGCAAAACCTTTAAGTATCTTTTTCAAGTTACGTTCCGGCGCTGGTAAGCATCCAAGTGACGGACAGGCTGTTACAGCGACAAAAGTCGTTCACAATCCTGTACCCATTGCTGCACATTTTGACGGGCTTCCAAATCAAAGCCACCCTCGTGCGCAACCCGAGTGTAAGCCAACAGTGCGATATCAGCAGTAGTGAAAGTATCTCCGGCCAGCCATTGGCGGCCGGAAAGATGATTTTCCATGTAATCCAGGGCATTCTCGCCGCGTTCCACCCGCCAGGACTCCCGCGCTTCCAGGGGTTTGCCCTGGTACAGCATATGAAAACGGCAGACCGCGATATAGGGTTCATGACTGTATTGTTCCCAGAACAGCCATTCGTCCACTTTTGCCTGCAGGTAATTGTCCAGGGGTAATAACGCGGTTCCCTGTGCAAGGTAGCGGATAATTGCGTTCGACTGGGCCAGGCAACGCCCGTCTTCCAATTGAATTACCGGCACCTGTCCCTGTGGATTCATCCGTAAAAAATCCGGGGCACGGCTCTCTCCCTGCATGATATCAACAGGTGTCCAGTCATAATCAAGTCCCAGAAAATCAGCAGTGTATTTTACTTTGAGGCAATTACCGGAACTGAGATCGCCGTAAATTCTCATAGTTTGCTTATTTTGCTTTGTAAAACCAGAACTCCATCTCCACCGCGGCGTTGATGGGTAACGCGGTAGCCCCGACAGCCGAGCGGGCCGGCAGGCGCATGTCGGTGCTGAAGACGGCTTCCCAGGATTTGTTGATTTCCGGGAACCGGTCCATCTGTGTAGTGAAGATGGTAGCGCTGACCAGGTCGTCCAGGGTCAGGCCGAAATCGGGCAGGGCTTCCAGCAGGTTGCTGAGGATCCTGGCGGTCTCCGGGCCGGCGCCGCCCGGTTCCAGTTGGCCGGTCTCTTTGTTCAGGGCGATCATGCCGGCGGTTTTGTAGAACGGCCCCGCTTTGACCAGCGGGCTGTAGCGGAACCGGGGCGCCGGCAGGTTCTTTGAACTCAATGCTTCAATCATTAAGGAACCTCTGAGAGTTAATCAGAGGTTCCTACGGTACAGGGATGTGCCGTCCAAATCAATGACATAAAGTCATTGATTTGGAAGCAAAACAAAAATCGCATTTTTTGTTTTGCGTGCTCTGACAAGTCCAGGATGGACTTGTTCAGAGCCTTATTAACTTTAGTCCTCGTGCTTTCATGTCTTCAGGGATTACTTCGCCTTCCGGGAGCACCGCTCAGCCTGTTGCAGCCAGCGCGGCGGGTTCCGTGAAGCGCGGCATGACTTCCCGGGCGAACAGTTCCATGCTGCGCATGGCTTTTTCATGGGCCAGTTTACCGAACCAGTTGAAGATGATGATATGCTCAAGACCGCCTTCCTTGTTCAACCATTCGATCTTGTCGGCCACCGAGTCGGGCGTGCCGAATATGCCCAGTTTGTCGTAAATCTCATCAAAGGAAACGGTGTCGAAGTATTCCAGGATTTCAGTGTAATTGGCGAACTGCTCCGCCACCTTGGCCTTGTCCCGTTCGCCCCATATTTTCGCCGCGGTGCGCACGTACCACAGGACATGGTCCCGCACGTCGGCTTTGACCTGCGCGTCGCTCTCTCCGACGTAAATGAATTCGTTATGGGCCATCTGCAGGTCCGTCCTTCCGGCTTCATTTATCATCCTGTGCCAGGCATCGAAATACGAGGTCTTCAGTATTTCATGGGGGCATAAATATGGGCCGATTAACCCGTTGATGCCCCGGTCAATGATTTTCTTCACCGTGTAGTCACTGATAGCAGCCTGCCATATCGGCGGATGGGGTTTTGTATGAGGCTTCGGCAGCACGGAAAGCTCCGGGAATTGCCAGAACTCGCCGTCATAGGAAAAACTTTCCTCGGTCCAGGCCCGGCGGATGATGTCCAGCGCTTCGCTGAAGCGTTGTTCCGCTTCATGCAGGGTCAGGTTGAAACCGGCGAATTCCTTCGGCTGGTTGCCGCGCCCCACACCCACGTCCACGCGCCCCCGGCCCAGGTGATCCAGCGTTGCCCAGTCTTCCGCGACCCGCAACGGGTGCTGGAACGGGAGCACGACGACCGCGGTGCTGATCCTGATCCGGGAAGTGTTGGCCAGGGCATGACCGGCTATCGCGGGGACGGACGGTCTTCCGTAAGGGCTGAAATGATGTTCGGTGAGCCAGACCGTGTCGAACCCCAGTTCTTCGGCAAAACAGATCTGCTCGGTGATGTGTTCATAGGGTTCCGGCATCCCGTCCAGGACCTGCGGTACCAGTATCAGGCTGAACTTCAAGTTCGTCTCCACGCTGTCGTGTGATCGTTCAACGTGATAATACCCCAGTTGGCTTATGCAATCATCACGATGACGGCCCGGAACAGCGGGCTTTCCGGGTTGGCCAGTTCACCGATAATGGAAAAGTGGTCGTGGCCGGCAACCTCCATGTGGGTAACCGGATACCCGGCCTGTTTGAGAATGTCTGCATAGGCCGCGGTCTGGCGGCGGAATTCGGCTGATTCGTTCGCCCCGCAGGCAACGATGGACGGTGTAGCCTGTCCGGACAAGTGATAGATGGGGCTGTAACGCCTGGCCGACTCAAGGTTCAGCCGCAGTTTTTCATTGGGTTCGCACTGGAGCAAAGGTTCCAGTTCGTACAGGCCGCTGATGGCGCAGGCGCCTTTCACCACGTGCGCGGGCAGGCCGTATTGCTCCGGCCAGTCATCGCTGAGCAGTTCCGCGGCCAGGTGCCCGCCGGCCGAATTGCCGCTCACGTAAATCCGGTCGGGATCACAGCCGTATTCCACCGCGTGTTGATACAGCCACTTCACTGCGTTTCTCACGTCCGCCACGATGTCGGACATTGGAACGGTCGGCGCCAGACGGTAATTGATGGGGACCCAGGCAATGCCCCGGGGAACGAACTCCCGGGCCGGAAAACGCCGCGGGTCCTTGCTGTTGAAGAACCAGTAGCCGCCGTGGATGAAGACCAGGATGGGCGCGCCGTCCTTGCCAGGAGTGAAAACGTCCAGCATCTGGCGCGGGCCGGCAGCGCCGTAGGGTACGTCCAGTTCTCCGGGCATGGACTGCACCAGTTCCTCGCTGAGTTCCTCGTAACGGCGCACATGGCTGCCCATGCCGGGAGTAAGGTTGGTAAGGTACTGGCGGCGCAGTTCTTCCAGCGGGTAGTCCTGCCAGCGCATTCTGCATCTCCTGTTTCAGTTACCGCTATCACAACAGTATTTCTCCGGTTATTCAAGCCTTTGCGCATCCGTGCAGCGGTTCCCGCAGATGGGAGGGGTCAGAGTAAAATCACCACCGGCTCTGCTGTTGCCAACATCCTCAGCGATTTTACTCTGACCCCGGAATTTATAAAAAGCCTGTGTCCCGTTCATACATGTTAATATCCACTGGCCATGACCGGAACACATAATAACAAGGCCGGAAACTATCGCGTCCTCACCATCCTGTCGTTACTGAGCACCTGCGGCGCAGCGGTGTATTTCATTGCCCCCTTGCTGGTGGGTGGATACGTAACCCAACTCGGGTTCAGCAGCCAGCAGGGCGGGTACATCATCTCGGCGGAACTGGCGGGTTTTGCTCTTGCGCCGATACCCGCGGCAATCTGGGTCAGGAGGATCAGTTGGCGCACGGCACTGTATCTTGCTGCCGGCAGCATTATCCTGATGAACCTGGTTACTTCCTCACTGATCGGATTTTCCCTGTTCCTCGTGGTTCGTTTTTTGAGTGGATTTGCCGCCGGGATACAACTGGCCGTCTGTATGGCCGTGATCCATCGGACCCTGGATCCGGACCGCAATCTCGGTTACTGGTTTGGCCTGCAATTACTCGCGGGTTCAGTGGGAGTGATATTCCTGCCGGGTCTGATCGCAGACTTCAGTGTGGGCTCGGTGTTCCTGCTGCTGGCGGGGTTGCATGCCCTGTTGCTGTTGTTTATCCGTTTTATCCCCGATAGCGGGGAAATTGAACAGATGCCTGAAGTCAAGGCCACAGGCTCGGTTCCTGTCCTGGTTGCGTTGGGATTTGCCGGCCTGTTTCTGTTCGAAGCCGGAATTATGGGTGTGTGGACCTACTACGAACGCATTGGGAATGCCGGCGGCATTGCAGCCCGGACTATCGGCTATGCGTTGTCTGCCAGCCTGTTTCTTGGTTTTATCGGTTCCATGGCCGCGGCAGCGCTGTCCACCCGTTTCAACCGCCTCGTTCCTGTTGTCGCAGGGACGGGTCTGGCAATTTTCTGTACGGCGCTGTTACTGACCGACTTCTCTACCGCTGCCTACGTAATCAGCATAGGACTGTTCAGTTTCGCCTGGTATTTTACTCTACCGTATCTCATGGCCTGTATCGCCAACGTGGATGCGACCGGCAGGTTGCTGATCCTGTCCAACCTGGTAACCGGCCTGGGCACCTCGGTTGGCCCTGCGTGTGCCGCCTTTCTGCAAACTTCAGACAGTTATGTTCCCGTCCTCTGGATGGGAATCATTACCATATTGGCATCAATCCTGTTCATCTCGCGACTGGCGCTGCAACC